>JAIXTI010000158.1 GCA_027484025.1 bacterium
GTCTCCGCGTCGCCCTCTCCGCGCTCACCATGGCCGAGCACTTCCGCGATGAGGACAACCAGGACGTGCTTCTCTTCGTGGACAACATCTTCCGCTTCTCCCAGGCCGGTTCCGAGGTGTCCGCGCTTCTTGGCCGCACGCCTTCCGCGGTGGGTTACCAACCCACGCTTTCCGAGGAAATGGCCGCGCTTCAAGAGCGGATCACCTCCACCAACAAAGGCTCCATCACCTCCATCCAGGCGGTTTACGTGCCGGCGGACGACCTCACCGACCCCGCTCCCGCGAACACCTTCGCCCACCTTGACGCCACCGTCGTTCTTGAGCGTTCGCTCGCCGAGCAGGCACTCTTCCCCGCGGTGGACCCGCTTGCCTCCACTTCGAAGGCGCTCGCTCCGGAAATCGTCGGCGAGGAACACTACCGCGTCGCCCGCGGCGTGCAGCAGGTGCTCCAGCGCTACAAGGAACTGCAGGACATCATCGCCATTCTCGGCATGGACGAACTCTCGGAAGACGACAAGAAGATCGTCGGACGGGCGCGTCGTCTGCAGCGCTTCATGTCGCAGCCGTTCGCGGTGGCCGAGCAGTTCACCGGTATTCCCGGCAAGTACGTGAAGCTCGAAGAGACGATCTCGTCGTTCGAGCGGATCTGCGCGGGTGAGTTCGACAATCTTCCCGAGCAGGCGTTCTTCATGGCCGGCGGCGTGGAAGACGTGGTCGCGAACGCGAAGAAGCTCCAGGGCTAACTCGTGAGCGATTCCCTCAAGGTGTCGGTGATTTCGCCGGAGCGCGTGCTGTTCGAAGGCACCGCGTCCGGCGTGATCGCCCCGGCGTTCGACGGTGAGCTCGGCATTCTGCCGTTGCACGCACCGCTCATGACGCTGCTGGGGCGCGGCACATTGCGCGTCACCACGGCCGACGGCGAGAAGCGGTTTCAGGTCGATGGTGGATTCCTGCAAGTGGTCGACAACGCCGTTCGCGTCGTCACCGAGCAGGCGACGGCCGCGTAACGCGTTCGGGCTCGACGAGTTTGTCGCTTGTCGTTCTCCTTGTGTAGTTGAGTTACCGCGCCGAGAGGCGCGAGTGTCGCCGCGGGGTTCGTCGTGCAGAGCGGTGCCCGACGAACCACCGCGACGACCGGATGTCGGTGCGCGACGTGCGCACCTGCTGGCAACGCCGGCTTCCCTCGGGAGTCGGCGTTTGCATTTGTGGGACCAATGCGCCAACGGTCGCCCCGTGTGCGGCGTAGCAGAAGCAGGAACGCGCTGCTCCCGGGCGCGCTCCTCACGGTGCTGCACGCAGCGTGTCTGCTCGCGCCTACCCACGTTACTCATGTCCCTCCGCGTCGCCCTCCTCGGCCAGTTCGCCGATTCGCTTTTGGAGCAGTTGTCGTCCCTCGCCGCTCCGCTCGATCTCCAGTTGCTGGCGCCGGCGCCAGGCATGGCTGCCGCCCAGTCTATCTTGGTGGCCCCGCTTCCTGACATTGCCGTCGTCAGCACCGCCATGGCCGACGGCTCCGGCTACGCCTTGTTGCGCGCGTTGTCTCCGTCGCAGCGCCCGGTGGCCGTGGTGTGCGTTGGCACACGTGACGACGAGGCCGTGGCCGCGTTCGAGTTGCAGGCCACCGATTTCGTGTTGTGGCCGTCGGCGCCGGAACGGCTGCGTGATGCGTTGTCGCGCGCGCGTCAGCAGGTGTTGCAACTTGCGCTGCTGCGCACCGCCGACGAGCTGCAGCGGCTGCTCAGCGAAGCGGGCGGCGCCGGCGGTGTCGATCTCAGCGCGCTCTTTGCCGGGCGCGCGGCGGTGTCCTCGTCCGGCGCGGCGCCCTCTGGCGGCGCCGCGGGGCAGGGGGGCAGCGGACCGGACGCGCTCCGGCGTCGCCGGTCGACGGGGGGGGGCTCCACGGGGACGCTCATCGCGTCCGCGCCATGGCGGATGGCCGCACGAGGCGCCGATGGTCGCCCGCTACGTGGCCGCGAGGCCAGCGACGAGGGAGTGCTCGACCTCTCGCAGGAAGATGGCGGACGATCCGGGGCCGAGGGGCGCCCGTTGCGTGTGCTGGTGCGCGAGGGACGTCGCACACGCTTTGTGCCGCTCGCCGATGTGGACTGGTTCGAAGCGGATGGCAATTACATCAAGGTGCACGCGAGCGGCGAAAGCTACCGGACTCGCGGTACAATCACCGCGATCGAAACGGCACTCGACCCGCGCCAGTTCGTGCGCATTCATCGTCGCATCGTGGTGAACATGGATCGGGTGCGGGAAATGAGCCCGCTGCCGGGTGGCGACGGCTTGTTGGTGCTGGGCGATGGCTCTACGCTTCGGCTCTCGCGAACCTACCGGTCACGCGTCCGCTGATTCGTCGTCGGGGCGAGGCGTCCTGTGCGCCCGGTCCGGCCCGTTTAACGGAACGTCCACAGCGATATACGACCTGGACGTGATGAAACATGGAACACGCGGGAACATTCGGGGCCGAGCCGTGCCTTGTCGGATGTCAGCGCCGTGGCTGCTGGTCGAAGCGGAATGGCCTCGTCCCAGCGATTCCGAGAAATCTCATTGACACTTTCGCGGTCCGCGCTAGTTTGCCGCGTGCTGCTCAGTTGTCTTGGCGCTGAGCATCCTGCTCGTTCGCTCACACCTCCACGGTGACGTGGATTCCGGTTGATCTGTTGTTTGCCCTGTGGCGCCTGCGGTTTGGCGCCCGGCAAATGCCGATCCCTTTCGATTTCCCGCTGGTCTGCCTGTCGCGTGCCGCGCGCGTACGGGCAATAAGTGTCGGTCGTTTGCTGCTGCAGGCCATTCCCCACATGGCCACGGTGGCGGCGCCCGGCGTTGTAGGCGTTTTGGGGCTTCGCGCTGGTGCGGAGCAACGAAACGTTGTCTCGTGGCACTACCCTCCCGGAGGAGCAGATGAGGTTTCTCGGACGTCGTCGGTGGTTATTCGCGACGGTCCTAGGCGCAGCCCTGGCCGCGCCGATCACCGCCGCACAGGCCCAAACCGGTAAGTTGACCGGTATTGTGACTGATGCGGAAAGCGGCAAGCCTGTTGAAGGCGTCGCGGTGGTCATTCAGGGCACGACGCTTGGTGCCAATACGAATTCCGCTGGTCGGTACTTCATCATTCAGGTTCCCCCGGGAACCTATACGGTGCAGGCACGCCGGTTGGGCTTCCAGAGTGTGAACGCGACCGATGTGCGCATCGCGATCGACGTCACCCGTGAGCAGAACTTCAAGATGAAGGCGTCCAACCAGACCCTTCAGGCCATCACGGTGCAGGCCGAAAAGCAGCCGCTCATCGAGCGCGGTCAGGTCGGCTCGGGCACGACGATCAGCGAAGAGCAGATCCAGTCGCTTCCCGTCACCTCCATTGCGGGTGTGCTCGCGCTGCAGCAGGGCTTCCAGGAAGTCCCGCAGAACACGAGCCTCATCTCCGTGGCCGAAGAGCAGCGCAGCACCACGCAGCCGGTCCGCGTGCGCGGCAGCCGCGGTGGGTCGACGCTCTCGATGATCGACAACATCCCGATCAACAACTCGATCTTCGGATCGAACGCCCTCGACCTCAACGCCTTCGCCGTCAGCGGCGTCGACTTCCGTCGCGGCAATATGCAGCCGCAGTACGGCAACGCGCTGTCGGGGATCATCAACAACTCCGTCCGCGAGGGCGGGTCGCAGGTCTCCGGCTCCATCAGCTTCCAGAACGGCACCCTCCCGGGTGAACTGTTCAACTCCACGCAGGACAAGCTGGGCGGCAACAACCTGCTTCGCGGCTATCTGGCCGGTCCGGTGCCGGGTACCAACGCCAAGGTTCGCTACTCCGTCTCGGGTCAGGTGGAAAGCGGTGCGGGGCGTGTGCTCGAGTTCGACCAGGACGTCTTCTCGGTCAACCAGAACGTCGAGCAGTCGGAAGTGCTGCCGGCCTACTCGCGCGACCTCATCAAGGGGTGGCAGGCGTTCGGCGGCCGTCAGAACTCCCAGTTCGTGGGCAAGCTGACGTTCCTCCCGTTCGACAACACCAAGATCAACGTGACGGCCATCGGGGCGGAACGCGCGAACCGGCCGTATCAGCGCGAGTTCATGTTCTCCTACCAGCCTGATCCGCTCACGCTGGTGAACAATCGCGCCGACTCGCTCTTCGTCATCAACGACCAGGGCTTCGTGCTGCAGCGCGATCTGACGCCGACGTCGGTGCGCGACCGTAGCACCATGTACATCGCGTCGCTCGAACAGCGGTGGGGCCGCAGCTCGCTTACGTTGCGCGCCGCACAGCTCGAGTTCGACCGCGTGACCTGCCCGGTGTTCCGTGGTGTCTGTCTCCCGGCGCCGTTCTGTCAGGCCAACTTTGCGCAGGGCTTCATCAATCCGTCGCCAGGCCTCTGCGGCACGGTCCCTGACCAGGGTGCCCGCGGTCAGCTGTACGGTGGCGAAACGTTTACCGATCGCACCTTCCGCGCCGACTTCCAGTCGCAGATCACCGACCACAACAACCTGCAGTTCGGTGCGCAGTTGGTGACCCACGACCTGGTGTACAGCGACCAAGCGGCCGGTCCTGGCCAGTCGGGTATCACGCCGCTCACCTATCAGGTGTACCGCGCCAAGCCGTACGATGCCGCCGCCTACGTGCAGTCGGTCATCGAATACGACTTCATCCGCATCGAACTCGGCGGCCGCTTCGACTACGGCGTCGCGCGTGGTTCGAGCTTTGCCAACCCGCTCGACCCCGCCAACGGCACCACGGCCCGTGAAGTGTGCAACGGCACGTCGGTCGCCGGGAAGCAGTTGCTGAACGCCCAGGGCCAGCCTTTTGGCACGACGGGCTGCTTCGCGTCGCGTGAAAACCCGGCCACCAAGCGCCCCATTCTGCTCGACTCGGCTGCGGCCATCGCGCAGGGCGACGACTTCACCAACGCCCGCGCCCGCACGGCCTTCAGCCCGCGTATCGGCGTGAACTTCCCGCTCACCGAGCGGTCGCAGTTGTTCTTCAATGCCGGCCGCTATACCCGCGTCCCCAACTACTCCGACGTGTACCGCAACACGGGTACCGGCACGGTGGCGGGACTCACGGGCAACGGCGATCGGTACTGCGCCGCGTCGCAGGTGAAGCCGGGCACCACCGAGTGCGCCCCGGACATCCGCACGAGCAACCCGACCTACGTCGGCAACGTCAACCTGCTCCTCGAAGAAGCCAAGTCGTACGAAGTCGGCTACTCGACGGTGCTGGGTGCCGAGAGCAACTACGGCCTGCAGGTGGCGGTGTACAACCGCTCGGAAACCGGCCTCACCGGTATCCGCACCAGCCTCGCCACGAACGACATCGGTTCCACCTACGACGGCTCCTCGCCGCAGTACCGGACCGTCGTCAACGGTGACTTCCTCACCGCGCGCGGTATGGAAATCTCGCTCGATCGTCGCTTGGCGAACCGCTACCAGTACAGCGTCAACTACGGTATTGCCCGGTCGACGTCGAACTCGCAGGCGCCCGATCGCGCCGACGAAATCGCCCGCACGGAAGCCAACCGCCGCCAGCTCATCGAAACGGTCACGGACGGCAACATCACGCATACGGCCAATGCGTCGCTCACCTACCGTGTGCAGAACGACATCCCGTCGCTGCCGTTCAACGCCGGCCGGTTGCTCCGCCAGACGACCGCAAGCCTCACGTACTCGATCACCAGCGGCCTGCCCTACACGCCCATCCGCGCGACGTCGCTCGCCAACATCGGCGTGACGAACAACGCATCCGACATCAACTCGGGTACGGCGCCCAACGTGCAGAACGTGAACCTGCAGCTCGACAAGCGTTTTCAGATCCGCAACGTGAACTACTCGGC
This sequence comes from bacterium, assembly GCA_027484025.1. Classification (GTDB taxonomy): domain Bacteria; phylum Gemmatimonadota; class Gemmatimonadetes; order Gemmatimonadales; family Gemmatimonadaceae; genus Gemmatimonas. The sequence goes on from JAIXTI010000158.1 coordinate 5,826, forward strand.
CTTCTTCCGCGTGGCCAACCTGCTCGACCGGAAGAACTGCGCCCAGGTGTTTGCGAACACCGGTAACTGCGACGCCGGTCTGCGCGACTTCCAGAACCGCCGCGTTGGCAACACCGGTGACGTCACCACGTCCACCGGCTTCGACCAGCCTGAATTCATCGGTGCACGCCGCAGCCTGTTCACCGGCATCACCGTCAGCTTCTAAGTCCCCCTCCCGAGCACGATGACTTTCATCAAGAATTCCATCAGCCCTCGCGCCACGACGGCGCGGCGCCGCCTTCGGGCGGCCGCCGCGACGCTCGTCGTGGCCGGTGGGGCGTTCGGTGTGCCCAGTGCGATGCAGGCGCAGCGGGGGCTCACGCCTCCGATTACCAGCATCGACAGCATGCGCGCTGACGGAACGTTCGTCACGAAGCAGCTGGGCGCGTCGTCAAGCGCGTTCAACCTCTTTGCCGCCGAAGATTTCGGTTGCGCCACCTTCCGCGCCAGCGGCGATATCGGCGGTGGTACGCAGAACGAAGGTGGCCCAGTCTCCAACCAGGCGGCCGGCACCACGGCGTGCGTGGCTGCGCAGCGCGGCTTCTACTTCGAAATGCCCATCGTTGGCGGCGCAGGCCCCAACGAATGGCGCAAGATCCGCGCGGTGTATCCGAACGCCCGCACCATGCTCGGCTCGCCGGGCTACACGGGCTTCTTCACCTTTACGGTCGGTAACCCGCGCAAGGTGTCGCTCGGCGCCGGCGACGGACAGTTCGGCAAGACCTTCTCCGGCGTCACGTCGGTCAACGACGGCTCCTGCCGCGGCGACCCAAACACGTTCCGCTTCCTCGGCAACTCCTTGCTGGCCATGAAGGACTGCCCCGTCACGTGGGGCTCCGAAGGCTTCAAGGGCAAGCCCGTCATTCCTGACGCGACGTGGGAAACGCGCTTCAAGGCGAACCCCACGGGCTTCTCCTGGGATGAGTGGAAGATCCCGACGTCGCAGTACGACCCGACCAACGCCCTCGGCACGCAGCAGATCTACTCGTACATGTCCGACTACTACCGCGAGCAGAAGCTCCGGTACGGTTCGGTCGTGGCCGGTGGCGCCGGCGCGCCCAGCGAACAGGGCTACCCGTTGGGTATCGAGTTCAAGATCGAGGCCTTCCAGTTCGGTAACCCGGCGGTGCGCAACACCCTGTGGTACCAGATGACGATGGTGAACAAGAGCGCCGACGTCTACGGCGTGGGCGTCGATTACGACTCGCTGTACTATGGCCTCGGCCCCGGTATGGCGTCCAACCAGAACGCCAACGCCATGTACTTCCAGCCGCAGGAAGGCTCGGTGTACATCGTGCGTTCCGGCGCGTCCGGCCTCTGCAACGCGACGTCGTACCCGCGTCGCTACCCGGGCCAGACGGCGGGCTGCAACAGCACCGCTGCCGGTTTCGGCGGTGGCGCCATGGTCATCTCGTTCCTCAAGTCGCCCTTGGGCGACCTGCGCAACAAGCTGTTCAGCAACCCGGCCAGCCCGTACTTCGCCCCCAATCATCCGAACGCGGGCGACACGATCACGTACAACCACGCGGCGGCCGGTGGGTTCGGTAACAACAACCTGCAGTTCAGCATGCGCGGCGCGTACGGTCAGGTGTCGGGCATCGAAGCCGACTACCTCGACGGCCGTACTCCCGCGCAGCTCGGCGTGGGCGATTACCTCTTCAAGTTCATGCCGGAAGAGTTCAGCGGCGTCGTCCCCGACGCGGCGCAGGCCCGTTTCAACAAGTTCGTCCCGGGTGCCACGATCAACCCGGTCACCGGTCGGCCGTTCGGTCGCTGGGACTACAACAAGGACGGCATCCAGGACACCATCTCGGTGCCGGGCTGCGGCAGCCGCGGTTGCCATGTGCTCTGGAGCGATACCATCCCCGGTGGTTATCGCAATGCGAGCTGGGGCAACATCATGAACACCGTGACCGCTGGCCCCTTCCGTCTCAAGGCCAACGACACGACGCAGTTCCTGTTTGCCTTCACGTGGGGTGCGGACTCGCTCCAGACGCGCACGCGTGTGGACGCCATGCTCAACAGCTACCTCACGAACTACGCCGGTCCGACGCCGGCGCCACTGCCGACCATCGTGCCCGGTGTGACCTACACGGTGTCATCGGCCGAGCTGGTTGACTCGACGCGCGCCGGTGTGGCCGACGCGTCGGTGGGTGCGCAGATCACGATCCGCTATCCGCGTCTCAATCCGGTCGACCAGTTCATGCTGCGCGCGATCGCGAAGATCCGTCAGGACTCGATCGACAACGTCGGCAGCGTGCGTCGTATTCTCCGCCTCAATCCCGGCCTGCTGGCCCGCCTCACGGCGCGCGCGAATGACAACGTCGCGCAGGTGATGATCTTCAAGTCCTGCAACCAGGGCAACACGTGGACGACGAGCAGCGGTAACGTTGGTGCCTGCGTCGATGCCCCTACGCGCAACATTGACGCCGGTGTCCCGGCGTTCCAGTGGCGTCCGTGGGCATTTACCAATTACACCAACGGTGTACCGGACGCCGGTAACGTCTCGGAATTCGTGATGGGCGGCCGGACGTATGTCTACTCGCTCGTGACGCGGACCAAGGGGTTCTCGGACTTCCGTCTCGTCGACAGCACCGCGGCGGGTTTCGTTGCCACCAACGTGCAGGACGCGCTCAACATCACGCAGGACACGATCAGTGCGGCGTTGGCTGGTAGCGGCCCGACCACCATTACGGTGTACGCGCCCATCACCAATGCGGCAGGACGCCGGTTCGCCCGCGTCGATACCGCGACGGTGCTTGGTAAGGCCACCCAGGACGTGACCGTTGGCGCCATTTCGAACGACGTCACGGGCCGCACACGCATGATCTTCGCGAACCAGTTCATCGTTCGGAAGACGATCGACACGCTCACCAGCGCTGCCTCCACCACGATCTCGGCACGCTACATCGTGCCGAGTGCCACCACGTCGCCTACCGGTACGCGTGTGGTCAACTTCGTGGCGCGTGAGCAGCAGTTCACGGCCAGTGCGAATATCCCGGTGCGCGTTGGCACCGGTCTCTTCACCGGCACGGCCCGCGGTGTGACGGGCTCGTCGCGCCTCTTCGTCGACACGGTGTCGTCGGCGGCAGGCAACATGGGCTACGTGTGGGTCACGCAGGACGGTCGACCCATCTACATCACCAACGACCAATACGCGGCCAACTTCGATCGTGATCAGCTCACGTCGCCGCTGTATCCGGGCTACACGGTTCGCTCGCGAGACAGCTCCAACGCCGCCACCGGCATGCGTCAGGAGCAGCTGTTCTCGGGAACGATCCGCGACCGTGACTACATCCTGCGCGCGCCGGGCGACACGATCCAGCCGAACGCCCGTCAGTTCACGGTGTCGGTCCGCCCGATCATCTCGATCACCGGCAACACGCAGCCCAAGCGTGTGCGCGGTGGTGCCTACACGATGACGTGGCTCACGGACCCGTGGGGCCCGAAGGCGCCGTTCCGTCTTGATCCGCCGCAGGCGTTGCAGGCCACCATCGACACCTCGCTCAATGAAGTGTCGAAGCTGGCCACGAACGTCACCATCACCGATGCGCGCTTCAACGCGATGATCGGGGCGACGGCCACGCGTCCGCTGGTGCGGGTGCGCGTGCCCTTCACCATGAAGTACACCGATCCCGAAGACGGACGCGTGGAAGATGTGCGGTTCGCGATGCTGGCCCGCCCGACGGCGCAGGCGCGTACGCGTCTCATGGGCTCCGGCAACGACACCATCCGTGTGAACGTGCCCGATTCGCTCTGGCTCCCGGGTGACACGCTCTTCGTCATCCAGCGCGTGCCGACCGACAGTGCGGTCTCCATTGGCGGCGTGCGTACGCTCGTCATGGGCCCCGATGCTGAAGGTGGTGCGACGGCCTTCCGCCCCATCCGTATCCTTGTTGACTCCATCGGTATCAGCAAGTTCATGGTGGCGTGTGGTTCGAACGCCGTGGCCAGCGGAACCCGCCCCACGACCTTCGACGCCCAGACCTGTAACCCGCTGGTGATCAACACGCGCGGCGCGACGCCGACGGGTGGGTATCTGCCGGTCGCGGCCAACTGGACGCAGTACTTCGAACTCACCCAGACCTTCGATCCGCGCTCCGTCTTCAGTCTCGTGGCCACGCCGTTCTCCACGGCCCCCGAGATCACGAAGGAAATGCTGTCGAAGATCAGCGTGGTGCCGAACCCGTACATCGTCCGCGCTGACATCGACGACATCAACGCGGCCAACCGTACGTCGGTCGGCAACATCGTCTTCACCGGGCTGCCCGATCAGGGCACGATCCGCATCTACTCGGTCTCCGGCCAGTACCTGCAGGAACTCACGTGGACGGCCAGCGACCTGCTGCGTACCGGCAACAACTCCACGTCGGGTGACCTGGCCTACAACCTCCGCACACGCGAAGGCATCGACCTCGGATCGGGGCTCTACCTGTTCGTCGTGACCGCCACTGGTGAGAAGGGCAAGAACCAGGTGTATCGCGGCAAGTTCGTGATCATCCGTTAACGGAGTCGAGATGAAGATCTTACGGAACATCGGCGTTCTCGGAGCCGCCACGACCCTGCTGGCAGCGCCGTTGAGCGCCCAGGGTCCAGGCGGTCTCCTTCCGACGCCTGAAACGAAGGCCACGCGTCAAGGCACGCGTGGCGGCAACTTCCTGCACATTGGTGTGGGCGCCCGAGGAGGCGCCCTCGCCGGTGCGATCGGCAGCACGGTCAACGGACCGACGTCGTGGTACTGGAATCCGGCCGGCGCCGCGACGAGCGAGGCGATCTCGTTCGCGGGTGGCTACCAGAACCTCTACGGCGACCTCGGCCTCACGCAGTCGTACGCGGCCATCAATGTGCCGCTCCTCGGCGGCGTCGTCGGCGTCTCGCTCAACTCGCTCTCCTCGGGCGAAATCAAGCGCACGACCGAAGCCAATCCCTTCGGTGAGCGCCTTGGTGGATCCACGTTCTCGTGGACCTCGAGCGCGGCGTCGATTGGCTACGCCAGGCGGCTTACCGACCGCCTCAACGTCGGCACGCAAATCAAGTACATCAACGAAGGCATCACCGACGCCAGCACGTCGTGGGTGGCGGCTGACATCGGCACGCAGTTCAACACGGGGCTCTATGGCGTCACCATTGGCGGCGCCATCCGCAACGTGGGCCGGTCCGCACGGGCGAGTGGCGCGCTGCTGCAGCGCGTCATTCAGACCACGGACGGCTCGCAGCTGCAGGAAGGCCGTCGCGTGGACCTCTGGACGCGCCCCACGGAACTGCCCGTGACGTTCCAGTTCTCCCTCGGCTCGCAGCTCCTCGGCACCGCCGACGCGCTCTTCGGCAAGGGCAGTGGTAACAACAGCCTGCACACCGAGTTCACGCTCACCGACGGTACCGATATCGCCACGCAGTACGCGGTCGGCCTCGAGTACGGCTACAAGAACATGTTCTTCGTGCGCGGCGGCAAGCGCATGTACAACGACGATCGTGACACCGGCGTCGACAACGCCGCTACGCTCGGTCTCGCGGGTGGCTTCGGTATCAAGGTGCCGCTCCTCGGCCGTCAGATGCGCTTCGACTACTCGTATCAGGGTGCCGGCGCGCTCCAGAACGTCCAGATCTTCTCCTTCGAGGTGGGCCGATGAAGCGCCTCTATCTTGCGGCCACGCTCGTGGCGTTGGCAGCAACGACCGCGCAGGCCCAGGTGCAGAACAAGCGCTTCAGCGTCACCACCCGGCTGGGGACGGTGACGCCGGAACGCTCGTCCAGCCTCGATCTCGCCGGGGTGGTCGGTCTCGATACCGAGTACTCGCTCAGCAAGTACTTCGGCACGGGCGTGTCGGTTGACGTCTCGCGTGGCAATACGCATCAGGAGGATTTCGTAGTGCGTCTGCGCTACGGCAACCCGACCAATGCGGGCGGCGACACGATCTACTACCAGTATGCTGGTCAGCCGGTGAACACCATTCACCTCGGCGCCTTCGGTGTCGCACGCTATCCCACCAAGCATATCACCCCGTTCGTCATGGGGGGCGTCGGCACGTACACCATGCTGCTCGACACCCAAATCAACGGGAAAGCGGCCATCAAGAACTCGTCCTCGTTCACCCTTGGTGCTGGCGTCTGGATCAAGTTCAACGAGACGACCGGCATCCAGCTTGATGCCCGTCAGCTCACGATGCGCAACTTCGACCGGTCGTTCATCGATCCGGCTGGTGGACGCAATCGGAACACGGTGTTCCCGGAAGACTTCCCGGCGGTTCCGGCTGCCAAGAACACGGCTGGCAACCTGATGCTGACCCTTGGCTTCCGGTACATCCCTCGCAGCGCGCGGGGCAACTAACCATGAAACACATGCGTTTTGCGGTGCTTTCTTCCGCTGTCTGCGCGCTCGCGCTCACGGCGGCCTGTCAGGAAGAGCGTGCGATCACCTCGGCGCCGGTCGGCGCTCGCGGCTTCGGCGCCAACCTGACGCGCGTTGCGGCGAATCTTCCGCGTGGTCGCGCCATCTTCCCGGCGGCGCCGAACGCGTCGGCCACGCCGGCGGCTGACTCGATCATCGTCGAACTCGCCGGTCTCGACTCGCTCACCGGTGCGAACTATGTCGTGTGGGTCGGCAACGACTCCGCCACCAAGTTCGTCCGCGCCACGGGGCTGCTCACGCAGTTCCGCGCCGACACCACGCTCAATGCGTCCGGTGATCAGGTGCCCACCTCGGCGACGACGACGCTGGGCACGGTGAACCAGTTCTCGAACGGTGGCCAGAACCGGATCTTCCGGTTCGCGACCACCCGCGCCGCCATCGGCATCGCCGATATCGATTCGGCCAACACGATCATCGTGTCGGTCGAAACGGGAACCCCGGGCGCAACGCCTGGTGCGCGTCGTGCCCTCTGGGCCCGCCGCAGCCAAGCCGCCGCGCTCGGTGGCCGCCTCACGGCTGCTGTGCGCTTCGGAAACTTCGCGGCGCGCACGACCGAAGAGTTCGTGTTCGCCACGTCGACGGCCGCGAACCAGCCGTTCGGCCCGTTGGCCTTCAGCGCCAGCAGCATGCCGATCATCCCGCGTGGTCGCATCGAAGTGCGTGGCTCGATTTACACGGTGACCGACTCGAACTACTATCGGCCGCCGGTGGGCTACTTCTACGAGGCGTGGGCGGTGCGCACCGATACGCTCGGCCGTTTCATCGATACGGTCAGTCTCGGGCAGAAGGCGACGCCGTTCCCGGGTCGCAAGAGCTTCTACGACGCCGACACGCAGATCACCGATCCGCTGTTCATGTTCGGCACGCCGACACCGGCCATCTTCGCCGCGCAGCATCGCGTGGCGGCAGATACGATTGCCGGTAGCATCGTAAGCAACACGCCGTGGCGTGAATTTGCCTGGACGTTCGTCACACTCCAGAGCAAGTTCGCCCCGGTTGGGCGCATGGGCGCGGGTATCGTCATGAACGTCAACAACCCGTCGTCGATCTCGTTCCGCTAAGCAACTCGCGGCACAGAAAACGAAAGGGCGCCGGGGAGAAATCCCCGGCGCCCTTTTTGTTCGTATGGCACTGCGCCCCTGCTGTCTAAGACCCTGCTGTCTGCAGTCTCGGCGCGATGCCGCGGGATCACGCCGAGACTGCAGACGGCAGGGTTCTAGACGGCAGGAGCGGAGGAACCGCGGTTCATCTATGGCACCAGCCGCACCATCTCCATCCCATTCCGGTCGCCCACCCAAAGCACCCCGTTGCGTGCGACGATCGTGGTGGCGTACGCAGCCTGGCGCGACGCGCCGAGAATGCTGGGGGTGGGGAGCAGCTGAATCCGTGTCACACCGTCGACGCCGCCAGCGACGAACAGGTCGTTCCCCATGAATGCCATGTCGAACGCAAAGCGCGGCTCGCCCTTGAGGCGCCACGGTTGCTGCTGCACGCCGGCCGGCCGCGCCGCGAGCATGTCGCGTGTCCAGATGATCACACCCTCCGTCCCGCTCGCCGCCGCAATCCAGTTGGTGCCACTCGCAATCGCGTTCGCCTGCCCACCGGCTGCGGCCCGCATGACGAGCACGGGCTTCTCCGCGTCGCTTGCGGGCATCAACACCTCGTACAATCCCGAATCGGCACTCACCCACCAGCGCTGCGCCGACTCGTCGTAGTGCGCCGCCGACACGCGACCAGGTGCGACCAGTGTGTCGACCTTGGTCGTACCCTCCTGCAGTCGACGAATCTGCATGCGTGCGCCTTCCGCAACGAGCACGATGTCGTTGCTCGCCGCCATCGCGTCGACCGCGCCGCTCAACACTCGTGCCAAGCGCCCGCTGGCAATGGGCGTCTGCCAGAGTGCGTTGCCCGTGCCGATGAGCAACGAGGCGTCGCGGTTGCTCACCGCAATCCGTCGCATGAGGCTCAGCCCTGCGCCGCGTCGCTGCAGCGCCACGGGGCGCGCGGTGTTGCTCAGCACCTGGACGCCGCTGTCGGTGACCGCGAACACGAGCGAGTCGTTCATCGCCACGGCAATCGCCTCGGCCGGAAGGCGCAGGCGCGTTGCTGCAAAGGAGAGCGCGTCACCAGCACGCGGCGCATTCGCGCGACGCTGCGCCGCGAATTCGCGCGCCAAGAACAGTCCCGTAAGGGCGCCGCTCACACTGAGGTATGGCAGTGCGCAGTTCCATGGTCCGCATTTGCCGGCGCGTTCACCGCGCTCACTCGCATAGTAGTAGCCCACCGCCATGGAGCTCCCGATTGCGGCGCCCGCCGTCATCCAGCGAAAGCGGTGATCGTTGGGGAGCGGCCCTATCGTCTCGGCCGCGCCGAGCGCGGTGCGCGTCGAGCCAGTGCTTTGCGCGATCGTGCCAGACAGCGGCGCGGCGGTGAGGAGCGCGGCCGCACCAGCTACCCATCGCGGCAGCGATGGCGGGCGCGTGGCACTGCGAGCGGAGGGCAGGTTTGTCATGAGCGGGACACGCGAAAGAAGCGAGCGGAACGTGCAGATTGGCCCGACACAAGATCGGTGACGATAACATCGAGTCGGTAGAGGCCAGCGGGGGAGGTCCCCAACCCAATGGTGTTTACCATGGGGACGCGGTCGCTCGTTCCCGCTGGCACCTCCCGTGTGAAGCGCACGGTGAGTTCTTCGTTGCCTTCACGCGTGAGTCCAACGAGATCGGCGGCATCGAGCAGATAGCGTATCGCGCCCTGCTTGTTGGCCCGGTCGATTTCCACCAGCGTCACCTTGAAGCTGACCTCAGCCTTGAGTCGCTGATCGGGAGTAGGGCGCAATCCGTACGTCTCCCAGTAGACCGAGAACGGCTCGCGCTGCCCCATCGTGAGATCGCCGCGCGGCACAATGCCGGCGCGCTGCCATCCATCTCGCGGCTCGTCGGTCGACGTCACGCGCTCGGAGATCATGACGTCGCTCAGTTCGAGGACGTCGCGGCGCGCGCGCGCAATGTCGAGCTCCACGTGCGCACGGGCCACGGCACTCGACACATTGGCGTCGGTGCTTTCAACGCGAACGCGCAGCGGACCGGCGGGGACACCCTGCACGAAGGTGCGCGTAAGCCACGAGCTCGCGGGCAGCGACACGTTGATCGTGTCGCGACGAACCTGCCGCATGTTGAGCGGACGTCCCATATACAGACTGGTGAACAGCGAGCCTTCGGCGAGATCGACGTTGCCATACAGGCGCCGAGGGTCGACCGCGTGCGCGACCACCAGTTGCGACGTGCTGTCGGTCGCGCCGCGGAAGCGCGAGAGTTGCACCGACACGCTGTCGATGGCACGCAGCGCGGTCACGTTGTCGAGCAGGAACGGCGCGTCCTCACGCGACTCTTCGGCCAGGCCGCGCATAGGACCGGCAAAGGTGGCGTAGTTCATGGCCGGCGGTCCGGAGAAGACGAACTGCCGGTCTTTGCGCGGATAGTACCACACAGTGGTGATGCGCCCCGCGGTCTCCGCCGCATCGGCGGCGTTGTCGATTGCAAACGTGGCGATAACGGGTGGCTCGCCGTAACGAGCGAGAATGAGCCCGCGATCGGTGCGCCATCCGCTCTGCCGCATGTCGACGCTCGAGAATCGCAGCTGGGCTGCGGCAATGCGCGCCAGGAATTCCAGGCGCGCCTCGTTCTCCGGAGTTTCAAGCAGCGGATCGGCCGCTTCCCAGTACGACGAATCCGTGAGGCGACGGTCCGCCGCTGAGAGCGCGTCGTACGCGACTGAATCGCGCCGCCGCAAAATGCGCCCGAGGTTCGTCATCTCGCGCCGCTCGTCCTCGGGAAAGCGGCGGAGCCCCGACTCGAAGAGGGAGTCGGCGGCCGTGGCGTCGTTCACCCGGTAGGCTGCGAGTCCCGCAGCCAGGCGCAGATTGGCGCCACCGGAGCTTGCGTCGAGAAATGGCTGCACGACGCGGCGCATCTCTTCGTATCGACGCTGGTCATACAGCAGCCCCAACAGGCCAATCGCGCTCGGCTCGTAGGTCGGGACCGCCGCCAGTCCGCGACGATACAACTCTTCGGCTTCGGTGCGATCCGTGGCCCCGATATTCTCAATCGGTCGGGAGTTGGACTCGAGAAACTCCCGCGTGTAGCCGCGTCGGTACATGGCCAGGTCGGGCTCGAAAATGAGACCGGCCTGCGGCACCATGTAGCGATCCTTCGCCGTGAGATAGCGCCGTTCCTTGATCTGCCCCAGTTCCCAGGTGATCTCGGCGATCATGGCATCATCCTGCTGCGACTCGGCCACCCGCAGTGCTTTCCGCATGACGCGTTCGGCTTCGGCGCGTAGCAGCGGCGTCAGCAGCCGTATCCGTCCAATTTCGAGCAGATACCGCGCGTTGGTGGGATCGATCTCGGCCGCCCGATCGAGCAGCCGCCATGCCACGAAATTGCGAGGTACATCACCAAAGCGCAGAAACGTCGTGCGCGACAGCAGGACCCCGCGCTGATAGAGTACTTCAGGGTTCCGCGGGGCAAGATCCTGCGCACGCCCCAAGGCGGTGAGCGCCGTGCTGGTGTCTCCTGAAAGGACAAGGCGACGGGATTCCGCCAGCAACGAATCCACCGCCGGCGATGTCTCGTATGTGCGCACACGCCCCGGTGGTTGGGACGGCGTGGTTTCCTGCGCCCTCAGCTGATCACCGGCCGGAGAGCAGAGCAATAGGCAAGCACCGAGCAGGTGTACGCGCATGGAAGCTCGAATTGGGGGCAGACCGGGGATCCCGGACACCGGCGCCGAGGTAGTAGCAGCAACTGTTACAGGATAATCTCAAGCGTGCGGGCTGTTGTACACCAACAACCGCACAGTCGTCCCAATTCTTTTCAGGAGAAGTCGAGCATGGTGCGTCTTTCGTGGTGTCGTACGTCTGTCCTGTCGGTCACGGCGCTGGCGCTTTCGCTGGTATCCCCGTTGGCGAGCGCTCAGGCGCAGGCCTACAACTACCCCTCCATGCAGACGCCACGGGCCAGCACCCGCGACTACACGGCCGCCATTGTCGGAGGCGCCGGCACGTCGTTCGTCTTCCAATGGCGCGAAGGGGCTGGCAAGGGCCTTCACTGGCAGCTCGACGGCGGCTTTGCGGATCCCAAGGGTGGCGTCGACCCGCTGTTGTTCGTGGGCGGTGGACTGGGCAAGGAGCTTACGCGTGCCACCAATGAGCAGCCGCTGGATGTGCTCTTCACCGCCGGTGTCGGTGCGGCATTCGGTGGGAACCGCACCGCCTTCCGCGTGCCCCTTGGCGTAAGCGTGGGGCACACGTTCGAGCTCGATCAGAACATGTCCCTTACTCCGTTCGTGCATCCGCGCCTCTCCATCGACGCCTGCGGCAGCTGCGGCGCCAATAAGGACTCGCGCACCAATCTCAGCGCCAACTTCGATGTGGGCGGCCACTGGCAGGTGAACCGCCAGTTCGGCGTCCGGGTGTCCGCCTCGTTCAGCGGGTCGGATCTGGTCGGCTCCGACGAAACCCTCGCCATCGGCTTCAACTGGACGCCGGCAGGGTTGGTGCGGCGGTAGTTCCTGCGCGCCTGCCGTCTGTGTGGCTGCCGTCCGCCGTCTCGGCGCGGACCCGCCGCATCCCGCCGAGAGGGCAGACGGCAGGCTTCTAGACGGCAGGGGCGGAGTAAAGCCGCAGTGGCTGCGCTCCTGCCATCTGTAGTTGCTGCCGTCTGCGTACTTGGCGTGATCCCGCCGCATCGCGCCGAGAGGGCAGACGGCAGGCTTCTAGACGGCAGGGGCGGAGTAAAACCGCAGTGGCTGCGCTCCTGCCATCTGTAGTTGCTGCCGTCTGCGTACTCGGCATGATCCCGCCGCATCGCGCCGAGACTGCAGACCGCAGGGCTCTAGACGACAGGGGCGGAGGGGACGCTGTTAACTTCCGCCCCCATGACCTCCGTCCTCGGGATTTCCGCCTTTTTTCACGATAGCGCCGCCTGCCTCGTGCAGGATGGGGTCATCGTCGCGGCGGCCTCCGAAGAACGGTTCACGCGTCGGAAAGGCGACGCGGCTTTCCCGGCGCAGGCCGCGGCGTGGTGTCTAAAGCAAGGCGGGCTCACCGCCAGTGCGCTCGACGCGGTGGCGTTCTACGAGAAGCCCATCCTGCATCTCGACCGCCTCTTCGAGAGCTGGCTGGAGACGGCGCCGCGTGGGTGGCGCGCGTTCCTCAAGGGTGGCCCCCTGTGGGCCCGCGACAAAATCGATCTCGATGGCGCGATTCGCCGGGGCTTGAACGGTTACACCGGCAAACTCCTCTGGTGCGAACATCATGAGTCGCACGCGGCGAGTGCGTTTTTCCCCTCGCCGTTTGCCGAAGCGGCCGTGCTCACCATTGATGGCGTGGGTGAATGGGCGACGGCCACCATGGGGGTGGGCAGTGGCGCGTCGCTCCGCCTCACCCACGAACTCCGCTACCCCGATTCACTCGGACTCCTGTACTCGGCGTGTACGTATCACGCCGGCTTCCGCGTGAACTCCGGTGAGTACAAGCTCATGGGGCTCGCGCCGTTCGGCACGCCGCGCTATCTCGACGTCATGCTGCGCGAGCTTGTCGATCTGCGCGACGACGGTTCGTTCCGGCTGCATCGTTCGCCGTTCGGCTTTGTCGATGGCTTGCGCATGACGACCGCGCACTTTGACGCGTTGTTCGATGGACCGCCGCGCATGCCCGAGTCGCCCATCACGCAACGCGATATGGATCTCGCGGCGTCGGTGCAGCAGCTGACCGAGATGATCGTGCAGCGCATGGTGCGCTCGGTGGTTCGCGAGACCGGCGTGCGTGATCTGTGCATGGCTGGCGGTGTCGCGCTCAACGCGGTCGCGAACGGCACACTCAAGCGCGAAAAGTTCGTCGACCGCTTGTGGGTGCAGCCAGCGGCAGGCGACGCCGGCGGTGCGCTCGGCGCCGCACTGCTGGCATGGCATCGGTACTTCGGTGGTGCGCGACATCGCGACAGCGTTGAGGCGGCGAAGCACGAGACCATGCACGACACGATGCACGGCGCGCTGCTCGGCCCCTCGTTCTCTGACGACGCGATCGCGGCCGACCTGGCGGCACAGGGCGCCGTCGTCGAAACGCTCGGGCGCGACGGCGTCGTGCAGCGGACCGCCGAGTGTCTCGCCGATGGCGGAATTGTCGGGTGGTTTGATGGGCGCATGGAGTTCGGGCCGCGTGCCCTCGGAGCGCGCTCGATTCTGGCCGACCCGCGTAAGCACGACATGCAAGAGCGGCTCAACGCGCACATCAAGTTGCGCGAAAACTTCCGTCCATTTGCACCGGCCGTGTTGGCCGAGCGTGCGCATGAATACTTCGATGGCATCGAAGGCGACGAGTCGCCGTACATGCTGCAGGTAGTGCCGGTGCGTGTCGATGCGCCGCCACTGCCGGCCATCACGCACCGCGACGGATCGGCGCGCGTGCAAACCGTCACGGCGGCACGCACGCCTGGATTGCGTGCCGTCCTCGAGGCGTTCGCGACCCGGACTGGCTGTCCGGTGCTCGTGAATACGAGTTTCAATATCCGTGGTGAACCGGTGGTGCATTCGCCCGCCGACGCCTACGCGTGTCTCATGCGCACCGATATCGACGCGTTGGCCATTGGCCCGTACTTCGTGCTGCGCACAGCACAGCCCACCGTTGGCGATGCGCGCTGGCACGTCACGCTGGAGCCGGACTGATGGCCGCGATGCACACGACATCCCCCGCCGACGCACTGCCGTCGCCGCGCCGCTTTGCGTTCACGGTGGGGCCCACCCTGTTGCTGCTCGCTGCCGTGGCGACGTTCCGGCAGAAGTCCGGCGCCTCGGGGGTGCTGGTGTCTGCGGCGACGACCATCGGCGCCGTCGTCATGGTGCTGGGTATTGTCGCGCCGCGCGTCTTGGTGCCTGTGGTGCGCCTCTGGATGGCGCTCGGGCATCTGCTCGGGCGCATCACCACGCCCGTGCTCTTCACCGCGCTCTGGTGGCTGGCTTTCGTACCCGTGGGTATTCTGCGGCGACGCCTCGGACGCAGCCCGCTCGCGCGCGATCCCGATGCGGCGTCGTACTGGGTAACGCGGCCCGCGCGCGACGAGGCCGTGGCGCGCGCCGCGATGGAACGGCAGTTTTGACGCATGACCATTCTGCGCGAACTGTTTGCGTTTCTCCGCACCAACAAGAAGCTGTGGCTCCTCCCCATCGTTCTCGTGTTCGTGGTCCTTGGCACGCTGGTGGTGCTGGCCCAGGGGTCGGTGCTGGCGCCGCTGATCTACTCGATCTTCTGATCGGATGACGACGTCACGTTCGCGCTGGTTCACCGCTATTGCGCTCATGGTGCCGCTGCTGCTCTTCGGTGCCATCGAGGGGATCATGCGTGTCGCGTGGCCTGCCGGGGAGTTGCCCCTATTCGTGACCGCCGCCGCGGGGAACGGCGAGTGGCTCATGGCCAATCCCGTCGTCGCGGCGCGCTGGTTTCCCGGAGAGCCGTCGCCGCCGGCACCCAATCTCGAGTTCTTTCGCGCCACCAAGGCCGCCAACGGCTTCCGGGTGTTCGTGCTGGGCGAGTCGTCGGCGCAGGGCTTCCCGTATCCGCGCACTGGCTCCTTTGCGCGGCTGCTCGATGCCGCACTCACCGATGCGCTGCCGGATCGCGACGTCGAAGTGGTCACCGTGGGTATTGCGGCGACGAACAGCTACGCGATGCTCGACGTGCTCCCGCAGCTACTCGCGCAACAGCCTGACGCCGTGTTGTACTACGGTGGGCACAACGAGTTCGTCGGTGCACTTGGTGCCGGTTCCGCCATTCGGCTCGCCGCCAGTCCGTCGCTGACACGGGCCTTCGTCGCGCTGCAGCAGCTACGATCGGTGCGCGCGCTCAATCGTGTCGTCGCGCAACGTCGTGCACGAAGTGCGGCGGGGGCCGTCAATCCGTCGGCCGCAAGCTTCATGGAATCCGTCACGAACGGGCAGGAAGTCCCGGTGGACGGCCCGGCGTTTCGCGTCGGGGTGCAGCAGTTTGACGAGAATCTCACGCGCATTGCGGAGCGTATCGTCGATGCCGGGGTGCCGCTGTACATCGCGTCGACGCCGGCCAATGTGCGTGATCAGGCGCCGTTTGCATCGGCCGGCAACGATGCGGCGCGGGCCACGTTCGCGCAGGCCGTCACCATGCTCGCTTCCGGCGACAGCAGCGCGGCGCGCTCGGCCTACGTTCGCGCGCGCGATCTCGATGTCGTACGCTTTCGCGCGCCCGGCGTGTTCGACTCGGTGGTCGCACGTGTCGTGCAACGGGTCGCGCAGCGAGGCGGCGCGTCGCCATCGTCGGCGCGTGTGCACTACGTCCCCGTCGCGGAAGCGTTCGCGGCGCAGAGTCCGGCGGGTGCGCCCGGCCACGAGCTCTTTCTCGAACACGTGCACCCCAACCGCGCGGGCGTGCAGCTCATTGCGAACGTGTTTCTCACGACGCTGCGCAGTGCACCACCTTCTGGCATCACCATCGACAGTACGCGGCTTCGCACGATGGCCGCGTACGAGCAGCAGGTGGCGGTGACGCCGTTCGATGAACGCATTGCGCAGCATCGCGTCGCCGCGCTCGCGGCACGATGGCCGTTCGTCGCGGTGACGGAGCAGGGGGACTATCGCGCGACCTACGTGCCACAGAATGCGGCCGATACGCTCGCGTTCCTTGTGGCGGGTGGGGCGCGGCCGTGGGAGTTGGCCAAACTGGAACTGGCGCGCCGGCTCGAGGCTGCGGGCGATACGGCGCAGGCCGTGCAGGAGTACCGCGGCCTGGCCAACGACCAATTCATCTTTGCCGAACCGCACAAGCTCGCCGGCGCCGCGCTGTTCCGGGCGCGGCGATTCGCCGAGGCCGACACGCAATTCGAACTGGCGCTCGCGCTGGAGCCGTCGGCGGAGTTGGCGCTGGTGCGTGCGCGCATCGCCGGCGACGCGCAGCGGTGGCCGCAGGCGGTGCAGTTGCTGGAGTTGGCGCAGCGGCTGCAACCCGGGCGCGCGGATGTGCTGTATCAGTTGGCGCTGGCCCAGTCGGTGACCGGGAATATTCCGGCGGCTCGTGCCACTGCTACGGAGTTGCAGCGATTGCATCCGCAGTTTCCGGCGCTGGCGCAGCTGCGTGCCGTGCTCGGGCTTGCTCGCTGACTGCGAGTCCCGCACGCCGCCGGCATTGTCGTGCCCGTGTACGGCCTGCATGATTGAAGGGTCTGTCGTCTTCGCCTGGAGGTTCCCGTGCGCATGTCGTCGCCAATGCCTGTCGCTGTTTCGCTGAGCGTGTTCGCTGCAGCGATCGCTGGCCATATGCTTTGGCCGCAGCGGCTCGAGGCCACGGCCGCGTATGGCGGTGCGGTTCGCGTGCCGGACGGCACGGTGCGCGGCGTCGTGCGTGATGTGCAAGGCACGCCGGTGGCGAGCGCCGAGGTGCAGTGGTTGCCATCGGGTACCGTGGTGCGCAGCCGGGACGATGGCAGTTTCCTGCTCAGCGGCGTGCCCGCGGGTCCCGTCACGGTACGCGTGCGACGGATTGGCTATCAGCCGCAGCAGCGCGAGGTCACCGTCGCCGAAAAAGGAACGGTCGTCGCCGATTGGCGACTGGCGCGGGCGCCGCAACAGATGGCGGTACTCAATGTGAACGCGCGCAAGGATCCGTCCGACGGTCGCCTGGCCGGATACCGGGAGCGGCTCGACGCCAAACGCGGCGGCCACTTCATCACGCGCGAGCGGATCGAGCAATCGGGCAATCGCAATCTGCTCGACGCCTTCCGCGGTATTCCCGGCGTGCGCATTTCGACGCCAGCGCGGGGCGTGAACGCCGGCAAGGTGGTGCGCTTCCGCTCGAGCACCTGCCAGCCGCTGGTGTTCATCGACGGCTTCGCGGCCACGGCGGCCGACTTCGATTTCGAATCGATCGACCTCAACATGGTCGAGGGGATCGAACTGTACCTCTCCTCGAACTCGGTGCCGCCGGAGCTGATCGGGTCGCGCGGGCTCGAGCAGTGCGGAGTGGTGGCCGTCTGGTCACGGCCGGCCCAGCCGCGCGTGCCGCGGGCGAAGGGGACCGACGAACGCCGTGCCGAATTGGTGAAGGAACTGGCGGCGGGGACCGTGCTCACGGCAGAGCAGGTCGACTCGACCGCCGCCCTGGCGAACGGCGAGCTCGAGGTGTTGTACCCCGAGCCGTTGTGGCGCGCGGGGGTCAGCGGGCAGGCGACCGTGGAGTTCGTCGTCGACGCGCGCGGGCGTCTGGATTGGGGAACGCTGGCGGTGGTTTCGGCGACCAATGACGCCTTCGGCCGCGCCATTATCGAGGCGTTGGTGCCCGCCAAGTGGGACGCGGCGACGAAGGGACGAACACCCGTCGCCCAGCTGGTCGTGTTGACCATCGAATTTGCGCGTCCGCCATCGGTTCCTCCCGCGCGATAAGCTACGCAAACGTTTTGTTTGCAAGCGGTTACGGGAATGAGACGCGGTGTCGTCCGGGCGTGATCTGTAGTCCCTTTAACGACAAATTCGCGTGGGTCAAGTGGTGAGAAGATGGGACGAGTGACATTGCATTGGGTCGAACGGTTCGGTTAGGTTCCGCCGCATGTGTCGAAACCGTCACATTTGCCCCCGTTTCTGTCACGGTGACGGGTAGGCGGGTGGTGATGTTGTAGAAACACGAGGTTTGGCCCAGGCTTGCGCGACGTGTCGCCTGCTGGGCCGTCCGGTCCCCCCACAGGACCGCTAGTAACTCCCCCTAGAAGAGGACAACAGATGGGAAGCGCACAGTCAGCAATGCGCGTGCTGCGTACAGCGGCCGGCATTGCGCTCCTGATGTCGCCGATAGCGGCTGCGAAGGCGCAGACCGTTATCCGTGGCACAGTTACCACGCAGGGTACGGGAGCGCCGGTTCCGGCCACCGTCGCCATCCAGACGATGGGGCTCTCCGCCATCGCGTCCGAGCAGGGTCGCTACACCCTCACCATCCCGGCGGGTCGCGCGACCGGCCAGCAGGTCATCATCACGGCCCGCTTCATCGGCTACACGCCGCGCAGCACGCCCATCACGCTGTCGGCGGCCGACCAGACGGTCAATTTCGAAATGAAGGCGGACCCGTTCCGCCTGAACGAAATCATCACCACCGGTACCGCCGACGGTCAGTCGGCCAAGAAGCTCCCGTTCTCCGTGGCCAAGGTCTCGGCGGAACAGCTCAAGGACGTGCCGGCCTCCTCGCCGGTGGCCGCCCTCGCGGGTAAGGTCGCTGGCGCGCGCGTCGCGCTCGGCGTCGGTAACCCGGGCGCCGCTCCGGCCATCCGTCTCCGTGGCTCAACCAGCCTCGGTGTCGGCGGCTCCGCGCCGCTCATCATCGTCGACGGCGTCATCACGCGCTTCTCCATCGCCGACATCGACGCCCAGGACATCGAGTCGATCGAAGTCCTCAAGGGTGCCGCGGCCTCGGCCTTCTACGGCTCCGACGCCGCCAACGGCGTGCTCTCCATTACCACCAAGCGTGGTAAGGACATCAAGGACGGCACGACCCGCGTCTCGGTGCGCTCGGAAATCGGTAACTCGTCGCTCAACAAGTGGGTGCCGCTCAACGAGTTCCACAACTACACGCTCAACCCCGATGGCTCCATCCTGCAGACCGCCGCTGGCGCGCGTCCGCTCGATGGCCTCATCTCCGACAACGCGTATCCCACGTCGGGCGACGGCCGCTACCGCAACCAGCTCAAGGAATGGCTGGGCACTGGCCAGTTCTACTCGAACAACATCCAGGTCGGCTACCGCCGCGGCGGCACCAACCTGAACAGCTCGTTCACGTCGGACCACAATGCCGGCGTCATGCCGTTCCGCAGCGGCCAGTTCCGTCAGTCGGCCCGCGCGAACATCGACCAGCAGATCAACCCGAAGCTCGACTTCGGCTCGTCGTTCACGTACTCGCTCAACCGCAACGACTACGATCCGAACGACAGCCAGGGCTGGTTCGCACTGCTGCAGTCGCCGCCCGACATCGATCTGACGCGCCCCAACGGCCCGAACGATCCGATCGAGTTCAACCCGGTGCTTCCGTCGTGGGCCGCCAACGCCCGTGGCAACCCGCTCTACGGCCTCAAGAACACGTCGCTCGGCCTGCGCCGCGAGCGTATCCTCGGCTCGGCCAACCTGCGCTACAAGCCGACCAGCTGGCTGCGCCTCGAAGGCCAGTACGGCACCGACCGCTCCAACACGAACACCAACAACTACAACTTCAAGGGCTTCCTCAACTCGTCGGGTCTCCCGACGGACGGTAACCTCGGGTTGTCGAACGGCGTGAACGTCGCGGAAAACCTCCAGGCGAACGCGATCGCCACGAAGGTGTTCTTCGGTAACTTGTCGTCCACCACGCGTGCGACGTACCTGCTGGAAAAGCAGACGAACAACGGCTTCAGCGCTTCAGGTGACGTGCTCACCGTCGTCGGCGTGCCCGACCTCGACGCCGTCAACCCGGCCAACAACTTCGTCGGCTCGAGCAGCACCACGCGTAACGCGCAGAACTACTTCATCTCGCAGGGCTTCGACTTCAAGGACAAGTACGTCGCCGACTTCCTCGTGCGTCGTGACGCCTCGTCGCTCTTCGGTTCCGCAACGCGCTGGGCCAGCTTCTACCGCATGTCCGGTTCGTGGCGTTGGAATGAAGACCTCAAGATCCCCGGCATCCAGGAAGGCCGTCTCCGCGCCTCGCGCGGTACTGCCGGTGTGCGCCCGGAATTCGCCGACCAGTACGAGACGTACTCGGTCAGCCAGGGCCAGATCACCAAGAACCAGCTTGGCAACAAGAACCTGAAGCCGGCTACGCAGACGGAAAACGAGTACGGCCTCAACGTGACGTTCCTCGACCGTTTCGACGCCGAAGTCGTGTACGCCGAGCGTAACACAGAAGATGCCTTCCTCCGCGTGCCGCTGTCGCTCGCGCAGTCGGGTGGCTTCCAGAATCAGGTGCAGAACGCCGCGACGGTGTCGGCCAAGACGTGGGAATTCTCGCTCCAGAGCCGTCTGTACGAAGGGAAGGACGTGAGCTACAACGTCGGCTTCACCGCCGACCGTACGCGTCAGCGTATCGACAAGCTCGGTCGCGCGCCGTACCGCGTGAACGCGGGTGGTCAGAGCCAGAACGTCTTCTACTATGCGGAAGGCGAAGCGCTCGGCATCATCTACGGCAAGAAGTGGCTCCGCTCGATGGACGAAGTCGCGCAGCAGGGTCTCGATCAGAGCCTGTTCACGGTCAACAGCGACGGCTACGTCGTTCGCAAGGCGCAGCTGAACACTGGCGCCGAAGCGCCGATTGCCTTCCGCAACGCTGCGGGTAGCGATCAGGTCGTCATCGGTGACGTGAACCCCGACTTCTCGTTCGGTTTCACGCAGAACCTCCGCTTCAAGAACCTGTCGCTGTACGCGCTCATCGACGGTGTGAAGGGCGGCGACATCTACAACTTCACGAAGCAGTGGATGTATCAGGACGGCCGTCATGGCACGCAGGGACAGGGTAACCGTCCCGAAGCCGATCGTCGCCCGCTCGCCTGGTACTCGGGCGGTCTGTACGACGGCCTGAACGCCAACTCGCACTTCGTCGAAGACGGCAGCTATGCACGTCTCCGCGAGCTCAGCGTGGCCTACCAGTTCACGCCGAACCTGCTCCGCAAGGTCGGTATCAACGGTCTGGCGAACGGATTCAAGTTCTCGATCGTCGGCCGCAACATGCTGACGTGGACGAACTACTCCGGCTTCGACCCCGAAGCCAACTCGGGCGGTGACTTCAATTTCCGCATCGACGGCTTCCGCTACCCGAATTTCCGCACGATCACGGCGATGATCGACGTGTCGTTCTGATCCCGCTGATCACATAACGGAGACTATTTGTGAAGACTCGTATCCTTCGCTCGATGCTGGCGCCCGCCGCGATGCTGTCTGTCGCGGCCTGCGCCGACCTCGAAGTGGCGAACCCGAACAACCCCGACATTGCCCGCGCACTCGCCAGTCCGGGTGACGTGGCCAAGATCGGCAAGTCGTCGGTGAACAGCTGGTTCCTCACGTCCACCCACCAGGAGCCGTACATGATGCTCCAGGTGACGGCGGACGCTGGAACGGCCAACTTCGGCAACTTCGGCATGCGCTTCAACAACCTCGAGCCGCGCATCGCCTACAACAACAACTCCGCTGGCGGCGACGCCAATGCGACCGTGCAGCCGTGGGACGCCAACTATGGCGCCCTCGGTGCCGCCAACGACGCCCTCAAGGCGCTCGCGGCCGGAATCACGATTCCGGGCGCCGACGGCAACGCCAAGACGCAGTCCGCCGCGCTCTTCGCGCAGGCGGGTGCGCTCACCAACCTGGCGCTGTTGTTCGACAAGGCGTTCGTCATCACGGAGCGCACGGATCTCGCCACGGCACCCACGCTCATCCCGTACACGCAGGTGCGTGACTCGGCGCTCAAGAGCTGGGACGCCGTCATCGCCCTCACGACCGGCCGTACTTGGACGTGGGATGCCGACGTGCTCCCGCTCAGCGTTCCGCAGACGGCGGGCAACATCGCGCGTATCGCCAACACCATGGCGGCACGTACGCTGATGCTCTCGGCTCGCACGGGTGCGGAAAACACGGCGACGAACTGGCAGCGCGTGCTGTCGTACGCCGACAAGGGCATCACCGGCACGGGCCTCACCGACATCGATTTCAACGTCATCAACGACGGCGACAATGTCTGGTACAGCCAGATCGTCAACTACGGCAACCTCGATTCGTGGACGCGTGTCGACCAGCGTCTCGTGAACCGCATGGCGCCGAACGTGCCGGTCAAGTACAACGGCACGAACGTCGCCCCGGTCTCGACCGATCGTCGTATGAGCGCCGTCACCGTGCCGTGCACCGGCGCCGGTCAGCCGGCCGCCTGCCTCACGGGCATCACCACCGACTACGTTTTCCTCGGAACCGTCATCGGTGACCCGGCCCGCGGCATCTTCATGCAGTCGCCGTACTACCACCGCCGCTGGCGCGACGTCTCGTTCGCCGTCGCCGGTTCCACGAAGGCCGGCAAGGCCATGCCGTACGTGATCGCCGCCGAAAACGATCTCATGATCGCCGAAGCGCTGGTCCGCACGAATGGTGACCTCAACCGCGCCGCTGCGCTGGTCAACAAGACCCGCGTGACGCGTGGTGGTCTCGCCCCGGTGGCGGCCAACGCGGCGGCCCTGCTCGACGCGATCAGCTACGAGCGTGACGTCGAGCTCCTCAACACCAACGGCCTGTCGTTGTTCGACAACCGTCGTCTCGAGCAGCTGCAGACGGGCACCTTCCGTCAGCTCCCGATTCCGGCCAAGGAACTCGAAACGCTCCGTCTCCCGATCTACACGTTCGGCGGCTAAGCGGTTCAGCCAGAACAACAAAGGGGCGCCGGCAATCTGCCGGCGCCCCTTTTGTCGTTCGCCACCCTGAACGGAAGGGCGTTCGCTCCCGCGCTTACTTCTCGTTCAGCTTGAGATTCGAACAGGCAATCACGTTCTCCAGCCCCGAGCCGCCGCGATACACGTTCACATGCAGCGCTCCGGAATTGGGCGGAATGGATAATGGCATTTCAGGAATATCGAGCTCGCCACGACCGTTGGTGCTCATCTCGATCCCCTGAAACTGCGCGATGGGCATGAGCGGCACCGTCCCGCTTCCGCACCGCCCCGAATTCACCGACCAGTTCAGAATTTCCGTCTGATTGAGGCTGGTATTGATCATGAGCGTGACCTTCACCCGCTCACTCGACTCCCGCGTGGCGATCTTCACCTGCCCGAAGACGCGCTGCGAACCACGCATCCCTATGCCACCAGACGCCTGCTGAATGGGGCGGAACTGTCCCTCGTAGACGCGCGCGCTCGTGACCTTGATCGAGTCTTGCGCCGCCGCGGGCAGGGCGCCAGCCAACGTCAGGCCGACCAGCACCGCAGGGAATCGCACATTCGTGAACATGAGAGATACTCCTTGAGCGGAAGAACAGAACGGGAAGGGGCGCGCATCCGTACGCGTCCGACCGGTTGAAGTTACCACGGCATCACGAGTCGCACGTACTACCATTCAGACCGCACCGCCGTTCCTCCGCCCCTGCCGTCTGTCGTTCCTGCCGTCCGCCGTCTCGGCACGATGCAGCGAAAACGCACCGAGTCCTTGGGGTCGTCTCTCGTTGGCAGCATCGTGCCGAGACGGCGGACGGCAGGGCTTTAGACGGCAGGGGCGGAGGAAACGCTGTTGAGCACTCCGGTAATCAACGCCACGCTGCGCGCCGTTGCCCCGCGCTCACGGGCCACGATCTCCCGCGCCGCGGCTCCGGCCTCACCCCGCGCCGTTTCGTCGCGCAGAAGGCGAACCAGGGCGTGCCGCAGCGTCTCCACGTCGTGCACGGCGGTGCCGCCGCCGGCCGCCAGAAGTAGTCCGGCCTCACGGCTCATGTGATGACCGGGGCCGAACAGCACCGGCGTACCAAAGGCGGCTGGCTCGATCGCCGAGTGCAGCCCCGCTTTGTGAAATCCCCCGCCGACATACGCGACATCGGCGTGCGCATACAAATCGCCCAGTATGCCCACCCGGTCGACGACGATCATATCGGCTTCCTTGTGCGACCTGTCGCGTTCCATCTCACTCAGCGTGGCTACGCGGCAGTGGTGCGCGCGCGCCCAATCGACCAGCGGCTGCACATGCGACGCGGTCGGCTCGTGCGGCGCAATGAGCAGACGGGCATCGGGCACTTTGGCACGCACCTGTTCCCAGGCGGGCAACAGCACCGCTTCGTCAGCAGGCCACGTCGAACCGGCGACCACCGTGGGGCGCCCGTTGGCCGTCGCCGTCATGTGCAAGCGGGCGCGGTCCACATTCTGCGCGCGCTGCCACACCTGGTCAAAGCGCGTATCGCCCGTGCTGGTCACACGCGCAGTGCGAACACCAAGTTGTACCAGTCGCGCGCCGTGCGTGTCGTCGATGGCGCCGACGGCGGTGAGCGACGCATAGGCATCGCGGAGTAGCGCCTGCGAGAGCACGCCGCGGCGCCCGGACGATTCCGCCAACGTGGCGCTCAACAGAAGTACAGGAACACCACGCGCCGTCGCCCGCTCCACCAGCACTGGCCAGACATCGAGCTTGACGAACACCAACGCCGACGGTTGCAGCACGTCGAGCATCATGTCGGCATCGGCCGCGCTATCGAATGGCAGATAACCGCTGAAGTCGGCACCAATGCTGGCCGCAAACGATTCGGCACTGGGCGAAAAAAACGTGTAGGCCAGCTGCGCCGACGGATAGGCGGTACGCAGTGCATGCGCGACCGGCCGTGCCTGGAGCCCTTCGCCCACCGAGGGCGCGTGCATCCACACCAACGGACGATGCGGGTCACGGAGACGGGCTTGCGCGCGCCAGTACGCCCGAATGCCGCGCCGCGCGCGCAACGATCGCCAGACCTTGTGTTCTGAGGTTGGCGCGCACGCCGCTGCCGCCCGTGCGAGCGCGACGGTACCGGCATACAGCGGACGAAGCGCGATGTTCACGCGTCAGCGGGTGACGAGCAGCGCCCGCTCAGGGCGTGGGCGCGCTCGTGCCCGCGCCCTTCGGCGCCTTGGCGGATTTCGCCACGGCAAGCGCGGTGTCGATGGCCTTCCGGAAATCCTTGTACGGCATCGCGCCTTTCACCAGGAAACTGCCCACGATGAACGACGGCGTGGACTCTACGCCGGCCTGTGTGGCTTGCGCGATGTCGTTCGACACGAGCGAGGCGATCGGCGCCGAGACCCGGCAGCGGTCGAACGACTTCACATCGAGCGTGAGATCCTTGGCCAGGCGCGAGAGCAGCGGCGACACGTCGCTCATGGTCTTCACGGTGTTGTAGTTCGCGAAGAGCGCGTCGGCGTATTCCCAGAACTTCCCCTGCACGCCCGCGCACAACGAGGCCTGCGCCTCGGCCCGTGCATGCGGATGAATGCTCTCGAGCGGCAGGTGCAGGTACGCAAAGCGGATCTTGCCCGGCGTGATGTAGTCGCGGGTGAGCTGTGCCATCGACGAGTCGTGCCACTGCTTGCAGTACGGGCACTGGAAGTCGCTGATCATGACGACCCACATCGCCGACTCGGGACCGATCAACCGGCTCTTGTCGGCGGTCTTGAGCAGCGTCGCATCGGCGATGGAATCTGCCGCGGCGCTGTTGGACGCAGGCGCGGCGGACGCGGCGGTCGCGGTGGAGTCGGAGCGGGCGGCGGCATCCGCACGTCCGCACGCGGCCATGGCGCCGAGGGCGATCGACAGCGCCGTAGCGCGGAAAACGGCAAGAAAGCGGGGCATGACGAAGCGTAGCGCGGTCGCGGAGCGGGCGCACGGGGGGCACGGCGGTTTCGACAACGGTTGGCTGGTCCGGCGGTTTTGACAACGGTTGGCTGGTCCGGCGGTCCACCGACCGACGGATCTAGCCCTCAGGGGAAAGAACGCAAGGACAAAGGGAAAAGCGCGGTACTATCCACGGGTAACCACCACCGCAGTAGCGGTCGTTGCGGACACAACCGCGCTTCATCCTGTGCTCTTACGTTCTTTCCCCTGAGGGCTAGATCCGTCGCCCCGTAGACCGTCGGACCAGCCAACCGTTGTTCAACCCCAGACACAAACCGAACCATCCCCCCGTACGGCGTGTACAGGTGCCTATACTTCCATCGTGCCTTCCTTCGTGATCAGACCGACAATGCGCGCCCGTTTGATGGCCGCCGCGACGACCGTGCTTGTCGCGGTCGCCGCGCTGTGTCTCCCGCTCGGCCCGCTCGCGGCTCAGCCGCCGGCGTTGCCGCAGCCCGTCGGCTACGTCAACGATTTCGCCAACGTCATCGCCCCGGACGCCGAGGCGCGGCTGGTTTCGCTGGCCGAACGGCTGAATGCGGCCACGCGCGGCGACATGGTCATCGTCACGCTCCCCGATCTGGGCGGTCGTCCGGTCGAGGAAGTGTCGCTGCGCCTTGGTCGCGAGTGGAAAATCGGCGCCGACGCTGCCATTGGCGACGCGGCGCGCAATGCGGGCGTCGTCATCCTCATCGTGCCCAAGGAGACCGCGTCCGACGGGCGCGGGCGCTGTCGCATTGAAGTGGGGCAGGGCGCTGAAGGGTTCATTACCGACGCGACGTCGGGTGAGTTCTGCCGCGAGCAGACCGACCGCTTCCGCGCGCAGGACTACTCGGGGGCCATTGAAGGACTCGCCTTCAATGTTGCCGATCGGTACGCCGCGGCCTTCAACGTCACGCTCGATGGGCAACAGCGGCCGGCGCGTCGCCAGCGGGACAGCGGGCGTGACGGTGGCGGCTTTCCCTGGGTGCTGCTCATCGTCATTGCGTTCTTCATTCTCAGCTCGCTGAGTAACCGGCGCCAGCGCGGATGTGTGGGGTGCATCCCCATTCCTGGCGGCCCGGTGATTTACTCGGGCGGATCGAGTGGCTGGGGCGGCGGTGGATTCGGCGGCGGTGGTGGCGGTGGCTTTGGCGGATTCGGTGGCGGTGGTGGCTTCAGCGGAGGTGGCGGTGGCTCAGACTGGTAAATCGGCAGCGATGACGCTCGACATGCTGGTCGAACAGCTTCGGCAGGCACACGGCGACACGCTCAAGGCGGTCGTGCTCTACGGCTCGGCGGCGAGTGGCGAAGACGTGGCGGGCCGTTCCGATCTCAACGTGCTCGTCATTGCTGACGCGCTGTCATTGCACACGCTGCGCGCGCTTGGCCAAACCATGCGGGCGTGGCAGGAGGCCGGTCATCCACCGGTGCTCGAAATGCGCACGTCGGAGTGGCTCTCGTCGGCGGACATCTTCCCCATGGAGTACGCCGACATTCTCGAGCGGCATCGCGTGCTGTACGGGGTGCTGCCGCTCGACGGGATCGTGGTGCGACCCGCCGACCTTCGCCTGCAGGTGGAACAGGAGGCGATGGGCAAGCTGCTGCGTTTGCGTCGCGCGGTGATGACGGCGGGTACCGACGCCGGGCGGCAGCAGGAGCTCCTGCGTGCGAGCCTGAGCTCGCTCTTGGTCGTGTTCCGCGGTGTCATGCGCCTGCATCGCGAGCTTCCGCCAAGGGACGCCGCGCAGGTGATTCAGTGGGTGAGCACCCAGTGTGGTTTCGATGCGGCGCCGTTCGAGACGGTGGCGGCGCTCAAGCGCGGCACGGCCATGCCCGCCGGCGCAACCGAGCAGGTGCTCGAGGGGTATGTAGCCGGGATGAGCGCGCTTGTCGGGTACCTCGATGGCTTTACCGGCTGACCCGCTCGGCCGGCCGTAGACCGCTTGTAACCACGACCCAGTCACGTCCGTAGTATTCTTTACGTTCCACCCGACTCTTACAGGAGCAATCCGTGTCGTTTTTCCGTCAGTCCCGTCGTCGCGCGATGATCATTGCGCTGACGCTGCCGTTGTCGCTGGGCGCGTGTGGCTACAACACCATCCAGTCGTACGACGAGCAGGCGGCGCAGGCCAAGCAGAACATCGATGCGCAGCTGCAGCGTCGCGCTGATCTCATTCCCAACCTCGTAAGCACCGTCAAGGGCTTCGCGGCGCAGGAAGAGCGCGTCCTCACCGAAGTCACGCAGGCCCGCGCGGGTCTGGTGGGGGCTCTGCAGCGTCCGGGTGGCTCGGACCCCGCAGAACTCGCGACCGCCAATCAGGCGCTCACCGGCGCGCTGGGACGCCTCACGGTGGCCGTCGAGGCGTATCCGGAACTCAAGTCGAACGAGAACTTCCTGCGCCTGCAGGATGAACTCACCGGCACCGAGAACCGTATCGCCGTCTCGCGCACCGACTACAACACCGCGGTGCGTCAGTACAACGAGTACATCCGCAAGTTTCCCGCGGTGATGACCGCCAAAGCCACCGGGGCCAAGCCGCGCGAATACTTCGAAGTGAAGGACGCGGCGAGCCGGGCAGCGCCCACCGTCGACTTCGAAAAGAAGTAAATGGAGATCTGAGTTCTGAGCGCTGAGATCTCAGAACTCAGAATTCCGCGCGAGTTCTGGATAGGCGTGAGAATCGAGGAACGCAGCAGTGAGAAGCCAGGACCCGCAGTGGGGGAAACCGCCACCGCAGGTCCTGGCTTCTCGTTTCTGCGTTCCTCGATTCTCACGCCTATCCAGAGCTGAGTTCCGAGTTCTGAGTTCTGAGTTCGGAGCTCTGAGTTCTCAGTTCTCAGTCCCCAGTCCTCAGTCCTCAGTCCTCAGGAAACCGTCACATCCGGTTCTTTTCGTACAGCAGGTTCCGCGGCGCCACGCGCCATTCGTACCACCGCGCGATTGGTTGTCCGCCGTTCACGGCCGGGTCGCTCTTGGTGCTGCGAATGCGGGAGCGGATTTTCACACCGATGATGTCGTTGCCGTCGTTCGTCGTGTCGGCGTCAAGCCCACTGTAGGTGGCGTGTTCGCTGCCGGACGTGAAGATCAGCCGGGGATTGAAGGCTTCGACATTGCTCGCCATGGTGGCGCCGATGGGCTGCCCGCTGCCGTTCAGCTTGCTCGCGCGCATGAGGTACTGTTTGGTCTGATCACGCCAGTACATCACCATGTTCACCTTCTGAATCGACGTCCCGCTGCGCATGAGCAGGAGGCTGTCGAGTCCCGACCGGCGGTTGAGGAGGCGAGGCACGTTGAGGAAGTTCACGCGAAACAGCCCGTTCGCTCGTCCGGCGACGGACGTGAGCAGCAACAGACGACGCGAACTTCCCACTTGCAGCCGCGCGAGATCGCCCGACTGCAGATCGAACGTCCCGTTGATGCGCTGGAAGTCGATACAGTTCGCGCCACACGTGCCGCCTGGCGGATACGTGGGCAGGGTGTCGCCGTCGTTGAAGATGGGATACACGCCAGCTTCCGTCGGTTCGTAGGGCACCGACAGTGCCGTGAGCGTATCGCCGAACGTGTCCATCGAGGCGAACACGGGCGTGCTGGTGAAGGCGATGCCCGCTTCCTGCACGTCACGCGCGAGCGAGAGGCCGACAAACCGCGCGTCTCGGTCGACAGTTTCCCTCACGGTCCAGTTTCGACGCGTGGACCAGCTCTGCACCGAGAACGCCACCGCGCCGCTGATGACCACCATGGCGACGGTGAGGGAAATGAGCACTTCGGGAAGCGTGAAACCGCGACGCGTCCGCGCACGCGAGAGTGTAGTGGTCGACATCAGGTAGCCCCCGAAAGACCGTTGCCGCGGAAGAGCAACGTGGTAAGCGTGACCGGCTGCGCGGCGCGCGGAAAGTCGATGCGCACTTCGACCTCGATGAGGTTGTTGCGCAGTTCTCGCACCGTCAGTGATCGCGTGTAGGCGCCAGAGGCGGCGACAACGCCGTCACTATTGAGACGCGTCGGACTCTCCGACTGCACGAGCCACGGATCGCGCGTGCGCACCTGTTCCACATAGCTGCGCGCGAGCGCAATGGCGTTCGTGCGGTTCTGGGCCATGGTTTGCAGCTTCACCGTGGAGGCGTTGGCCGTGCCCAGGGCAGAGACGCCCACCACGAGCAGCACCATGGCCACCATCATCGAAATCAGGGTAAAGCCACGGCGGGCGCGACGCGCCGTACGTACCGCGCGTCCGGATCGATTTCGGAACATCATTTCCAGCCTCCGACGCTCTTCCACGTCCACAACCGGGTATTGCCGGAGGGCGCCACCGAAATGGCGACGACCGCGCCGGACTCCGTTTCGCTGCGCAGATACACCACGCCCCCGGTGCCCTGTGGCACGACGAGCCCACGGGAGTCGAACTCCACACGGGCATTGGTAAAGGTGATGTTGCCACTCGACGCATCATCGGGAATGGCCGGGGCAGGCCCACGACCATAGACGATACCGGGAGGCAGCGGCCGTTCGCCGAATCCGCGCAGTTCCTGCCATTCGATGGCGACTTCTCCAATCACGCCGTCGTCGTTGTGATCGAGATAACCACCATACGCTTTGGCACCTTCGCGGAACGCGACGCGCGAGAGCTGGCGTGTGCTCAGCGCGCGCGTGCGCGTCACGTCGATGTCCTGCGCCATCTGTGTGCCGGCGAGTTGCACCGCGGTAACACCGCTCATGCGCATGCGTGGAGCGACCATGCCCAGCGTGATGCCCACAATGGCCACCACCACGAGCAACTCGAGAATCGTGTATCCGGCGTGCGACCTTCGATGGCGCGCGGGATCCTGATTGCGGGGAGTCATCAGTAGAGGGGCCGGAAGGCGGTTTGCAACACGGTACCGACTGACGGCGTACCGGGCGGCAACCGTTCGGGGAACCGGAAGTTCACGTCGAAGCTCCACTGACGCGTGGGCGCGCCGTAGTACGTGCCGCCAACGCCAGAGCCCCACAATCCGAGTGCATAGCGACTGGTGAACATCGACACGAGCGAGCCGGTGTAGCGGTGGGTCACGCCGCCCCAGTTCTCGAGAAAGCGCGGGAAGTTTTCGAGCCCACCGCCGTACTGCTGCGCGCCGCCCACACGCATGAAGTCGTTGGGGGTTGCCGAGTGACCGGCGAGGATCGCGGCGTTGATGGTCGTCGGCCGGGCGGTGTTCATGTCGGCGACCTGCTGATTTACGTCACACCACCCTGTGCTGGTGCCGGTGCAGCGTGTGGCCGCGGGCCACGTGGTGCGCGCGTCCATGTTCGGGTTGGGCGGCTGCGACAGGAAGGTGATGGCATCCCCGATCAACGCCGCGGGGCGCCAGACCGTCGTGTTGTAATCGCCAAGCACGTACAGGGGCCGCGCCGTCGCGATCGTGAGGCCACCGGTGTCGGCGGCCACGCGCGAGCGGGGGAGTTGCGCGCCCTGTCGCAGGCGAACCGCCACGAAATCACGGCGCGTGTCGGCCAGGTTGTCGTTGATGACGTTGATGTAGATGATACGCGGGGCGCGAGACGCCGGTGCCGAATCGCTCCAAATGCGCAACGTGTCCAGATGAATGTCGATCAGATCCGGGCGAACAGGCGCCAGCGTCGTACCCACGCGGTTGTCCTCACGCCCCTCGTAGAACGCATCCAGCCGTGGCTTGAAGATGCGCGCACACATCGCCGCACTCGGCAGCGAAAGCCCCGCCGACCGCTCCTGCGTCAGGAAGGTGCAGAAGTTGGCCTTCATGTTGTTGCTGTCCGCCGCGGTGTACGCGGTGAACACCGACGCGTCGAGCGTGATGTACCAGTCCGCTTTCCACGCCATCTTCACGTCTTGCACCATCGAGTTGTCGCCGGCGACGCGCGGCTCGACCAGGGTGACCGCGGGCGTGTTCGCCGGCAGGGGGAGCTTGAGCGGCTTCACGCCATGCGCCCGCGACATGAGACGACTATCGAAGTCCTGCTGGCTCCGCGTCTTGAAATTCGGATCCGACAGACTCCGGGAGTCGAAGCGGAGTGCCACGGCGGTGCCTGCCGCGTTGTTG
This sequence comes from bacterium, assembly GCA_027484025.1. GTDB lineage: Bacteria > Gemmatimonadota > Gemmatimonadetes > Gemmatimonadales > Gemmatimonadaceae > Gemmatimonas. Next base: position 37,720 of record JAIXTI010000158.1, read on the forward strand.
ATGCGCACACCGTTCAGCCGGTTGTTGGCGTCCTTACGCTGCCAGAAGACGCTGTCCGGCGTGGTGAGATTACTCTGGAAGGTGACGTCGTTCGACGACAGATACAGGTTGCCGTTCGTGTGCACCCAACCCGCGAAGTTCATGGGCGCACCTGGATTGATCTCGAGGTCGCCTTCGTAAAAGACACCGAACTGGAAGAGCGGAATCGTCTGCGCGTTCACCGAGAGTACGGCCGTCGCGCGATTGCCCGACGTATCGCGCGCCGTGACTTCGATGTCGATGGGCTGATTGAGCGAATACAGTCCCGCGAAGGGGCCCGACGTGATCGTGCGCGACACCGGCACACCGGTCGTGCGCGTTGCCTGCGTCATGCGGTAGCCGCTGACGACCGGTCGTTGAATGCTCGCGATGTCTTCGCCGTTGATGATGCCATCCTGCATGGCCGCATCGAGCTGCGACATCACGTCGTCCGCGCCACCCTCAGCGGCGTACGTCGCGCGTGCGCCGCGGTAGTCGGCGTTGGACGTGCGCGAAATCGTCGTGACGGCCGACAAGCCGGCGAGCACGATCACGGAGAACATCACCAGCATCAGCAGCACTACTTCCAGGGCCATACCGCGCCGGGGGCGGGTAATGGCGTTGGACATTCTTCGATCGCTCATGGAATCTCCTGCGCAAAGGCGTACCACAGGAAATACGATGTTCGGTTCGTGATGCAACATTCATGACGCGGCAATCAGATCACACTGAAATAGAAAAGCGCGCCACGTGATAGTGTGGCGCGCTTTCTGACGATCTTTGCCTGTCGCGTGACAGGGTGGTGACGCGGATTACGCTTGGGGGCGCGGGAACAGCGGGTCGCCTTTGGTGACCGTCCAACCGGTCACATCGAGCGCGGCCAGGCCATCCAGGCGCTGATCGGCGCCGGCGCCGGGAGCACCGAGTTGGCTCCACACCTGCTGTGCCTTGGTGGGCATGAAAGGTGAGAGCAGCACGGTCTGTGTGGCAATGCGACGAATGAGCGACGCCATGATTTGCGCGAGTTCGTCGCGCCGCGTCGCATCCTTCGCGACGGCCCACGGCGCGGTGGCCGCGGTGTACTCATTGGCGCGCGACGTCATGCGGTATACCGCCGTGATGCCGTCGTGCAGCAGCCATCCGTGCTCGCCGTGCATGGCGCGGTGATACGCCGCCACATCAGCGTCGTCCTCGCGTTCCACATCGGGACGCTCGGCCGCCGGCACGACCCCATCGAAGTACTTCTCCACCATCGCCATCGCGCGACTGGCAAGATTGCCGAAGGCGTTGGCGAGATCGCTGGTGTAGCGCTCTTCGAATCGCTCCCACGAGAAGTTGCCGTCGCCATCGAACGGGACTTCGCGCAGCAGTACATAGCGGAACGCATCTGCACCGTAGCGATCAATGGCCTCGTGGAGATCGAGCTTCACGCCCGCGCTCTTGGAAAAGCGCTCGCCGCCCAGCTGTACGAAGCCGTGCGCCCACACCTGCTTGGGCAACGGCAACCCCGCCGCCTTGAGCATCGCCGGCCAGATCACGACATGAAAGCGGGTGATGTCCTTGCCGATGATGTGCAGATCGGCGGGCCACTTTTCATCGTACCCTTCGTCAGGAAAGCCGGTCGCCGTGAGATAGTTGGGCAGCGCGTCGAACCAGACGTACGTCCCCTGCGTCTCGCCGTTTGACAGCGCGAGCGGAAAGGGCACGGCCCAGTCGAGGCGGGCGCGCGACGCCGAGATATCCTCGAGCCCCTGCGCGAGCAGGCCGAGTATTTCGTTGCGGCGGCTCTCCGGCTCACAGAACGACGGGTTCGTCGCCAGCAGCTCCTGCAGGAACGGCTGGTACTTGGAGAGGCGGAAGAACCAGTTGCGCTCCTCGACTTCCTCGAGTGTGCGCGTGGGGTGCAGCACGCACTTCCCCTCGACGATGTCGGCGTCCTGCTTGAACGCTTCGCAGCCGACGCAGTACATGCCGGTGTACGAGCGCTCGTAAAAGTCGTCCGGGCTGCGTTCGGCTATGCGACGGATGAGCGCGGCGACCCCGGCCTTGTGATGGGCTTCGGTGGTGCGGATGAACTGATCGTACGAGACGTTCAGCTTGCGCCAGGTTTCCTGAAAACGCGCGGCGATCTGGTCGGTGAAGGCCTGCGGATCGATGCCGTCCTTGGCGGCGGTCTGCTGGACCTTCTGGCCGTGCTCGTCCATCCCGATGAGCAGATGCACGTCGTCGCCGCACAGGCGCCGATACCGGGCGATGACGTCGGCGCCGATCTTCTCGAGCGCGTGGCCGAGATGGGGATCGCCGTTCGCATAATCGATTGCTGTCGTCAAATAGAAGCGTCGCATTTTTTCAATCTAACTGCGGGGGTCTTGGTCTTGGGTGTGGTCGGGGCACAGCCACCACAGTCGGGGCACAGCTACCACAGTCGGGGTACTGCCACTACGGTCGGGGTCTACCCGCGGTCGGGGTCCCGGTCGGGTCTTGCGCGGGCGCTTCGCTGGCGCGTCGGGGTCTTGGTCGGGGTCGGGGTCGGGGTCGGGGTCTTGGTCGGGGTCGGGGCGTTGGGGGGATGGGGTGGGTGGGATTTTGATGACACATCCACAGACGCGGTGGCCTATGGTGCGGAATGCCCACTCAC
>JAIXTI010000009.1 GCA_027484025.1 bacterium
CGGAGCTGAAGCGAATGCAAAAGACAGTCAGTGCCCGGCAGATACATTCCCGCCATCCTCGACAGGAGTCCCGCCGAAAATGCCCCATGCAAGACGGGCAAACGGAACGGGGTCCCAGCGGCATGAACCGCGTCGGTATGCAGTGGATTCCAGTCACCTGACAACTCGGCGAACGCCCGAGCCGACTCCGGGGTGACCTCTACCCGGAACTCGGCGTGGTTCACGAGCGGTGCTCTTCCAGGTAAACCAGTATTGCCTCGAAGGAGGTGAGCTCCAGTGAGTCGGCAATGTCGATCGACAGACCGAACTCGTTCTCCACGGCGCCGATCAGCGTGACGTGGGCCAGTGAGTCCCACTTAGGGAAGGTCAACTGGCGAATGCCTTTCGGGTCGGCTTCAGCGGTCAAGTCGAAGACGACTCGGAAGATTTCCGTAAGTTGCTGCTCCATACTGATTGATCGAAGGTCAGAAAGTTTCGTCGGACTCGCTATCACCCCTGGTCAACCACCAGTCGTGTAGGACCGGCGGCCATTGGTAATCTCGGCTCGACGCACGCAAAAGCAAATGGAGGTTACCCGGGCGCTCGAGATATCCGCGACGGCGGGCAGCTTCAACCACACGACGATTGGAGATGCTCAGGATCACAGCACCGGCGCCAAGCGTCGCCGCATGGTCCTCGCACGTGGCCAACAGCAGGCCGATTTCGGGATCGGACGGATGAACAAGCAAGTCGGAAATGCTGGCCATGCGAAGCCCCGCGAGCCTTGCGTCTGCTTTTTTTCGTGGAGATCTCAAGACAGCGACCCCGACCAAGCGGTCATCTCGCCAGAGGCAGATGAAGTGATACAGGCCGTGGCTTGCTCCGGAATACCGTTTGCTCCAGGCGAGATGATCCCGGGCGCTCAGCGCACCAAGATCATCGCGGGTTGCCTCCCACAAGCGGTCCATCTGCTCTTTCGCCACTGAAGGTTCGATGGTCACCGAAGTTCCCTTGGCCGGACGCGGGCGCCAGACCGGCCGAGTCAGTGCGTCGGCCAGCCCGCCTCCAAGTAGCGGGAGCCCAGCAAGGCGAGCCGCCTCAGCGGCGCGGACGGCAAGCCTGACGGGCCATTTCGACGCAGGAAGGTCCAACGGCCGTATCTGCGTGAGCGCTAAGCGGAATCGTGTTTGGCGAATCAAGTTCGGGAAGGAACCGTGGTCCTGATAGCCCAACGCGCCAAACAGCCGCTTTGCATCCTCTGCGACCACCATTGCCGCCATTAGTGGGCGGGACTTCGTCAGGGCGTTGAGCACGTGATATCCAATGGGCCCTCCACGAAACTCCGGCAGGACCATGAGCCCCTTGGCCCAATATGCTCGGTGCACGGTGCCCGCATGCCAGAGTCGAAGCGGCAGCGACCCGCAGTACCCAATGACCTTTTCCTCTTGAACGGCGATGTACGCCGGCGGAACGGTCCCGGGTTCGCTGCAGTTCTGTGCAGCCGCGTTGTGACGACCCGAGAGCACTCGCTCCGCAGTCGCGGAGGAGTCCCATGTTCGCCGGAAGAAGTCGGCCAGAATTTCTGCGTGGCTGTCCTCGACAGCAAGAACACTTACACGTCCAGCCATATCAAACGGCGACCGATAGAGGTGAGCCAACTCGACCGTGAGAGGGGAACAGTACCTCCGCGTTGTGCACTCCCCGAAGCCCTCGGCGCCAAGGCAGCAACTATTGCCCAAGAGTCGAGCCCGTGCGCCTTCACCAGTTGCAGCCTAGTGCACCAATTCGGCAATCAACCTTGCAGAATGAGGAGGCAGTCAAGATATCACGAGTCTGACTGCGCTGTATATCGATACTGCCAGCGGGCCGATAACTCTGATGGACGAGCGTCAAGGAATTGGCACCCTAGTTCCAATTCTGTCCGGCTAACTGGATGGACGCCGAGACCGCGACTTCGCGGGTCAGTGGCGGAGGACAATTGGGGGGCACAATGGGTGGTGCGTTGGGGACGGCGTGGACGCAGGCGGAAGTTACGCAACCTGCGTTTCGCACTCGGTCGAGGCTCGGCGGTTCCTGAGAGGGGAAACGCCGCCATCCATGACATCGGCTACCCCCGAGTCGTGAGACCCCCGTATAACACCTCAAATTCCTTATCTGGACAGCGTTGCCACTAGTCCAGCTTCACAAAGTCTGGGCGGCAGAAAAGGACGTCAGCTTGGGCTGAGGGGAAGCCCTTGATCGGTGTCGGAGTGTGAATGACTGCGCCGCGTCCGTAGTTGCCGCGATGCGTGTCCGGTGCAACCGTAAATGCTGAGAATCCCGCACCGTAGAAGGTGTTAAAGATTTCCTCTATCTCCGCTCCATCAGCCCACTGGGGCGTGATCTCCAAGGCAAAGAGCACGTCCTTCGGAAAGAGAGAAAGCGTGCTAGCGAGACCAGCCACGACTTCCTTCTCCGCGCCCTCCACGTCAATCTTTATCGACTTGCACGAGCGGATCGCTTCCGCGTCGACAATGTCTACCAACCGAGCACCGCGAACAGTCACCGAGGCCCCGGATTGGAACCTCCCGCTTAACACTGTGGTTTGGCCGCAGTTGTCTTTGGGTCCGAGGTGCACCTCAACGGCGCCCTCGCTACCTAGGACGGCGCAGTTGATTGTTTGGATCTGTCGATCCTTGTTGATCTCCAAGTTGCGCTCGAGCGCACTGAAGATCATTGGATGTGCCTCGATCGCGATCACGCGACCTCGATTCAACTGCTTGGCAGCAAGCAGGGAGTAGTAGCCGATGTTTGCCCCTACATCGATGAACGTCGAGCCAGGGTTACGGGCCCAGTGTCGCTTGAGAATCGACGTCAGGCTTGGCTCCCACTGACCGAAATAGTAGATATACCGCTGTATGAGGTCAGCGGTGTCGCCGTTCATCCAGATCCCGTCCTGAGTGGGGACGGTGAACGGGAACGAGCGCCACGCAAACAGATCCCAAAGAAACTGGCGGAATGGCCCAGATGGTGCCCGCCGAATCATTGTGCGTGCAAGCGGGGTAAGAGACTGCGCAACTCTTGTCTTTAATCCCATGCTTTTTCCCCCATGAAGACCCGCGTCGCTTGAGGTGAAACCATCTTCCGTCAAATATGTGAAAAGCTGCGTGTAATGCACCATTCGCTATGCGCTTTTTCTCTGCTCGCGCAATTCCGGAGGGCGCAGCTCATCCCTTCTTTGGAGTCCGAGACACGGAGCTCGGGAGGACGGTCGGTCGCTAGGACTACGACAATCCCAACGCCCGCACCTGCGCGTGCCTGCCGCTCTCCTCAAACGAATATCGGTAGATCCTTCGAAGTAACGCGCCGGCGAACTTCCGAACTTTTGTACTATTCACGGTCAAGACTAGAAGCAGAAGAAGCTTGGCTAGCACACTTGGGCCAGCATCCCGGAAGATCTTCGAAAGCCTGAAGTCACCGATTGTTTCACCATCAACAATCCGCAACGCACGCTCAGCGATGGACTTCTCAGAGAAGTTATCGAGAACGTGCTTTCGGCCCGCCCTTCCAGCAGACACCCGAAGCGACCCATCTCGCAGGTATCGCAACACCTGCCTCTCGAGCTCGTCAAGAGTTGATGCGACGGCCCCCCCTTGATCCCATCCGATAACCTCACTCTGACTGTTCGCCTCCCAGGGCGTTCTCAGACTGATCACCGGGGTCTCGCACATCAGTGATTCCGCGATAGCCATGCCGAACGTGTCACCGTCATCGGCAATGTGCAGCATTACGTCCATTGCACTATAGCAGGCACGGAGGCCATCGTCTGAATCGAACCGGTCGATTATGGTAAACTTTCCGGCTAGCTGTGCGTCTGCCGCGAGTCGCTCCCTGATCGGCTGCGGAGGGCCGCACAAGAGCAAGTGCAGGTTCAAGTCATGCTGCTCGACGAGATTGGAAAACACATCGATCAGATAACCTGACCAGTTGAAAGTACCGGGTTGACCAACTCTGCCCACGACGAGAGAACCGCAAGGGATATTCCATTTGGCCTTGAACGCGTTAACAACCTCAGAGTCATCCCGGTAAAAGCCGTCGGAATCGACCGGATTCCCCAGCACCTTGCACTTGTCTCGCCTGCCACCCTGCGACAGGTATCGAAAGGCGCACCAGTTGGCGAGTTGAAAGCTGCATTCCAGCAGGTGCTCGATATTCGTAGGATAGGAGAAGACGTTTGTTTCGATGAGCTTACTGTGGCGATACCTCATCGCGATGTCGTTCCGTACGTCGTCTCGCAGCGCATGCGAATGGAAGTGCACGATGTCGGGCATCCACTCGCTGGAATCGACACAGAGTTCCTCGAAACTCTCCCAAACGTGCACACCGGCTCCCCGCAGCGTTTCTGCCCGCACGCCGCCGCCATGCACTCCCACCACCCTGCTGTCATGGCCGAGCTTCCTGTAGCCTATCGCAAAATTCTGCGCCGCGCGTTGCGTCCCTCCAAGCCCGAGGTTACAGACGACTGTTAGTATCTTTCGTACTGGCATGATCACCGAATGGGATGGCTAGATCTTCGCAAATCCTGCTGGAACGTGCAGATGCGCCCGTTCGCTCCGTTGCGGACGCCTATGGTGTGTTCGGGTGGACATGTTTGTACGATTGGCAAGCTGGAGTGCCACCACGTGCAGTGCAGCCGTCATCGCCAGCTGGAACCACAAGAAAGGGTTGAAGGCGACAGCCATAAAGAAGCCCGCAACAATGAACCCCACATTTCCTGCATCCAGCCCATGACTCATGTTCTCAAGGAATCGACCTCGTTCACCACATGAGCGAAGTACCCTTCGGGATTTGGCGTTGAGGAACCATATCGAAACGATGAGCAGGACAAATAGTACGAGTCCGGTATATCCGAGTTGCGAGACGACCTCGATGAAGATGTTGTGTGAGACCTCGACGACGGATATTCCCGGTGCCACGTACTTTCTAACTTCGCCCGGAGCGAGCGGATAATGATCTTCAATGTATGCCCCCCAATTCTCGTAGCCGACCCCGAGCACCGGATACTTGCTCGCCATGTCGAGGCCCCGCTTCCAATATGTAAGCCGGCTGACAGATGTTTCGTCTTTACCAGCTGTACTGAAACGATCTCTTTGCGCCTGAGGAAGTATGGCCCAGATCGTGGGTGCAGCAACCGCGAGGACGATCAACCCCCGTACCTTTCGCTTGCTCTTGAGCAACAGCCAGAGGCCAACACAGCCAAGCCCAAGCAAGCCGCCACGAGAGCCTGAGTTGACCACCCCTATGACCCCGCTGAGGGGGAGCAAAGAAAGCATGATAACCTGAGATTTCTTCAGGCTGGGATACAGGCCAATCAGAAAAAAGAGAGACAGCGGTACAAAGATACACATTTGGAGAGCGAACTCTCCGGTGTTCTGAAACCACCCCGGTGCTCCTCCAGATGATCCACCACCTGTCAGGAACGAGCGGGTGGCGAACTGGCTCATCTTTATGCACCACAACAAGAAGAGCACAATGAACAGATAGAACTTGCGCTCGTCACTCGCCGTGTTCGAAATAAGGAAGAATGCAATTAGCCAGTTCAGCAGCAGTACCAACTTATTGAACGACTCAGTGGGCGAGTAGGCGAACACGCTACTCAGCAATACCACAAGCGCGAAACATAGCAGCAACCCGTTTGCGACCGAACGAGACCTGACCCTTCCGCCCTCGATAACGAAGAAAAAGACTGCGGACAGGATAGTGACACGCGACCAAGGCAGAACCGTGAGCCATTCATAGACTTCCTGCGGGCGCACGTACTCGAAGAACACGTACAAACACGTGAACTTGAAGGACCAGGGTTCAGCCCAGAATGCTCTCCAGACCCCCAGCAGGGTGAGCGGGAGAGGTGAACGAATGGCACTACCTACGGACCGGCCGCTAACCGGTCTGCCGCCAATACTCAAGGAACCTCCAGAACAGAAACAGTCATCATCTCGCTCCGTACACAAGCAGGTGAAGGGGCTGCATCCGGACATTCGCGCCGAACACAACCCCTTACCCGTTTGCGATTGTCAAATGCTACGCAGGATCACCAACCGGGGTTGCCGGCATAGAATCGCACAGCGTCGATGAAGAACACGGTGGTCTCGTCGAACCCGGTGTTCGCAAAACCCATGAGGTATCCGTTCCTGAGGGTGGTGCCGACGAAGTTCGGGTTGTTGTTGCTGAAATCAACGTTCGATGCGCTGTAGAACAAGGTGTTGTTGATCCACATCTTGATCACCCCATTGGATGTAAACGCATCGTTGTTGCCCCCCCGATACGTCGCAGCCTTGACGTACACGCGGACCCTACTCCACTGACCGGGCTTCAAGGCCGCGTTGGCTCCGATAAACTTCTGAGGATACGCGTACGGGCCAATACAATTGCAGCTAGCCGTAGTCGTGTGCATCGCAGCGTACGACTCGTAATCGTTCGTCCGAAGCCAGCCAACACTTATCTGCCACGACCCCGTGTTATCGGCGTAGTTGTCACGCCACAGAGAGAAGAACTTGTTGTTGGTTCCAGCTCCGTTCGCCGGCACATTACGGTGCTTGTAGTTGGCGGGCACGAAGATCATGTACTCGAAGGCCAACTCGGAAAGGTAGCGCCCCATGTCAAAGCGCTCTTCCGCCCACGCGCTTTCCCCGAACGGTTTAGCGTTGTACTGAAACATCATCGAATGCGTCCCGTTGAACGCCATCTGGTTGCTGATCATGTCGGGGGCTGTTCCCAGCCATCTGAATCCATTCGCGGTGTTTCGCTGCCCGTTGTCGAAGTCGTCCGAGAAGAACATCGCGCCGGACGGTGTGGTCGTCGTGGTCGTCGTACCGCCGTCACCGGTGCCGGTTCCGCCGCCCACGGTCACCAGGGCCGTATCGCGCGCGCTGCCGTTCGTATGGGCCACAATCACGCGGTACGTACCGGGCGTGCTTGGCGCCGTATAGAGACCGGACGGCGAGACAGTCCCGACGCTCGCACTGTAGCTGATCGGCGGAAGCGTCGTGGCACCCGTGCTCCACAACGCCGTCGTCGCGAACTGCTGCGTCGCGCCGGCGGCCAGCGCAACCGTCTTCGGGCTGATGCGCAACGTCGTGAGCTGCCCCACGTCCACGGTCGAGGTGGCCACGAGCCCGCACACGCAGGTCGCGATCACACTGAAGCGGCCCGCTGTGTTACCGGCCGTGAACAATCCGGTGCTGCTGATGGTGCCTCCCGTTGCCGAATACGTCACCGATAGCGGGTACTGCCGGTCGTCGCTCCAGGACGCCGCAGGCGCGAACTGCTGCGTTTGTCCCGGCAGAAGACTGACACCCGTCGCGGGCTGCAACGTGAACGACGTCACGGTCGGTGCCGGCGGCGCCGCAGGCGCGGTTACCGCGACGGTGTAGTTCTCCGCCACCCAGCCGCCACTCACGGTGACTGTCGCCGTACCGGTGGCGTTCGCTGTAACGGTACCCGTGGAATTTACACCGGCCACACCGGCGTTGTTCGAACTCCAGCGCAGGCGGCTGGTGCGGGTGGTCGTGCGCGGCTTGATCGTCACCCGCTGGCCAACCAGAAGGTCGAACCGGCTTACGACGTTCGGCGACGCAATGCCGGCGCCGCTGTCCGCGGCGACCTTTTCGGCCACGGGGTTCACACCGCGATCACTGCCACAGGCAGCGAGCGCACACAGGGGTAAGGCGACTGCGTACCGCTTGAGGGGGAACATCTGTAAAGCCTCCGTCTACTGCAGTGGTTCGGCGGCTCGGCCGGCATAACGACCACTGCCTCGTGGTCGCGGTAGCCCCGGAGCTTTGCGCGCCCCCGCTTTCACAGGGGGTAGCCTTTTTCGCTCACGAGCCAGACGGAAGGGCTTGTTTGCCCTCACCAATCAGTTGCTCATCAGTCTGACGCCGCTTCAGAGAGGGGGCAACGACCCAAACGCCCCCCCGTGTGACCCGCCTCACGCACGGTTCCGCTCATTGTGATGCTCCTTCCACAGGCGTAACGGAAACGGCCCCCAAGGACCTAGAAACCTCCTGAAATATGAAGACGGGCGCATCAATTCGGCTGCCCCCGCCCCCGCTCCGCTGCCCCTGTTTGCGCCATCCACCTCGCTACCAGCTGTGCAATCCGCCCGAAGGCGTCGCGGGTGCTGTCATCCCCTTCACCATAGGGGTCGCGCACCTCACGGTCGTCGTGCGACACGCCCTCATGTGACGGCTGGCCGCTGACGCCGGTCACACCCGGGGCCGCAATATCACCCACCCGGAACACCCGCTCAGCCAATGCGGGGTAGGCCGCCAGCACATTGGCCTCATTCATGGCGTCCATGCACACCACGATGTCATGCGGCGAGAGCGCCAGCATGGCCATGGGCGTGGCGGCGTGCCCGTCCAGCGGCGCCTGCAACTCCCGGCTCACGCGGAGCGCCGAGTCCTGTGGCGGGCGCCCCGGCGAAGCGTGCGTCCCGCCGTCGGCCACACGGTGTGCCACGTGCGGGAACTGCTGCTTGGCCACCTGGGCGGCGTAGGCACTGCGCATGATGTTGCCGTGGCAGACGAACACCATGCGTCCGTTCTCGCCCAAGACGGCACGCTGTACACGCTCGGCACGAGACTCGGGGCGTTCGAGGTACCGACGAATGGCCCACGAACGTGCCCCGCCCTTGAGCGCACGTACGATGAATTGCCGCCGGCGCCATCGCGCCAGCCATCGGGTCAGCGCGCTCAACGGGTGCGCGAAACGGCCAATGTCAGCAATGCCGGCTGCCCCGCGGCGGCGTTCGAAACAGCGCTGGTCCGCAGCTCCACAATCTGGCTCGCCCCGTTGGCCGAGCCCTCGAGTGCCGTGTAGCTCGCCGTACCCGACAGTGCGCGCTTGGGGAGCGCGAAGCCGCCAAACGACACTCGCACAATGGGGAGCGGCTGCGCGCTGAACGCTCCGGGAAACATGCTGGCCATGCCGCCAATGATATCGCGCCACTGCCACGAGGCGGTAGCGAAGGCGCCCGCAGCATCGGCATCACCCTGCACGCCCAGCGACAGCGCCCACGACGCCATGAGCGACGCCTCGGGCTGCTGCGCCACTTTGCTGAGCGCCGCCATGCCCACCCCGCTCCGCCCGGCCACCAGGTCACGCAGCGCGGTGCGCTCGCTGGGGGCGTGTTCGTCGAGCACGTAGCGCACGAGCGCCCAGCCGCTGCTGTAGCCGGCGTTGGCCGCCGAGGCGGTGAGGGCGGTGCCGTTGCCGGCCATGATCTGGCCGGCGGGCTGCTGTTCCACACTGCGCAGCCAGGTGTGCAGGCCGCTGAAGTGCCTCCACATGATGAGCGGGCGGTCGTCGCACTGCGTGAGCTCGCACCCGACACTCGCCGCAAAGCTCACCTTCTCCCGGAAGCTGCCACCGCCAAAGGTGCGGGCGTACAGCTCTTCGGCCACGCGTGCGGTGGCTTCCTCCAGCCACGGCTCCTCGAACGTGGCGCCACGCGACAATCGCTCCGCAAAGCTCGCCAGGTGCTTGGCTTCGTGCACCACCGTGGCGCGCATGGCCCGGCGCCATTCTTCCGGCGTTTCGCTGGCGCCCGCCACGCGCGCGTAGAACAGCTCGTCCTGATTGCTCGCAGCAAAGGTGCTGCGCGGGTAAAAATTGCAGGCGCTCACATAACCGGCCGTGCCGGGGAGCGAGTCGTTCACGAAGCGCGTGAAGAGCATGGTCACGCGCCCGTCGCCCGCCATGGTGTTGTTCATCGCCAACGGGTCGCCCACCTGCTCGGCGAGCAGCGGGTACACCACCTTGTCGAACTCCGCACCCAGATCGCGGTATTGCGGGTCCATGCTGCCGGCGCGCAGGGCGGCCACGTCTTCGAGCACCAGCGCCTTGGTGCCGGCGTACACCACCCGGGCGCGCACCGCACGGCCCGCAGCGCAGCTGCCGGCGATGGCGGTGACGGTGGTGATGTCGCCCACCTGCAGCGCGGCGGTAACCGAAGCCGAGCGCAACGCAGAACTGCGCATGGCCGAGCGCTGCCAGGCGGCCACGGCGTTGCCACCGGCTTCGGCGTGCGCGAGTTCCTGCTGCAGCAGCGCGCCGTGCGTGCCGGTTTCCTGCGGGGCCTGGCCGCCTACCACCGAGGCGCGCAGCCCCTGCAGACTGGCATTTGGCGAGGTCACCTGGCTGGCCACGCCGGCCAGCGCGCCCGTGCCCACCCCGCGGAGCTCGAAGCTCGCGGCCTCGGACACGGCCTGCGTGTTGTTCACCACGGCCACCATATAGCGGGAGTTGCCGGAGGCTGCCAACTCCACGCAACGGCTGGCCTGCGAGCTCACCAACGACACGGACTGGCCAACCGCCAGCGACAGGCGCTGCGCTACACGCAACGGCACGGTGGCGTCGAAGCTGGAGGCCGGCAGCGTGACCCGCAGCGGCGCCATGCGCGGCGCGGCGCACGGGAAGGCTCCGGCGGGGACCACCAGCTCCAGGCGAGTGGGCGAGACGGCCTGGACAGTGAGCTCCACGCCGTCCAAGGTGGCCTTGAGCTGCCCCGACGCCGCCGACAGCTGCTCGCCTTCGAGCGCCAGCACGGTGCCCGCCACCGCCGTGTCGGCGAGCACCCGGGTGACCTTGGCGACCGCGGCCACCGGCGCCGGCGCGGGCGTCACGGTGGAGGAAATGGGCGACGCTGCGTCGGCACCGCTGCACGCCTGCAACACCCCCAAAGCGCATGCCACGAGCGCAGCGCGACCCAAGCGCCAACGGCGCACGGGCTTTGCTGCGTACTCTGCTACGTAAGTAGCTGCGGGCAAACGGTTTGACATGGATGTGGCGTGGGTGAGTTCAGAATCGTCACGTGACGGGCGTTTCCGTCACACTCACCCTACAGGGCAACCCCTGTGCCGGACCCGGCTATAGCGTGCCACCGACCGCGCTTCCCCTAGCTACCGCAGAAAAAAGGTGACGCTCCCGACTACTTTCCGGGGGTGCGTCGTCTTAAATCACACGTACCCACCCACGGGAGCCGTCGTAGCGCTCCCCTTCCCGATGGCCCAGCGATGACTCCCCCTGTGACCGACCTCTCGCGCCCCCCTCTCACCATCCTCTCGGAAGAAGAGGAACTCTTTCGCAGTGCCGTTGCCGACCTGGCTGCCGCTGAGGTGGCGCCGCGTGTGCGCGCCATGGAAGACGCGGGCAAAGTGGACTCGGCGCTCACGGCCAAGTTCTTCGAGCTGGGGCTCATGGGCATCGAGCTCCCCGACGAATACGGCGGCGCGGGCGGGTCGCTCATGATGGTCACGCTGGCCGTGGAAGAGCTGAGCAAGGTGGACGCGAGCGCTGCCATCCAGGTGGATGTGCAGAACACGCTCGTGAACTATCCTCTGCATCGCTACGGCAACGCCGAGCAGCGCGCGCGCATTCTTCCGCGCATGACGACCGACACGATTGGCGCCTATGCGCTGTCGGAGCCGGGCTCGGGGTCGGATGCGTTTGGTTTGGCCACACGCGCCGAACGGGCGGAGGGTGGCTGGACGCTGAACGGCAGCAAAGCGTGGATTACCAATGGCGGTGAAGCGAACCTGTTCGTGGTGTTCGCAAACACGCGCCCCGACATGGGCTACAAGGGCATTACGGCGTTCATCGTGGAGCGTGGCGATGCCGGCTTCACGGTGGGCAAGAAGGAAGACAAGCTGGGCATTCGCGCGTCGAGCACCACGAGCCTGCACTTTGAAAATGTGTTCGTGAGCGACGCGAACGTACTGGGCGAGGTGGGCACGGGGTACAAGATTGCCATCGAGACGCTCAACGAGGGGCGCATTGGCATTGGCGCGCAGATGCTGGGCGTGGCGCAGGGCGCGTTGAATGCGGCGACGGCGTACCTGAAGGAGCGCAAGCAGTTCGGGAAGTCATTGTCGGAGTTTCAGGGTATTCAGTTTCAGGTGGCGCAGGCGGCCACCGAACTCGAGGCGGCGCGGCTCATGGTGTACAACGCGGCGCGACTGAAAGACGCGGGGCGGGACATTGCGCGTGAAGGCGCGATGGCGAAGCTGTACGCGTCGCAAATGTGCGAGCGGGTGACGTCGCTGTGCGTGGAGCTCTTTGGCGGGTACGGATATACGCGGGAGTATCCGGTGGAGAAGTTCTACCGGGATGCGAAGATCGGCACCATTTACGAGGGCACGAGCAACATGCAGTTGCAGACGATTGCGAAGGCGGTGCTCAAGTGAGTGGGCTCATTCGGGTGGGTTACGGGCTCGGCGAACTTTGAGTTTGGGTTTTGAGTTTTGAGTAAGGTGCGAGGGGCAGCCCTCGTTGGCAGCGTGGCGCTGATTGTGGCGGCCACGCTGTTGCCGTTTGGGGGGATGGCGGCGGAGCGGATTCCGCCGGCGTGGTGTGTGCGTTGCGGGAGCTTGTGGCTCACAGATGTCATCAGCAACGTGGCGATGTTCGTGCCCTTTGGCGTGGCGCTGGCATTGCGGCGGTGGACTGTGTGGCGCGTGGTGCTGGTGTCGCTGCTGTTTACAGTGGGCGTAGAAGCGCTTCAGTCGATTGGGGTGCCGCCAGGACGGTCGCCGGCGTTGGCGGATGTCATGAGCAATACCGTTGGCGGCGTGCTGGGGGCGCTGCTGGTACTTGCGTGGCGCTGGCAGCGATTGGCGTCGCGTGTGCACTTGAGTGTGCTGGCGCTGGCGTGGAGCGCGGTGGTGTGCGCGGTGGTGGCGTGGAGCGCGTTCATGCTCACGCCGGTTACGAGTGGTGAGCCCACGCGCTCGTACAGTGCGAGCGTGTCGCCGAGCGCATTTGGCCATGTGCCGGGGCACGGGTGGTATGAGGGCATCACCGACTCGGCGTTCGTGGGCGCCTCGCGAATAAACCGCGGTTGGAGCGGGCCCATCATTCAGCAGATAGCGTTCGAGCAGTTTCCGCTGGCGGCGGGCGTCACGGTGCGCGGAACTGATCCGTTGTACGGGCAGATTCCGCTGCTGTTCGTGCATTTGCCCGGCGACAGTTCGGCGTGGCTGCAGTTGGCCAAAGATGGCAACGACGTGGAGCTCACCGTGCTGCGCCGCGCATCACGATGGGGGCTCACCATGCCATCCGTTCGTGTCACTCAGGCCTTTGAGGGGCGCACTGTTACCGACGCGCGACCGCTGGTCGTTACCGCCGACGTCACGACGTCCGTGATGCGACTGCGCACCACGGGCGCGTTCGCGGGGGATGATTCGCTTGCATTTACGCCGCTGTTGGGCTGGACGCTCATTCAACCACTCGTTGGCACCTACTCGCCATTCGCGTGGGTGATCTCCGCTTGGTGGTTGCTCGCCCTCACGTTTCCGCTGGGCTGGCTGTACGCACGCTGCGGCCGTCCTTGGATTGCCGTGGCGGGAAGCGCGTCAGTCGGTGGAGTGTTGCATATGCTACCGCTGGCGTTCGGACTCGCCCCGGCGACCAACACGGACATGTTCATCCTCGCAGCGGGAGCGGCGCTGGGATACGTGGTGTCGCGGAGCAGCGCTCCGGCTGACCGTGCGGCTGTCCGTCAGCTGAAAACATAGGTATCGTTCACTCGGCATTGCTCGTCGACTGAACGTCGCAACAGCGTGGACTTCCTGCTGTTGTTCAATTCTTCACTCTCTGCTGCTCCCAGTACTCCATGCATATCGCGATGATTGGCACCGGCTATGTCGGCCTCGTATCCGGCGCCTGTTTTGCCGAGTTTGGATCTTCGGTTACCTGCGTGGATATGGATCAGGGGAAGATCGAGCGTATTCTCCAAGGCCACATGCCCATTTACGAGCCTGGGCTTGAGGACCTGGTGGCGCGGGGTGTTCAGAGCGGGCGACTGCGATTCACGACGGATATCAAGAGTGCGGTCTCGACGGCCGATGCGGTGTTTCTGGCGGTTGGCACCCCGAGCCGGCGTGGCGATGGACACGCTGATCTCCGATACGTCGAAGCTGCGACGATAGACGTCGCGCAGGCGCTGCGCGGGTACACCGTAATCGTCACCAAGAGCACCGTCCCTGTGGGCACCGGGCGTCGGGTGGCGCAGCTCATTCGTGATACCAACCCCGAGGCCGATTTCGATGTGGCCTCGAACCCGGAATTCCTCCGCGAAGGTTCGGCCATTGGCGACTTCATGCGCCCCGACCGCGTGGTCATTGGCTGCGAAACGCCGCGCGCCGAAGCGGTGCTGCGTGAGCTGTACCGCCCGCTGTTCCTGAGTGAAACGCCCATGGTGATCACGAGCCTCGAAACGGCGGAGCTCACCAAGTACGCGGCCAATGCGTTTCTCGCCACCAAGATCACGTTCATCAACGAGGTGGCCGACCTCTGTGAAAAGCTTGGCGCGAACGTGCAGGATGTGGCGCGCGGCATGGGGCTCGACGGACGCATTGGCAAGAAGTTCCTGCACGCGGGGCCGGGCTACGGCGGCAGCTGCTTTCCCAAGGACACGCTCGCGCTCGCGCGTACCGCTCAGGATGTGGGGAGCCCGGTGCGCCTCGTGGAAACCGTCGTGCAGATCAACGATCGCCGAAAGGGCGCGATGGCCGGGCGCATCATGAATGCGTGCGGCGGAAACGTGCGCGGCAAGACCATTGCGGTACTGGGGGTGGCCTTCAAGCCGAATACCGACGATATGCGCGACGCCCCGAGCTTGTCGATCATTCCGGCGCTGCAGGACGCAGGGGCGCACGTGAAGGCGTTCGACCCGGCGGCGATGCACGAAGCCGGTCCGCTGCTGCCGGGGGTGGAGTGGTGCGACGATCCATACGCGGCGGCGCAGGGGGCACACGCCGTCGCGCTCATTACGGAGTGGAACGAGTTCCGCGGGTTGGACCTCGAGCGGCTCGGCAGCGCGATGGCGGCTCGGGTGTTCGTAGACCTTCGTAATGTGTACCGGCCGGATGTGGTGCGGGCGCAAGGGTTTCGCTACGAGAGTATTGGGCGGCCCTAGGGGGTTGGCTATCGCGGCGGGTGTGGCATACTTCTGATATGCTCGAAGCCCTCGCGAACGCCCTCAACACGCTGCTGTACATACTGCGCCCCGTGGTCTTCGGCGCGGGCGTACTGGCGGGCATTGGCGCCGTAGCCTCGTGGGCGGTGCGGACGCGCCGCATTTCGCCTTTCTCGGGGGGCGCGCGGTTTATTCGTGAGCGCGTGGACCCGGTGCTCGTGGCGCCCATGGAGCGCAAACTGCTCCGCGCGGGGGGCACGCCCTACGCCGCGCCGTGGTGGGCACTGGCGGCGGTGATCCTGGGCGGGCTGCTGATCATTTCGGGCATTCAGTTTCTGCGCGACCAGCTCGCGATGATGGCCTTCGCCTCGCAGAGCGGCACGGGGCTGCTCATGCTGGCCATCAAGTGGACCTTCAGCATTCTGCGCATCGCCCTGTTCGCCCGCGTGATCTCGAGCTGGGTGGGCGGGGGCCCGTACAGCAAGTGGTGGCGGTGGAGCTATGTGCTCACTGAGTGGTTCCTGGCCCCGCTGCGCAATGTGATTCCGACCATAGGCATGATCGACATCTCGGTCCTCGTGGCGTACTTCGGCCTGGGGATACTGGAGTCCGTTATCTCGGGCGCGATTTTTTGAGATCTGAGTGCTGAGAGCTCAGCGCTCGCGGTGAGAGGTTGAGAGTCGAGACGTCAGCCCGGATCGGCGTGAGAGTCGAGTAACGCAGGGGTGAGAAGCGAGGACCCGCGGTTGGGGAAACCGCCACCGCAGGTCCTGGCCGCTCGCTTCTGCGTTGCTGAACTCTCACACCTATCCAGAGCTCAGTTCTGAGATCTAAGCGTCTAGCCCTGAGTTCGCAGAACTCAGATCTCACCAACTCGACCACGACAGGTTGGTGTTCGCTCGGGTATCCTCCTAGCACCCGCGCCCCAACCGGCACCAGCCCCGGCGAACTGAGCACGTGGTCAATGCGCACGGGAAATACGCCGGCTTGCATGGTGTAGCCGAGTCCCGTCCCTGCCCGCCCGAAGGCATTGATGTACGGGCTCCAGTCGCGTCGCAGAATCGCGCTCCCGTAAGGCAGGTTGAAGTCGCCGGCAATGATCACGGGCCCGCTCTCCTGTCGCACCAGGCTCGAAATGACAGCGCTGGCATTGGCGCGCGCGGCGATGGATTGCTGCAGGGCGTCGCGAATGCGTTCGCGATCGGTGGTCTCGAGCCAGCGAACGGTGCCGAGTGCGTCGCGGGGGCTCGGGAGGTGCACCGCGTAGACGACGAGGTCGCCCATGAACGTGTTGAGTTGATAGCGTACGCCGCTGTCGCCCCAGCGGAGTGCGGTGTGCTGCGATGATTGGGGGTCAACGAGTTCGCTGACGTCGGCCATGCCGCGCACGGGCCACTTGGATACGAGACAGTGCCTGCCCTGCACGTGCACGGTGAGCCGGGTGAGGCTGGTGGCGGCGACGGCGCGGAGTGAGTCGGCCACGACCGTTTTGCAGTCCTGCAGCAGCACGATGTCGGCGTCCCAGTCTTGCAGGTCGCGTCGGATGCGCTCGGCCACCGCTTCGCGAAGATCGGTGTTGTAGGTGACGACTCTGAGCGCGCGGGAGGTGGCATTGGCCGGCGCGGGTGCTGGGAGCTCGAACTGCGCGACGCCAAAGAGGGTGATGAGCGCGCCGAAGGCGGCGGCAACGACGGTGCGCCAGCCGGCGAGGAAGGCGAGCGGGAAAAGCAGCGCCCAAGGCCAGAGCAGCCACCAGCGGGGGGCGAAGGCGAGGAGCATGCCCGACGGGCTTGCGTCGGCGGTGGTGAAAAGGAGGCCGGAAGCGAGTGCGGTGAGGAGCGCGTACGAGACGACGAGGATGCGAACCGCGAGCGCGATGCGAGGAGCACGTTGTGGCATACGGCGAATTACACCAGGCCGGCGATTTTGGGGACCCGCGGGTACATCGGGATTGGGACGCCGGTTTTGTAGCCTTGAGTGTTCGGACCGACGCATTAGGACTGTCACAGATCAAAGAAGACGGAACTGGGTACCACAAAGCGGTGTTCAAGCCCATGTTAGGACCGATCGGTCCTAAACCGACTGGAACTCGTTTACACTGGAGCTATAACAGATGCGCAAGCTTTCCCTGCTCGCCGTTGCCGCCGTGATGGCCTTTGCTGCCCCGACTGCGGCTCAGGCGCAGGACAAGAACATCGTCGAAGTCGCGGTTGCCGCGGGTTCGTTCAAGACCCTCGCCAAGCTCCTCGGCGATGCCGGTCTCGTAGAGACGCTCAAGGGCCCGGGCCCGTTCACGGTGTTCGCGCCGACCGACGAAGCGTTCGCCAAGGTCCCGGCCGCGACGCTCCAGGCGCTCGCCGCCGACAAGAACAAGCTCAAGGCCGTGCTGCTGTACCATGTGGTTGCCGGAAAGGTCATGGCCGCCGACGCGCTGAAGCTCGCCGGTAAGGGCGCCAAGACGGTCGAAGGTTCGGAAGCCAAGATCACCGTCATGGGTGGCACGCCGATGATCAACCAGGCGCACATCGTCAAGACGGACATCCTCGCCTCGAACGGCGTGATCCACGTCATCGACGCCGTGATCCTCCCGCCCGCCAAGTAAGGCTCAGCGGTCTGAAAAACGCCCCGCTCTCGAAATGAGAGCGGGGCGTTTTTCGTATGCGACGCAGGGCACGTGATCACATGCGCCGATTGGTACCGCAATAGCGCGCGGAAGCTCACGGGCAGGAGTTTCGCCGGGGCCGGTAACACCGCCGCTTGCTGTGAACTCGCGTGACACCTTGTGGCGCTTCTGCAACAACGCAATTGACATCGGACAGGCTTCGCACCAACACCTGTCCACCTAAAACGATACATGATAACGTATTACGTGTAGCGGCGAAGACTGAACCATATCGTGCCACAGATGGCATGAACCATGCAAGATGTGTGGATTGTCACAGTCACCCCACGGCAATCCAACCCCCCAGGAAATGAAGAAGCTCTCCCTCCTGCTCGCAGGCTCCATGCTCGCCGCGAGCTCGCTCTCTGCCCAGACCGTGTACACCG
>JAIXTI010000054.1 GCA_027484025.1 bacterium
CTCGAATGGCTCGGCCTTCAGAGATTCGTACGTGTCCATGTCGAACAGGTTCACAAGCGTTGCACGTACCCACTCCGGGCTGTTCTGGTATCGCATCTCCAGCACACCCTCACGTACGCGATGCACGTACCCATTCTTGAACAGCACCTCCCGCAACCGGCGCGGCGGGGTGGGGGAGACCTGCAACGTCGCGTTCTCGGTACGCAGTGCATCCCGCTCCGCGAGCAGGGTGCGGAGTTCGGTGGCGAGTTGCTCGCACTCGGTACGGTAGAGCCAATACAGGACACCGTCGGGGAGCTTCGACGCGAGCACATTCTCAATCATCGGATAGCTCACGCGGCCTCCTGGCGCTGATACTTGAGCAGGGACGCGCAGCCCAAACACGCGAGCACGGCGTCATCATAGAGGGGCACCACTTCGCGGATCGCGGCCACGCGCTTGCAAAGTTCGCAGCGGTGCCCGTCTCGGTCCCCACGCTCCACGGCAGCGGCCATGTGGTTCGGCCGCTCATCCTGCCGCACCTTCCGCCACTGGTGGCGCGTGGCGAGGAGCAAGAGCCCCAGCAGGGCGAGGGTTACCACCATAGGGCACCCCCGCAAAAAAAGCGGCCATCATTTACTGTCACAGAAACTTCCACAGAATCCACGCAGCGCACCGGCTGCGGTCTAACGTCAATTGGTCGTGCTTCGTCGTGAACCGTCAGGGGTGTGTTTTGTGCACCCTGACGGTGCACTTGTTTGGCTACTGGCTGCAGGGCGCTCAGACGGCGAAGCAATAAAAGAGACCGTTCCCGCCGGTCGCTTGCAGCTCCTTCTGTCCGCATCCGCGCGACGGATGTGAGAAGACCCAGCTGGTGGGGTTCACACCGCCGCCCTGGCGGTCGTGATGCCCCACCGATGCGCTGCCGGTCGCACCGTTGCCGGTCCAGTTGCTGCAGGTACTGTCGTCGGTGCCGGGCTGCACGCGTCCGTCGAGCGTCGAGCCCGTGAGGATGTCGTGCATGTTGGGCGTGTCGCCGCGGCCGTTCACGATGGCGCCCTTTTCCGTCAGGCTGTTCTCCTTCGACAGCTTGTTCGCATCGCTGTGCAAGTCATCGACGCTGGTGGCCACGACGACGCCCTTGGCGTTCTTCCATGGGCCTTTCCCAATGCGGTCGCGGGCGTTGACCGCAGACGCGCCGCCAACGGCCTGCTGACTCAGATAGGCATGCCACGTTTTGCCGCGCACGCCGGCCGCTTCGGCGAGCGTGGCGCAGTGCTTGTCAGCGCCGGCCAGGCCGCCGAGGTTGGCGCCATCGCCCGACCCGACGCTGGTGATGAAGAACGACATGTCCTGCTGCGCAAATACCGGCAACGGACGAGCAGGCGTCGACGACAGCGAGGCCGCTATGACGACAACGGGGAGCGAAAGCATGAGCATGAAAACGACTCCTTGAGCAGGTGAATGAGACTGCGGTTAGCGAGGGAGCAGCTGCACGACATCCGCCGTGTACGCCTTTACGGCGCGCGGTGAGTACGGAAGTGGCACGAACTGATTGCGGGCCCAGAGCGGAAACAGATTGGCGTAGAACGGACTGCGCGGATCACCACTCTGACCCGGCGTGTTGGTCGCGATGGCGCGGTCCCAGTCGGCGAGGTCCATGACCACCCGCAAGCTGGCGCCGGCAGTCTGGTTGTCCGTGTTCGACGAGGCCAGCAGCGTCTGCGCGTAGCCACCACGAGGGAACGGCCCGGGCGAGAGCTCGGCCTTGAGCGAATCGGTCACGACCCGATCGAGTGGATGCGCAATGCGCACATAGTGCATGCGCGCATCGCCGTAGCGCCACGTGCTCATGTCGTCGCCAAAGCGTTTGCGCAAATCACTCACCGCTTCGTTGAAGGCGCGGAAAAGAATGAAGTTGCGTGCGTCGACCGGACGTTCGCCGAGCAGTGAGTCGGGCCGGGTGAGCCACTGGATGGTGCGGCTCAGCGGCACGGTGCGCATGACCGGTCGCATCTCGAGCGGCAAGACAATGTCGGCGGTGTGCGTGAGCAGCCGCCGTTCCCACGCGGCATAAATCGCGGCGGCGCGTGAGTCGGCGGTGAGCGCATGGTTCCACTGCAGCAGCGTGTCGCGCGCGGCCTTCGAGGCGGCCGAGGTGAACGTGACATCTCGCAGCAGCGGCACCAACTGACGAGACGCAATCGCGACGGCATCGTGTTGCAAGGCGCCGGAGCTTTGCACCGTGGCTGCAGTGGTGGTATCGAGGACTTCGTGCACCCGGTCGTGACGGAAGGGCTCGGCCCACGTGCGTGCCAGTGCATCGAAGCGCGTGTATGTGGGGGCCACGTTGAACGCGTTGGCCGTGCCCACGAACCCCCGTGCCGGATTGGTGACGTGCGGCAGCTGCGCAATGGGGAGCAAGCCGCCCCACTCATAGCGGCCATCGCCTGGCACGGGCATGAGCCCATCCCAGTTGCGCCGCACCGGTGCCGCACCGGCTGCCTGCCAGCCAATCGTGCCGCTCGTGTCGGCCCAGATCCAATTCAGGGCGGGCATGCGCGCGTACGTCAGCGCGGCGCGTGCTTCGCTCCACGTAGTCGCCTGATCGAGACGCAGCGACGCCAGATACGGCGCGCCGCCCACTTCGAGCCAGCCGGCGCGCAGCGCCACCGCCACATGACGCACGCTGTCGACATACAGCACGGGCCCGTGACGCGTGTATTGCAACGCCACACCCACCGCCGGCGCATTCTTCACGACGACGCTGTCTCGCGTGGTGGTGAACGGCACGAACGCGCCGCGATACTTGTACGCGCTGTTCGATGCGTTCAGCTGGTACACATACAGGTCTTCGCTGTCGATGCCGAAGATCGTCAGCCCCCACGCGCCATGCTGATTGTGGCCAATGGCCACGCCCGGGATGGCGGGCTCACCGCCGCCAATGACATCCCACCCCGGTGCCTTGAGATGCACGAGGTACCGCAGGGAGGGAACGGCAATCGTCCGGTGCGGATCGTTCGCGACAATGGGACGCCCACTCGCGGTTTTCCTGCCGCTGATGACCCAGCTATTGCTCTCCCACCGGTCTGCGTCGCGACCACCGCTGCTGTCGGCGGCGGGAGCGCCGGCCTTGCGCCATGCCGTCGCGACTTCGTCGGCGCGGAACGACGGCGCGCTGCGTGATCCGTTGTATGCCGCGAGCAGCTGAGCGTCGGTCGCACTTCCCACCAGCTGCGCCACCACCGAATCCAGCACCAACTTCACATTCGCCGGTTCGAAGCGGCGGCGGCGCTTCACGGCTTCGCTGCCAATGCCGCGCACCGCGCGCGCCAGCGACGACTCGTCGCCGGCATTGCTCGCCAAGGCGTTGTGACGTGACACGACGACGGCCGGTGTCCAATGTCCCGGCGTAATTCCCAGCGCCGCCAGATCGGGGGGCATGAGCGACGGCTCAGCGCGGACACGATCCACCCACGCGTTCACGCCATCGACGAACGCCTGGATGATCAGTGCTCCACGCGGATGATAGTGCGCCAACTCGGTGTTCATATCGCCGCGATAGCGCATGAGGCGCGCTGCACGGTCGCGCGCGACCCAGCGCGGCCCCAGTGCCTCCGACATGGTGCCGGTGGCCTGGCGCCGCCAGAGCTCCAGCTGAAAGAGGCGATCGCGCGCCGCGCTGTATCCCTGCGCGAAGAACAGGTCGTGCTCGTTCTGCGCTTCGATGTGCACTACGCCGGCGCTGTCGCGTGTGAGCGTTACCGGTGCGGTGAGTCCGGCGGTCATTACGGGCGTCGATTGCGCCAGCACAGTGTTGCTCAGCAGGGCGGTGCCTATCGCCAGCGCCGTGGTTCGAAATGCCCTTCGCATCAGGTGCGCTCCGCTGGTGTAAGTGCGGCCGCAAACTCGGCGACGATCTCCGACGCCGGCCGGATATCATGAATGGCGTCGACACTGCGACCAGCCTGCCAGTAATCGCTGTTTGCGCCCTCTACACTCGACTGCTTGAGCTGCCGCAGCGAACGCAGCGCGTAGAAGGTGCGGATCCAGTGCTTCGTCTTGCGTCCGCGAAAGAGCATCTTCGCGAAGGGCCCCACGGTGGTACCAAGACGCTGCACGTAGGGCGTCTTGATGACCGACACCGGCACGCCAGTAAGTCGCTCGGTGAGCACCACATCGTTCGACGTGGCGTCGACGATGGCCTGCTTGTAGCGCTGGTCGGAGTTGCACTCGGTCGTAGCAATGAAGCGTGTGCCGAGTTGCACACCGGCGTAGCCCATGTCGAGCAGGGCACGGAACTGCGCCGGCGAACCGACGCCGCCAGCGGCGACCACTGGAAGCCCAAGGCCGCTCACTTCGTCGAGCAGCGCGCGCGCGTCGCGTGAGCCGGTGTGTCCACCTGCCTCGCGGTTGACCGCCACAAGACCGTCAACGCCACCGTCACGCCCCTTGAGCGCCCATTTCATTTCGGTGATGTCGTGATACACCACGCCGCCCGCCGCATGCACGCGGTCGCACACCCAGCGTGGGTTGCCCAGCGACGTGAGAAAGAACCGCACCCCTTCCTCGAGCGCCGTTTCCACCCAGCGCACCATGCGGTTGTGATAGGTCTTGCTGGAGGCTTCGATAAGGGCGTTGAAGCCAATGGGCGCGCCGCCGCTCAGCGTATTGATCCGCCGCAATCCTTCGCGGAAGTCGTAGCCGTGCACGTACGTGAGGGAAATGGGTTGCACGATGCCCAGCCCGCCGGCTTTGCTGACCGATGCCACCAGTTCCGGATTGCTGCACGGATACATGGGACCGCAGATGAGCGGCACACGGATATGCGCGTGTCGCGTGAGGGCGGTGCCGGTATCCGGCGCGATGTCGCTGCTGAGTGTCATGCGCCTGCGGGAGGAGAAAGACGCCAGTGCACCGTGGCACGCGCCACGACGTCGCCGGCGACATCGGTAATGGTGGCACCCACATCGTGCGTCATGCTCGTGGTCACCGCGGTGGGCGCGTGCGCGTGTGTTTCGCACACGAGACGACCGCGGGCCTTCTTGACGTACTCGATCGACAGTCCCGTCACGATGCCGCGAACACCCGGCGGCAGGGCGGTCATGAGTGCCACGCCGCTGGTCATTTCCGCGAGGTTCACCAGTGCGACCGCGTGCACCGACGCGAGATGATTGCGGACCGCGCGCCGGTCGGCCAACTCCACGCGGGCGTATCCCGGACGGACGTCGGTATACACGCCGCCCACCGAACCGGTGTACGGTGCCGTTTGCCCGACGGCCCAACTGAAGAGCCGTTTGCCAAAGGGCAGCGGGGCTAAGCGTTGCCAGTTGCGCAGCAACTGCCCACCAGGTGAGGGATTGGCGCGGGCCATTGGGGTCGAATGGGAGGGGCCGGGCGATCTCCCGGCTGGACACCAGAGAGGCTACCCCCCGGAGCGCCCGCCCGCCACTCTGGAGGCTCCCGGAAACATGTATCTTTCCCTGTCCGCGGCTGCGCATCGCCCAGCTCGGAACCCGCCCACGGTCTCGGCGGGTTCATCGACACGAACGGTCCGCTGCGCCGCGCCGTCGCCTCGCGCCTTTCGGGTTCACTCTCAGGGATTTCATGACTCCGGCACCGCTCGTCATTCTCCTCGTCGTGCAGGTGTGTCTGCTGCTGGTATTGCTCGCGCGACTGATGCCGGGATATTCCCGCCGCCCGCCCGTGGCGCCGCGCACCACGCCACGCACGGACACGACTGTCACCGTCATGGTGACGACTCTGAACGAAGTGAACCGAGTGGGACCGTGCCTCGAGGGGCTCATGCAGCAGGATGCCCCGATGCTCGAGGTGCTCGTCGTCGACAGCCGTTCCACCGACGGGACGCGTGAGCTGGTGCAGGCCGTGGCGGCGCGCGATCCGCGCATTCGCCTCGTGACCGACGAACCGCTCCCGCCCGGATGGGTGGGGAAGGTGTGGGCGCTCGAAAACGGACTGCGCGAAGCCAAGGGCGAATGGGTGCTCGGCATCGACGCCGACACGGTCCCGGCGCCCGGCCTCGTGGGGGCCGTCATCGATGCGGTCGAGCAGGACCGGTACGACGTCGCCAGCTTCTCACCACAGTTTCGCGACCAGACCGCCGCCGAGCGGTTCGTGCAGCCGGCCATGCTGTGCACGCTGGTCTACCGGTGTGGAGCGGCCGGTGCCACGCAGCCGCCGCCCGATCGCGTGTTGGCCAACGGTCAGTGCTTCATTGCGCGTCGCGACCTGCTGCTCGCCAATGGCGGATACTCCGTGTCGCGCGCCTCGTGGTGCGACGACGTGACGCTCGCTCGCCATCTCGCCGCTAACGGCGCGCGAGTGGGGTTCCTCGATGGCTCACGCATCATTCAAGTGCGGTCGTACGCCTCGCTCGGCGAAATGTGGCGCGAGTGGGGACGCAGCTTCGACCTCAAGGACGCCACGCCGCTCTGGCGCCGCTGGCTCGATGTCGCGCTCGTGTGGGCGGTGCAGGCGTTGCCGCTTCCGGTGCTGCTGGCACTCGGCGCCGGAATGCTGTCCGGTTCCGTAGACCTGGCGACGTCGCCGAACGCGATGCTCTGGAAGGCGTTGCTGCTCGTGAACGGATCGGCGCTGTTCATCCGCTTGTTCATGCTTGTCGCCCTGTGCGGATCGTACGCGGAGCGCGGCGCCACGTTCTGGTTGTCGTGGCTGGCCGACGTGGCGGCGGCGTGGCGCCTTACTCTCAGCACCGCCAAGCGCCCCAAGGCGTGGCGCGGCCGGGCCTTCCAAAGCCTCGCGTCGTCCTGATGCGACTCACGCGCTTCACCGACAACGCCCTGCGTTGCCTTATGGTCCTCGGGCTCGAACCCGACCGCTGCATTACGGTGCATGCGGTCGCGGTCCGTATGAACATGTCGTACGAGCACCTGGTGAAGGTCGTGCAGCGTCTCGCCGAGCTGGGGTATGTCGAGACGGTGCGTGGGCGTAACGGCGGCGTGCGATTGGCGAAGCGCGCCGACGAGATCCGCTTGGGGGAGCTTGTGCGCCAGACCGAAGAGAATCTCACGCTGGTCGAGTGCTTCGATCCGGAGACGAACCGCTGCCCGATTTCGTCGGCGTGTGAATTGTCCGGAATGCTCGGTGACGCGTTGCAGGCGTTTTTCGGGGTGCTCGATCGAAAGACGCTGGCGGATGCCCTGCAGTCGCCAGCGCGCCTCACGCCGCTGCTGCGCGGGGGACCCACCCTGCAAGGTACCGAGTCACTGAGCGCGTAGTCGGCGAGGTGCCGCGGCATTTTGGTCGTCGCACGGTGCTGCAACGTGATTTTTCTTCGCTGTTTGTTCGGTGAAACGGTGATCGTGTGCTTGCTGTCCACCAAAATGCGCATGATGTGCAGCGTTGGCACGTCGATGCGCGTCAAATCATTGGTAAAGTGTTCGGTGTGTATTACGGTTGGTGCAGAATTCGCACGGTTGTCGTAGCGCCTGGTGTCGCTGGTCCCGTGGGTGTTGGAGTCTCCTCTTCTCCCTTTTCATTCATGAAGCTCATCGTCGCCGTCATCCGGCCGGAAAAGCTGGCGGATGTCAAACGCGCCCTCTTTCAGGTGGGCGTGACGGGCATGACCCTCTCGCGTGTCAGCGGACACGGCGGAGAGCGGGACGTGGTGCAGCAGTATCGCGGCGAATCGGTGGTGCTCGAATTCCACGAGAAGGTGCGGATCGAGATGGCCTGCTCGGAGGATTTCGTCGAACGCACCATTCAGGCGATCTGCGACGGGGCGCGCACCGGTGACGTGGGTGACGGCAAGATCTTCGTGCTGCCGCTCGACCACACCGTGCGAATTCGTACGGGCGAACGTGACAACGAGGCGCTGACGGCGGTCAACGCCGACGAAATCATGCGTCAGACGCAGCTCGAAATGCGGGTGCCCACGCGAGGAGACTACTGATGCCGGCGTTGTTATCCGCGTTGCCGCTCCTCGCTTCAGCTCAGGAAGCGGCGGCTCCTACCGTTTCTCCCGGCGATACGGCGTGGGTGCTCATGAGCACGGCGCTGGTGCTGCTCATGGTGCCGGGGCTCGCGTTCTTCTACGGCGGGCTCGTTCGCACCAAGAGTGCGCTCAACACGATGCTCATGAGCCTGGGCGCCCTGGGCGTGGTGACGGTGCAGTGGGTGCTCTTTGGCTACAGCCTCGCCTTCGGCCCCGGCCCGTCGTGGATTGGCGGCCTCGAGTGGCTCGGCTTCATCGGCGTGGGCACCACTCCCAACCCCACCTATTCTGCGCTGCTGCCGCATGTGCTCTTTGCGGCGTTTCAGGCGATGTTCGCAGGCATTACGGTCGCTCTGTTCAGCGGCGCGATCATCGACCGGATGCGCTTCGTCGCGTACCTGACCTTCGGTGTCATCTGGACCACGATCATCTACGACCCCCTCGCGCATTGGGTGTGGGGCGACGGCGGGTGGTTGCGGAAGCTCGGTGCCCTCGACTTCGCGGGCGGTACGGTCGTGCACATTTCCGCCGGCACGACGGCCGTCGTTCTGGCACTGTTCCTCGGCCCCCGTCGCGATTTCAAGCGCATCCCGAACGTGCCGCACAACGTGCCGTTCGCGCTGTTGGGCGCCGGTCTACTCTGGTTCGGCTGGTTCGGCTTCAACGCCGGGTCGGCGCTCGCGGCCGACGGCATCGCGGCGAATGCGCTGCTCACCACGCATGTGGCGGCCGCCGCCGGTATGATGACGTGGCTGACGCTCGAACTCGTGAAGGGCGGGCGGGCGACCGCCGTTGGCGCCGCGACCGGCGCCGTGGTCGGCCTGGTCGCGATTACGCCTGCCGCCGGCTTCGTCACGCCGCTGTCGGCGCTCGCGATGGGCGCGCTTGCGGCCCCGTTCTCGTTCTTCGCGCTCCACTATCGCCCCAAGACGCGCCTCGACGACACGCTCGACGTCTTTGCCTGTCACGGCGTGGCGGGGATCATGGGCGCGGTGCTTACGGGCGTCTTCGCGTCGAAGGCGGTGAACCCCGCCGGCGCCGACGGACTGCTGCACGGCAACGCCAGCCTGTTGGGGGTGCAGATTCTCGCGGTCGTGGCGACGATCGCCTTCGCGGGTATCGCGAGCACGGGGATTCTGTACGCGCTGCAGTCGGTCATGCGCCTGCGCATTTCGGTCGACGTCGAAGTGCAGGGGATCGACATCGCCGAGCATGGCGAGGAGGCGTACCACGGCGGCGACCT
This sequence comes from bacterium, assembly GCA_027484025.1. Taxonomy (GTDB): domain Bacteria; phylum Gemmatimonadota; class Gemmatimonadetes; order Gemmatimonadales; family Gemmatimonadaceae; genus Gemmatimonas. The sequence continues at coordinate 9,198 of JAIXTI010000054.1, forward strand.
GTCCGACCTCACGGGGCGGAAGACGGCGCTCGGCGATGCCGTCGTACTGACAGCGAAGGAATTGGCGGGAGTACCGCGGGTCGCCTGATCTCTGGTGGGCTTCTCTGGGTCGAGGTCTTGGTGGTGGTCTGGGCACAGCCACCACAGTCGGGGCACAGCTACCACAGTCGGGGCACTGCCACGACGGTCGGGGTC
>JAIXTI010000127.1 GCA_027484025.1 bacterium
AGTTCTTCAAGGACGACCACGCCGGCACCTTCGCCGAGCACAAAACCATCCCGCGTCGCGTCGAAGGGACGGGACGCCGTCGCCGGCGAATCGTTCCGCTCCGACAGCGCGGTCATGTTGCCGAAGCCACCGATGGCCATGGGGAGCACCGCCGCCTCCGTACCGCCAGCGAGCATGACGTCGGCGTCACCGTACGAAATGGTGCGGAAGGCTTCGCCAATGGCATGCGCGCTGGTGGCGCACGCCGACATCGTGGCGTAGTTCGGGCCCTTGGCATTGAAGCGCATGGACACGATACCGGCCGCGATGTCGGCGATGTACATGGGGATGAAGAACGGCGAAATACGCCGGTTCCCCGACTTCATGAGCGTGGAGTGCTGGTCTTCCATCGTGGCTAGACCACCGATGCCGCTGCCGATGATGACCCCAAGATCCTCAGGGACGTACCCACCAGCTTCGAGCCCCGCATCACGCATGGCCTGCACGGCGGCACCCATGGCGTACTGCGTGAACAGGTCGGCGCGCTTGGCTTCCTTGCGGTCCATGTAGAGGCCCACATCGAAGTCCTTCACCTCGCACGCAAACTTCACCTTGAAGTCTGATGCGTCGAACTTGGTGATCAGCGTGCCGCCCGACACTCCACCCAGCAAATTCTGCCAGGTCGTCGCCACGTCGTTACCGACGGGCGTGATCGCCCCAAGACCTGTGACGACGACCCGACGCCGCATCAGCCCGCGACCTTCGCCTCGAGGTACGCGATGGCGTCACCGACGGTGCGCAGCTTCTCGGCGTCCTCGTCAGGAATGTCGATGTTGAATTCCTTTTCGAATTCCATGACCAGTTCGACGATGTCGAGCGAGTCAGCGCCAAGGTCCTCGATGAAGCTCGCTTCGGGGGTGAGCTTCTCGCGCTCAACGCCGAGTTCCTTCTCGATGATATCCTTGATCTTCGACGCGTTATCCGACATGGGAACGGTTCCTCTGAAGTTGTTGAAGTGAGAATGGGGAAGTTAGCCATCGCACGGCGTCACAGGGAGGGTCTTCGGGGACAAAACCCGAATTCCCGCCCCGTTGGCCGGGGTTACATCACGAGGCCGCCGTCCACCACAAAGACCTGCCCGGTCACATAACTGGTCAGGTCGGACGCAAGCACAACCACCATGCCCGCGATGTCGTCGGGGGTCCCGAGGCGTTCCAGGGGGATCCCCGCACTCATGGCCGCGCGCGCCTCAGGCGCCATCGCCGCCGTCATATCCGTTTCGATGAAGCCCGGCGCGATCACATTGGCCAGAATGTTCCGCGATGCCAATTCCTTGGCGATCGACTTGGTCATGCCGATGAGACCGGCCTTGCTGGCGGCGTAATTCGCCTGCCCCTTGTTGCCAATGAGCCCGACGACGCTGGCCACGTTGATGATGCGGCCCCACCGGCGCTTCATCATGCCGCGCGTGGCGGCGCGGCAGGTGGCAAAGGCGCCGCGCAAATTGGCGTTGAGCACCGCATCCCAGTCATCGTCCTTGAGACGCATGAGCAGGTTGTCGCGCGTGAGGCCCGCGTTGTTGACCAGAATATCGAGTTGGCCAAAGTCCTTCTCCACCGCCTCGACCAGCGCGGCGGCCTGCGCCGGCTCGGACACGTCGGCCGCATACCCGCGGACCTCGGCGCCGGTCGCCGCGGCAATCTCCGCCGCCGCGGCCTCGGCCTTCGCCTGGTCGCGTCCGGTGACGGCTACGCGTGCCCCGGCGCTTGCCAGGGCCGCGGCGATGGAGCGGCCAATGCCGCGCGTCGAGCCCGTGACGAGGGCGACACGTCCGGCGAGACTGATAGTGAGACCGGTAGCCATAAGACGATAGCCTGTCAGGAGTTCTGGGAGACGCTTTCGAGAAACTTCTCGACTTCGGCGACGGTGCCGACGGCCATCGTTTTCACCGACGGCGCAATGCGCCGCGCGAGACCAGTGAGGACGGCGCCGCTGCCGATCTCCACAAAGGTCGCGTCCGGATGCCGTTCGGCGAGGGTGCGCATCACGCGCGTCCACTGCACGGGGGCGGTCAGCTGCTGCAACAGCAGCTCGCGCGCGACGTGCGCATCAGCCACGGGCTCGGCGTTGACGTTCGCGACGACGGGGACCGTCGGCGTGTGCCATTGCTCCGCGTTGAGCGCGGCGGCCAGGCCGTCGACGGCTGGCGCCATGAGCGGCGAATGAAACGCGCCACTGACGGGTAACGGTAAACAGCGCTTGGCGCCTGCTTCCTTGGCGAGTTCCATGGCCCGTTCGACGCCAGCGACTTCACCGGAGATGACGACCTGCTCCTCGCTGTTGTAATTGGCCGGGACCACCAAACCGCGCTCGGTCGTTGCCTGCGCGCAGAGATCGTCGATCGACGCCGTGAGGACTCCAAGGATGGCGGCCATCGCGCCCGGTCGCTGCACGCCCTGTTCGTACATGAGCGCGCCGCGGCGGCGAACGATACGAGCGGCGGCGGCCAGCTCGAGTGTGCCCGCGACATGGTACGCTGAAAATTCGCCCAGTGAGTGGCCGGCGGCGCCTGCCAGCCGTCCGCCCACGGCGTCGCGAATCACGGCCCACACGGCGGCGCTGTGCGCCAGCAATGCCGGCTGCGCATTCAGCGTGCGGGTCAGTTCGTCGGCGGGGCCTTCGAACGCCAGCGTCGACAGCGCGGCACCGACGGCGTCGTCGACGACGTGGAAGGCATCGCGTGCGGCGGGAAAGGCCTCATAGAGGTCTTTCCCCATCCCAACTTTTTGTGAACCCTGTCCGGGGAGCAGGAACACGTAGTGCATGGACATCGCGTGACGAGAAGGCTGAAGTACGATCGTAGTCGATCGGAAGGGCGAACGGCGTCGATGTGGCGGCGCTAGAAGCGCGCGACGATCGAGCCCCACGTGAAGCCGGCACCGAACGCGGCAAAGAGCACCGTGCTCCCCTCCTTGATGCGCCCCTGCTCCATGGCGTCGTTCAGCGCGATGGGGATGGAGGCCGCCGACGTATTGCCGAACCGATCGACGTTGACAAACACCTTCTCCATCGGCACACCGGCGTGCTTCGCCGTCGCCTCGATGATGCGGATGTTTGCCTGGTGTGGAATGAGCAGATCGACATCGGCTGCGGTGATCCGCGCGCTGTCGAGCGCGCGATCGGTCGCTTCGGCCATGGAGCGCACCGCGTGCTTGAACACTTCGCGGCCGGCCATGTGAATGAACGCCCGGTTGCCGACCTCGGGCGAGTACGGTTCCGCGCCGCCGCCCGCGGGACGCCAGAGCAGTTCGGCGAGCGCGCCGTCGGAGCGCATGAACGTGGAGAGAATACCCTTCTCTTTTTTCTCTCCTTTCGCGCGACGCAGCACGGTCGCGCCGGCGCCGTCGGCAAAAAGAATGCAGGTATTGCGGTCGGTCCAGTCGACGATCGCGCTCAGTTTTTCGGCGCCGATGACGAGCACGGTATCCGCCGACCCGCTCGCAATGAGCGAGTCACCGACAATCGCGCCGTACAGCCATCCGGAACAGGCGGAGGCAACGTCGAACGCCGAGGCCCGTGACGCGCCGAGCGCCGTCTGTACTTCGACGGCCTGCGAAGGAAGCAAGTGATCGGGCGAGGCGGTGCCGACGATGATCACGTCGATTTCGCCGGCCGTCACGCCGGCCTTGAGCATTGCCTGCTGCGAGGCCTTGGCGCACAACGACGTCAGCGATTCCCCGGGTTCGGCGATGTGTCGCTGCCGAATGCCGGTGCGCTCAATGATCCACTCGTCGTTCGTCTCGATCCCCATGGCGGCGAGATCGTTGTTGGTAACGACCTTGGCCGGCACCGCGTGACCAGTGCCGGCGATATACGAGAACGGACGCTTCATGACGTGGTTCCGGAGGCGGTGGCCTGAGGCATCGACTCCGCGAGTCGCTGCCCGATCTGATCGGTCATCCCCGATTCATGGGCGCGGAGCGCCACATGAATGGCGTTCTTGATGGCGCGCGGGGAGCTCTTTCCGTGCGAAATGATGGAGACACCGCGCACCCCGAGGAGCGGCGCGCCCCCGTATTCGTCGACGTCGAGTTGCTTGAGCGACCCCGCGATCTCGCGCGCGTCGAGCCCGGCCACCTTCGACACCATGCCGATGAGCATGGGGCCAATGCTCTCGTAGAACTTGAGCAAGATGTTACCGGTAAATCCGTCGCAGACGACGACGTCAATGTCTCCGCGATCGCAGAAGCCGCGCGGCAAATCGCGTCCTTCGACGTTGCCGAGGAAGTTGACGCCCGCGCCGCGCAGGCGCTGGTGCGCCTCTTTGACCGCCAGGTTGCCCTTCTCCGGCTCTTCGCCAATGGAGAGCAGGCCCACGGCGGGATTCGGGCGATCGAGCAGCGCCTGAGCGTACACCGTCCCGATGCGGGCAAACTGCACCAGCTCCTCGGGGGCGCAATCGACATTGGCGCCCACATCGAGCACGAGGATGGGCTGCTTCGCCGTAGGGAAAATGGTCCCGATGGCCGGGCGCGTGAGCCCAGCGTGGAGCTTGAGCGAGACCAGCGACGCGGCCATCTGCGCGCCAGTGTTCCCAGCTGAGACGAAGCCGTGCGCATGCCCCTCGGCGACCCGCTTGATGCCGACGACCATGGAGCTCTGCGTTTTCCCCCGGAGGGCGACAGACGGCTTGTCTGTCATTTCGATAACGTCGGGCGCCTCAACGATCGAGAGTCGATCACGGACGTGCGTAAAATCGGCGAGCTCCCCGCGCAACAGCGCGGCGAGTTCCGCCTCAATTACGGCCGTCTGACCAACCAACTCGATGTGGTGCTCGGGAGCGAGTGCGCCGAGCGCATGCAGGGCGCCCGCGATGGGGGCCCGGGGGGCGAAGTCACCCCCCATGGCATCCACGGCGATGCGCGCCAAGCTTACGCTTCCTGCGCCGTTACCCGCTGCTCACCCGCATAGAACCCACACTCCGCGCAAACGCGGTGCGGGCGCTTGGCCGTGCCGCACTGCGGGCACGACTGAATCACGATGGCGGGCGCGGTTTTGTGCGTGTTGCGGGCGCGCTTCCGCCGCTTGGATGTACGGCGCTTCGGTACGGCCATGGGATGCTGACCTGAACTTTTTGAGACAAAAGGACCAATGAGCGACTTAGCGCAGGTTGCGCAAAGCGTCCCATCGGGGATCTGAGGGTGGAGGACAGGTGCAGCCCCCCGTGTTGCGATCGGCACCGCAGGACGGACACAGTCCCTGGCACTCCTCCCGACACAACGCAAACGCCGGAACGGCCAACAGCCATTCCTCGCGCAACGCCGGGCGAAGATCGAGTTCCCGCTCGCCTGCAGGGATCAGCACGACATCGTCCTCTTCGGCGACGTCGAGACCCGACTCCGCGAAGAGCAACTGCACATCATCCGACACCTGCGTGGTGACGTCGGTCAGGCACCGCCTGCACGTCGTCTCCGCCATGCCTTCGAACCGGCCGCTGAAGTAAAAACGACCCTGCCCCGCACTGGAAAGGCGGCCCGTCACGTGCACCCCGGGATCAACCGGACGTGAATCGCCTTCTTCCCATACGGAATCTGCCCCGCCAAGCAAACCATCGACGCTTTGCGCGTGGGCTTCCAACGTCCGGATGTCAAAGCACAGCATAGCCGTGTAACGTAGAACGCCAGCCCCTGTCACACAAGGGCTGGCGCCGCTTTCCTTTCCCGATACGGCACCGCCAAGTGACGCCGCCGTGCGGAGTTAGCCGCCAGACCGGACGAGCCGGTCCAGCGGCACCCGGGTCAGGCGATGACGTCGACTTCGGTGAAGAAGAAGCGCGACTCGCGCGCCGCGTTCTCGTCCGAATCCGAGGCGTGAATGGCGTTCTTCCCCTTCGACTCGGCGTACAGCTTCCGCACCGTGCCCTCGGCCGCTTCGGCCGGGTCCGTCGCGCCGATCGCGCTGCGGAGCGAGGCCACCGCGTCATCCTTCTCGAGGATCATGGGCATGCACGGGCCGCTCGTCATGAATTCGACCAGTTCGCCGAAGAACGGGCGCGCCGAGTGCACTTCGTAGAACGAGCCGGCCTGGGCCGTCGTCATGTGCATGACGCGGGCGGCCTTCACCTTGAACCCCTGCTTTTCGAGAAGGGCGATGATGTTGCCAGCGTTGCCCGCGCCAAAGGCGTCAGGCTTGATAATGGTAAGCGTGCGACGACCGGCCATGGTCAGGTATTGGGCAAAGGGTTAAACGGCAGCGCCGGAACGCAGGCGCGGCGGGAGCCTGAGGCCCCCGCCGCGCGCAAGATAACCAACCGGGGCGCTTAGGAAAGCCGCGCCGAGATCAGTTCGACAAAGTCGATCGGGCGCTGGGCCACGCCCATGCCCGCCGCCTTGAACGAGTCGATCTTCTCCGCCGCCGTACCAGCCGACCCGGAAATGATCGCGCCCGCATGGCCCATACGGCGGCCCGGCGGAGCGGTCTGACCGGCGATGAAGCCTACGACCGGCTTGGTCATGTGGTTCTTCACGAAGTCGGCCGCTTCCTGTTCGTCGGTGCCACCAATTTCGCCCATCATGGCCACGGCCTTGGTGTTCGGATCCGCTTCGAAAGCCGCGAGACAATCGATGAAGTTCGTGCCGTTGATCGGGTCACCACCGATTCCGACGCACGTGCTCTGACCGATACCGGCCTTGGTGAGCGCGTTCACGACTTCGTAGGTCAGCGTGCCCGAGCGGCTGACGACACCCACCGGGCCCGGCGTGCAGATGCGCCCCGGAATGATGCCCACCTTGCTCTGGCCCGGCGTGATGAGCCCCGGGCAGTTGGGGCCGAGCAGGCGCGCGCCATGCTCCTTCACGTACGGATACACCTTGGTCATGTCCAGTACGGGCACGCCTTCGGTGATGCAGACGATGAACTTCACGCCCGCCGCCGCCGCTTCCATGATCGCATCGGCCGCGTACATCGGCGGCACGTAGATCACCGACGTATTGGCGCCGGTCGCCTGCACCGCGTCGTACACGGTGTCGAAAATGGGCGCGGTGCCTTCGAACGTCTGGCCGCCCTTCCCCGGCGTTACGCCGGCCACGACCTGCGTGCCGTACTCGATCATCTGCTTGGCATGGAACGAGCCGTCGCGGCCCGTGATGCCCTGTACGACCAGCTTCGTGCTGTTGTCGATGAAGATGCTCACGCGGCACCTCCCTTGGTGGCGAGTTCCACGGCGCGCTGCACGGCGGAATCCATGTCGCTAGACGCCGCGAAGCCGTTGTCCTTGAGAATCTTCAGAGCGATCTCCTCGTTGGTGCCCGTGAGACGAATGACAATGGGCACCTTCAGCGGATTCTGCTTGGTCGCCGTGACGATGCCGTTGGCGACGTCATCGGTGCGCGTGATGCCGCCGAAAATGTTGAACAGAATGCACTTCACGTTCGGATCGGCAGTGATGATGCGCAGCGCATTCACGACCTTCTCCGGATTCGACGAACCGCCGATGTCGAGGAAGTTGGCCGGATCACCACCGTAGTACTTCACGAGATCCATCGTCGCCATGGCGAGTCCGGCGCCGTTCACCACGCAACCGACGTTGCCGTCGAGCTTGATGAACGTGAGGTTCGCGTTGCGGGCGTCGACTTCGCTCGGCGCTTCCGACGACTCGTCGCGCAGCGCCGCAATGGCGGGACGACGATCGAGTTCGTTGTCATCGATGACCATCTTGCCGTCGACCGCAATGAGCTCACCCTGCGGCGTCATCACGAGCGGATTGATTTCGGCGAGCGAGCAGCCGGCGTCCATGAACGCTGTATACAGCTGCTGCATCATCTTCGCGGCCTGACGCGCGAGCTTCACATCCTTGTAGAGGAAGAAGCCCATTCGCATCGCTTCGAAGGGGAGCAGCCCGTAACGCGTGTCCACCGGATGATAAAGAATCTTTTCCGGCGTGCTCGCGGCCACTTCTTCGATGTCGATGCCGCCGGCGGCGGACACCATGAACACCGGCTTCTTGGTGGCGCGATCGACGATGATCCCCACATACGCTTCGGACGCGATGTCCGCCGCGACGGTGACGAGCACCTTCTCCACCGTGAGATCCTTGATCGTCATGCCGAGGATGGCCTGCGCCTTTTCCTTGGCGGCAGCTGGCGTGGGGCAGAACTTCACACCACCCGCCTTGCCGCGCCCTCCGGCATGCACCTGGGCTTTGACCATGACGGCGGTGCCCATTCGCGTTGCGATGGCCTCCGCCTGCTCCGGCGTCGTGGCGATCTCACCGGGCGGGATCGGCACACCGGCCGCCCGCAACAGCTCCTTCGCCTGATACTCGTGTAGGTTCACGCGGTCTCCAAATTCTGGGGAATGTCAGCGGTTCAATGCTTGGTGGTCGAACCTCCGCTTGGCAATACGCACATTGCCGAGGCGGGCGGTACGTCCTGACGGAGAGCCCGCCGTGAACCGGCGACGGTCTCCCCGGCCGCAATTACTGCGGCGGTCTGCCCAACACCCGTCCGAGACTGTCGAATGCCGCCCCGAACGCGCTCCAGTTGCCCTGCTTCATCGCCTGACGCATGCGTTCATACCACCGTGCCGCGTCACCTTCGATTCGTTCGACGTCATCCCGGCGATCCGCACTGCCGGCGGGAACACTGCCGACAACCGTCTCACCCAGCATCGTGAGCGCGGCGGCCAAGGTACCGCCTACGCCAACGGCGATGCCGTCGGTAATCGCCACCCGCGAGACGACGACGCGTCCATCAACTCCGGTAATCTGCACCGGCTGCACGAGAAGCACGCCACGGCTCGTCGAAATTGATGACACCCGTCCCCTGCGTACACGGAGCTCGCGACGGCTGCTGTCCGCGGCCGGCCCCTGTATACTGTCGTCGAACGCGCGGAGGCGCTCCAGCGCCACCGGCCACCGGAAACTTGGCGCGGCTGAAGGCGACCACCAGGTGACTTGGTCTGCGCCACCAGTCACTGTTGCCACGCCGGCGATGCCCTCGGCC
>JAIXTI010000291.1 GCA_027484025.1 bacterium
GCCCTGCTGCTCGCCGCGCCAGTGCAGGCGCAGCAGGCCATCGATAGTGCCTATACCGCCAAGATCAAGGAATTTCTCCAGGATCCGCGCATTACCACGGAACTCGTGGACCATCTGCCGGCCTCGGCCACCGTGCCTACGCCGCTCAAGTTCCACGGGCGCATTGTGGGCACGCCAGGCGAACTCACCTACGCCAAGGACATTCACCGCTACTTCGAGGCGCTGGCCAAGGCGTCGCCGCGCGCCAAGTACTGGACCATTGGCAAGACCGAAGAAGGGCGCGACATGGTGGTGCTCGCCATCGCCGACAGCGCGACCATTGCCAATCTCGACAAGTACAAGGGCGACATCGCCGCGCTGACCGACCCGCGCAAAACCAGTGAGGCCGAAGCCAAGCGCCTCATTGGCACCACCAAGCCCATGTACTGGCTCACCAGCGGCATTCACTCGCCCGAAACCGGCGGGCCGGAAATGCTGCAGGAGCTGGCGTATCGCCTCATTGTCGAGGAGACGCCGTACATCCAGACCATCCGTAACAACATCATCACGTTCATCACGCCCGTCATCGAAGTCGACGGACGTGAGAAGCACGTAGATACGTACTACTACAACAAGACACTTCCCGCCGGTGCCGCGCGCTTGCCGCTGATGTACTGGGGCAAGTATGTCGCACACGACAACAATCGCGATGGCATGGGGCAGTTCCTGTCGCTCACCAAGAACGTGAACGACTTCTACCTCGCCTGGAAGCCGCAGGTCATGCACGACCTGCACGAGTCGGTGACGTACTTGTACAGCAGCACCGGCACGGGCCCGTACAACGATGCCATCGACCCCATCACCGTGACTGAGTGGTGGACCTTTGCGCAGGAAGACGTGCGCGAAATGACGAAGCGTGGCGTACCGGGTGTGTGGACGTACGGCTTCTACGACGGCTGGACGCCCAACTACATGTTCTTCGTGGCGCACACCAAGAACGCCATCGGGCGCTTCTACGAAGTGCAGAGCTACGGCCCGGACAACTACGAAGTGCGTCCGCCCGCAACCACCACGAGCCGCGAGTGGTTCCGCCCCAATCCGCCGCTGCCGTTCATCAAGTGGGGCCCGCGCAACAACACGAACATCCAGGAATCGGCGGTCCTCATCTCGCTCAAGCACTTCGCCGACAACAAGGCCAACTACCTCGAGAACTACTGGATCAAGAACAAGCGCGCCGTCGAGAAGGGCAAGACCGGCGCTGGTCCGTACGCGTGGATCATTCCCGCCGCGCAGCGCCGCAAGGCTGATGCCGCCGACGCGGTGAACGAGCTGCGCAAGCAAGGCCTCGAAATTCACGTGGCCACGGCGGCGTACACGGCTGGCAACATCGTGGTGCAGCCTGGTGATTGGATCGTGCGCGGCGACCAGCCGTTCCGCACGCTCGCCGATATGTACTTCAGCATTCAGAACTACTCGCCTGCCAATCCGCGCCCGTACGACGATACCGGGTGGACCTTTCAGTTCATGCGCAACGTCGCTGTGCTCCCCGTGATGGAACGGGGCGTGCTGTCGGTGGCGATGGCGCCCGTGACGGAGAAGGTTCGTGCGGCCGGCGGCATTACCGGTACCGGTGCAGTGTTGCTGGTGGAACACACCACCGACAACAACCTCATGAAGCTGCGCACGTCGTTCGCCACCACGCGCATGCTGGCCGCCGAGGCGTCGTTCGAGGCGGCGGGACGAAACTTCCGCGCCGGCACCTTCATCATCCCCGCGGGCGATCGCGCCAAACTCGACGCGTCACTCAAGGAACTTGGCCTCACCGCCTACGCCGTCGCGACGGTTCCCACCGTCAAGACGCACGAGCTCGACCTGCCGCGCATCGGGTACGCACACGCCTGGCAGCGTACGCAGGATGAAGGGTGGGTGCGCGCCGCGCTCGATACCTACGGCGTTCCGTACACGTACTTCGGCGACATCGAACTGCGCAAGGGAAATCTCCGCGCGAAATACGACGTCATCATCTACCCGCACGTGGGCGGCAGCGCACAGTCGCACATTGCCGGCATCATCAAGAACGGCGATACCCCGCTGCCGTACAAGAAGACGGCCAAGACGCCAAACCTGGGTGCCAACGACTTCGCTGACGACATTCGCGGTGGACTCGGCATCGAGGGGCTCACCGAGTTGTACAAGTTCGTGCAGGCCGGCGGGACGCTCATCATGGAGGGCAGTACCTCCACGATCTTCCCCGCCTACAATCTCACGAGCGGCATCACGATCGAGTCGCCGAGTCAGTTGTTTGCGCGCGGCACCATTCTGCGCGGCGTCGTCTCCGACCGCACGAGTCCCATTGCCTACGGCTTCGACGGGCAGATGCCGGTGTACTTCAATCAGGATCCCGTCATGAGCGTGGGCGGGAGTCAGGCGCTCTTCGCCGGTGGCGGGAGTGGGGCCGGCGCAGCGGCGCTCGCGCAGAACACCACGCCCAACGCCAACCCGTTGCGCCTCTCCACGTGGTCGTGGAATCAGTCTGACAGCACCGGCACGCCAATGCCATCACCGGCGGTAGCGCGTACTGCCGCAGGGCAGGGCGCGCGTCCTGCGCCAACGGCTGCGGCAGGTGGCAATGCTTTTGGCGGGGCCACGAGCATCGATGGAACACGTCCGCGTGTCGTGATGCAGTTCCCCGCCAACGCGGCCGACATGCTGCTCTCCGGCACACTTGCCGGCGGCGAAGCGCTGCAGAACCGCGCGCAGCTCGTCGACGCGCCGCTGGGCAAGGGCCACGTGGTCATGTTCGCCATTCGCCCTTTCTGGCGCTGGCAGACGCAGGGCACGTACTTCCTCGGCTTCAACACCATTCTCAACTGGAACGACCTCGACGCCGGGAAGTAGCACCGCGGCGACGCACACGCGGTAACGATGAACGGGCACCGACTTTCGCAGTCGGTGCCCGTTTCTCGTGTGTGCCTCGGTCGATTACGGCTGGCGCGCGCTGTCTGGCGGCGGCGTCGTTGTCGAAGCGCTGTCAGCACTGCTCTTCTTGGGCGCACTGTCCGCTGGTGCCGCCGCGGTCGTCGCGGTGTCGCTGACGACTTTACGCTTTGCTTTTCGAGCCACCGGCGCTGGCGCCGCGACGGGAGCCGCTACCGCGGTACTGTCGGCCTTCTTCCCCGTGAAGTTGTCGAACATCGCCTTGGCCGAGCTGGCCATCGCCGCGATTTGCAGCGCGGCGTCGTTGGCGCCGGTGCCAGCGGGTTGCTTCGAGCCATAAAACCAGACGCCGTACGTGAGCCCACCAAAGAGCACGATGTACGGGAAGATCGACTGCCTGCGACGCACCGCCATCGGATCCCGGCGACGCTTCGCCTCGGCTTTCTGAGCCTTGGTCTTCTGCGCGGCCTGCGCCGTTGCCGGCGTGCGAATGCTCGAGTTTTCACCCGGCGTGCGCGCCGCCACGTTCAGCATCCGCTGCCCCAGCGCGTGCCGATACATTTCGGCCGTCTGCGTCGGCGTCATCTCTTCGACCGCGTTGGCCAACGCAATACCGAACTCCGCGACGTTCGGGAACCGGTCGCTGGGATCGGGCGCCAACGACTTGTCGAAGACGCTTTGAATGCTGTTGGGCCAATCGAGATCGTCGCGCACTTCGTCGAGTCGGCGCGGACGGCTCGTGAGTCGCGCAATGAGCGACTCCTTGGACGACGAATTGGGGAACGCCTCGTGCCCCGTGAGCGCGATGAATGCGACGAGCGCCAGCGAGTACTGGTCCGAGCGCGCATCGAGCACGTCGCCCGACAGCTGCTCCGGCGACATGTACTCCGGCGTACCCACCGCGAAGCCCGTCCGCGTCACCTGCTGCGTCCCACGCTCCATCGTGCGGGCAATGCCAAAATCCACCAGCTTCACGACGAACGTACCGTCGGGACGCTTGGAGATCATGATGTTGTCGGGCTTGATATCGCGGTGCAGAATGCCGAGATCGTGGGCGGCCGCCAACGCATCCGAGCACTGAGCGATAATGTCCGCGCCCACCACCGGATGCATGGCGATCTCGCGCTTGAGCAGCGCCGAGAGGGATTCGCCTTCGATGAACTCCATGGCGAGGTAGACGAGTCCTTCGTCCGTCTCGCCGAAGTCGAAGATGCTCGCCACGTTGGGATGCGAAATCTTCGAGGCGTTCTCGGCTTCCCGCGTGAAGCGCTGCAACGCTTCCGGCTCATGCACGAGGGCGGCGCGCATGATCTTGATGGCACTCTTGCGCTTCATGCGCACATGTTCGGCCAGAAACACCTGGCCCATGCCACCTTCGCCAAGCTGCTGGATGACCTTGTATCGGCCGCCCACCATCTTGCCGATCAGCCCACCTTCGGCCTGCTCTACGAGCGGGGTTCCGTCTTTTGAACAGAACCCGATCGCTTCATCGTATTCGTCCCCGCATTGGGGGCAGACCTTGGTCGTACTCACGAAAGCGAAGCTACTGAGAGGGGGCGGGATGGCAAGCACCCGCAACATGGAGAAAACTTCATAATTGGGCAAGCGACCAGGAGGCGCGCGTACGTCCCTCGGCTCCCCCCGATATCTTTCGGTATGCACACTCCCCGACTGCTTCGTTCGCTCGCGTCGGCCGCTCTTATGGCCGGGCTCGCTTCACCCGCGCTCGCGCAAACCGGCTGGGCCACGGCCGGTAAGCAGGGCGACTTCGTCATCAGGAACTTCACCTTCGGGACGGGCGAAACGCTCCCGGAGCTCACCCTGCACTACACGACCCTCGGTACGCCGCGCCGCGACGCCAAGGGGGTCGTGCGGAACGCGGTGATGATCCTGCATGGGACCGGTGGCACCGGTCGCGGCTTTTTGTCGGGGAGCTATGCCGGCGAGCTGTTCGGCCCCGGCCAGCTGCTCGACAGCGCGAAGTACTACATCGTGCTCCCCGATGGCATCGGGCACGGCGGTTCGAGCAAGCCGAGCAACGGCCTGCGTGCGCGCTTTCCAAAGTACGGATACGCTGACATGGTCGCGGCGCAGCACCGCCTGCTCACCGAGCATCTCGGGGTGAACCATCTCCGTCTCATCATGGGGACCTCGATGGGGTGCATGCACGGATGGGTGTGGGGGTACAGCTACCCCGCGTTCATGGACGGGCTGGCGCCGTTCGCCTGTGTACCGAGCCAGATTGCCGGCCGCAACCGCATGATTCGCACGATGGCCATGGACGCCATTCGTAACGATCCCGCGTGGCAGAACGGTGATTACACGACGCAGCCGCCGGGACTGCGCGCGGCGCAGATGATGCTGTACATCATGTCGAGCGCGCCGCTCGTGCAGCAGGCGCAAGCGCCGACGCGCGACAAGGCCGACTCCGTCATCCGGGCGTATCTCGATGGACGTATGCGTGTGACCGATGCCAACGACTTCCTGTACCAGTTCGATGCGTCGCGCGACTACGACCCGTCGAAGCGCGTGTCGGAGATTACCGCGCCGGCGTTGTTCATCAACTCCGCCGATGATCAGGTGAACCCCCCGGAGCTTGGGCTGGCGGAGCAGTTTGCGAAGCAGATGCCGAAGACGCGGTTCATTCTGCTGCCGATCACCGCCGAGACCCGCGGACACGGCACACATTCGTTGCCGCGCGTGTGGGGCAAGTATCTCGCCGAGTTTCTCGCGACGCTGCCGGAACGATGAGTACGGTGATCACTGGCATGCGCGCCATGGACCTGCCGCGTGCCAGCATCAAGCAGCTCATGACGCGTGCGCTGCGCCTTCGGTGTCCGCACTGCGGTGGCAAGCGCATCTTCGCCTCGTTCTTCCAGCTCAAGGCCAACTGTCCGAGCTGCGGGCTGCGGCTCGAACGGGGAGAAGCTGACTATTTCGTGGGCGCCTATCTTTTCAATCTCATCGCGGTCGAACTCATTCTGTTCGTCTGCGTGTGCGGCCTCGTGTTCATCACGTGGCCCGATCCGCCGTGGGATCTCATCACGTACGTTACCGGCTTCCTCATGCTGGCCGGGTGCATCGGCTGCTATCCCTTTGCGAAGACGACCTGGCTCGCGGTAGACCTGGCCATCCGGCCGCTGACGCCGGAAGAGTTGCAGTGGCATCAGGACGGCGGAGAAGTTGGTGACCGGGAACTCCCGCAGCTCTAAGCCCGTGCGTACGGAGTCGAACGCGTTGCCCGCTGCCGTGCAGGACACTGCCGTGCAGCGGGCACGTTTGTTTGCCGTGTGGCAGTTCGAAATCCGCGCGCAGCTGCGCGAACCGCTCACGGTGCTGTACCTGCTCGTGTTCGGTTTGTTGTCGTTCGGGTACGCGGCATCGGATGTGGTCGAGCTCGTCTCGTCGCGCGGCGCGGTCCCGCGCACGGCGAGTTGGGCGCTCATGCTCGCCTTTGGCGGGCTGACGGCATTCGGTCAGGTCATCACGACGATGATCGCAACGACCGCCATGCTCCGCGACGAAGCGCAGCGCACCCGTGAGCTTGTGGCGACCAGCGGGTTGGGGGCACGTACCTGGTTTGTGGCACGCGTGTTCGCGGCGTTGTGCGTCATGGTGTTGGTGTACGCGGCCATGCCGCTCGGCATCGTGCTCGGTACCGCCGTGAGCATTGGCGCCACCACCGGCAGCACGCAGATGCTGCAGGGCGCGATCACGGCAAGCCTCAGGGCCTTCGCCGTGATCACGCTGCCCACCATGGTCGTCGTGACGCTTCTCCTGGCGACCGCCGCCGCCTACACGAGACGCGTGCTGGGCGTGTTGGCCGCCGCGTTGGCGCTCGTCGGTCTGTGGCAGCTGGCATTGGCCTTGGTGGCACAGCCGAACACGGCATACGTGGGAGCGTTGCTGGACCCTTTCGGCAATGCGCCCGTGCTGGCGATCAGCACCTCGTGGAGTGACGCGGAGCGGGCCACGCGCCTCGTACCCATTGCGGGCCTGTTGCTGCTGAATCGCGTGCTGTGGGTGACTATCGCCCTCGCGCTGAGCGGTGCCTTGCTGAAGACGCGCTCGGCGCAGCTACTCGGGAGCGGCCCCGCGGCGACGAGGACGCCGGCAGTCTATCGCGTCGGTCACGCACTGTCGCGCGCGCGCTCCGCCACGGCGTCGCTTCGCGCGTTTACCTCCGCGTGGATGCGCCTCGACGGCGGTTGGCGCGTGGTGTCGGCACTCGCGGTGGTGAACGCCGTGGCCAATGCGGCCACGCGTCCCGCGGTACACGACGCCGTCGCCACGCCGACGAGCGCAGTGGTCCTGCTGCTGGTGAGTACGCACGCGCGGCTCTTTCTCATACTGCTCGCTACGGTGTATGCCGGCGAACTCGTATGGCGCGAGCGCGATGTGCGCGTCGACCAGCTCATGGGATCGCTGCCGGTATCGCGGCGGGCACTGGTGTTGGGGCGCATCAGCGGGCTGCTCACGGCGCAGTGGCAGGTCGTAGGGCCGCTTGCTGTCTGCGGCCTGCTGCTCGCCGTTGTCCGTGCCACGCCCGACGCCGGCACACTCTGGTCCATCCTGTCGCAGTGGACGGCATGGACCGTGTGTGTGCTGTGGCTGCCCTTCGTGCACCTCACCATGCTGTCGCTCGCGGTGCACGTGCTGCTCGATCACAAGGTGCTCGCGCACCTGCTGCTCATTGGCGGATGGGTGTTGGCCGTGAGCATCGATCAGTCTTTCGCGACGCCTTGGTGGGTGCGCTTTGCGGAGAGCGCACCGCTCATGCTGGGGGACGCGGTCCGTTGGGGGGCACTTGCACAACGCGGCGCTTACTGGAGTGCCGTAAGCGCCGCGTGTGTGTTGCTCTGTTGGTGGCGATGGCCCGTCAGGGCGACCGCTGCGACGTCAGTCGCTCGAACGTCGCTTACTTCTCGGTGATGATGAGATAGCGCGACGGCGTCCAGAACTTGGACGGATCGGTGATGCGGATACTCTCGCCACGGAACGATCCATCCTTCTCCTTCTTGGCCACTTCGATGAGGCCCACGTCGTGGCGCGAGACGATCTTGTACGCACGGTCGTTGCGCGGCAGCGGAATCGTGAGCACTTCGCGACGGTCGGCGCGGGTGAAGCGCGCATCGTCGAGCGTGCGCGCCGGCACGAGCGTCTTGCCAAGCTTCACGATGAGCAGGCCGCGTGAGCCGCCTTCTTCCGTGACGACCCCGTCGGCGATGAGCTGACGACGCGACCCCACGACGTAGTACACGCGGTTCTCACGCACGTCCATCGCCTTCACCGTATCGGTGAGTACGCCCTTCTCCGCCGTGAGCTGCTCGTTCTGCGTGCGCAGCGCGCGGATTTCTTCCTGGAACGCGGTGATCTCCTTGTCGCGCTGCTCGAGGCGCGCGTTGAGATCGGCCAGCAGCGTTGCCGATGCGGTGGAATCGGCGCGCTGCGCCTTGAGCGTGTCGAGCAGCGCCCGCACCTGGGCCTGACGCGCGTTCAGGCGCTGGCGCATCTGCTTGAGGCGGTCGAGGATGTCCTTCTGCGCCGCGGCTGCCTCGGTCTTGCCGGATTCGTCGCTCTTGTTGACGCCCACCTTGGAGCTGAGGCCGCGCACCTGGCGCAGCTCGGCGTCGACTTCATCGGCGAACTTGGACGCTTCCACCACCTGCGCGAGAGCGCGGTCCTTTTCGGACGACGTGCCCTGCATGAGCCCCTGCAGCGAGTCGCGTTCGGCGCTCGCGGAGGCGAGGGCGGCGGCGAGCGAGTCGGCGCGCGCACGAGCGGCCGTATCGGTGCAGGCGCCGGTGGTCAGCGTTGAAAGAATCACCGCCGCGGCGATGGCGCGCTGGCGAAGAGAAAGACGTTGCATGGCAAACGGGTTGGGGAAGACTACAGATCTGGAAAACGTACCGGTCTCGGCTTGCGGTTGGCAGTGAGCCAGATCACAAACGATGCAACGAGTTGTGCGCTTTGTCACCAGCCACGCCGTTACTGCCAGCCGCGGGAGCGATAGAGGAGGGTGGCCGCGGATTCATACAGCACATCGGCGAAGACCTGCCGCCGGCTTTCGGGGCGGTCGAGGCGGCTCAATGCATAGCTGCGCGACACCGCTGGCAGGCACTGCACGGCCAGCCCCACTCGCTCGACGGCCTCGCATGCCCGGCGGGTATGGGCGGGCGACGTGACCAGCAAGACGCGCCGCCACCCGTTGGTCCGAGCCACCGCCGCGAAGGCCAGCGCCTCATCGCGGGTGCTGTGCACGTCGTGCACGAAGCGCAAAGCGAGTTCGGGGGCGAACGCGGCCGCAAGTTCACGCTGGTCCCGTTCAGAGGTCGCCACGGTGGGGTCATCGTCGTCCCCCACCGTCGAAAGCAGCAGCGTGGGGATGCGCCGGCGCTTGGCTTCGGCAACGCCGGTGAGCAACCGATCGAGCGCCGGCCCCATGACACGCCCTTCGCTGGTAACGGAACCGG
The DNA here is from genome assembly GCA_027484025.1 of bacterium. Lineage (GTDB taxonomy): Bacteria > Gemmatimonadota > Gemmatimonadetes > Gemmatimonadales > Gemmatimonadaceae > Gemmatimonas. Next base: position 9,390 of record JAIXTI010000291.1, read on the forward strand.
AGAAGACGACCACGGCATCGACTGGCGACCCTGGCTCCGGGTCGCGCCGCACGAACGGGTCGAGCAGCGGCGGCACGAGCGGTGTGTACGACACGATCAGCAGGAGCACGGCCCCGGTGGCGGTCGTGCCCCAGAGCCATGCGCCGACACTCGACGTGGCCAGCAGCGCGCCGATGGTCATGGCGAGCGCGCGTGCGAGCGAGAGCGGCATGCCAAGGGCGTCAAAGACGCCAAGCGTGGCGAAGAGTTGCACGGCGCACAGCCCGAGCAGTGCGCCGGCACCTCGTACGAGACTCGTGGGGGCACGCGCTCCGACGTCGGCGCCTCGACCACGAAAGAGCAGATCACTCACGTGTCTGCCGTCCTGCCATTCGTGTGCGCGTCAGCGCGACAACGAGTCGGCGAACGCGAGCAGGCTGTCGCGCATCTGCGCGGCGTTGACGTCGACGAAGCGACGGACGCCCTTCCACTGCCGAATGAGCGGGTTGCGCTGATTGAGCGACGTTTCGATGACGCGGCGCTGCGAGGTGCTGGCGTGCACCATCTTGCCATCACCGACGTAAATGCCGACGTGCGAAATGCGCGAGCCGCGACCGAAGGTGAGCACATCACCGGGCTTGAGCGCGGCGACGTTCTTGGGCACCTCGGCGCCGACCTTCGACTGTCCTTGCGCCGTCCGCGGAAGCACCACGTCGAGCATGCTCATGGCGTAGCGGACCAGACCGCTGCAATCGAGGCCGACACCGGGCTTGGTGCCGCCCAGCTTGTACCGCGTGCCGACACTGCCACGGGCCTTGGACACGATGCTGTCGCGCAACCGTTCGGCCGACGCACTGAACTGCGCAAACGGCTTCTTCGACTCGAGTTGCATGCCACGTCCCGCGTCCTGCGCCTGCGCCGACGACGACACCGCGACGAGCGCAGCGGCGACAACCGGAAACAGGGTGCGGGAGAGTCGGGTCACGTGGTTTGGGCGACTGGTGAAGGCTGGGGCTGGCGGATTCGTGAAACTATTCACGAGTACGACGCGGCACCAGAGTGAACTGTCACGCCGGGGGCGCTAATTGTGAGCCGACGGGAAATTCCCTTATGTGGAAAACGGGTGGCTGGTCCGGCGGTCTATTGGCTGACGGCGCTAGCCCTCAGGGGGAAGAAAGCAAGGGGAAAGGACGGGGCGCGGTTGCGTCTACACCCGCAACCGCGGTGGTCGTGGCCGTTCCCGGTGGATCGTACCGCGCTTTCCCCTTTCTCCTTGCTTTCTTCCCCCTGAGGGCTAGCGCCGTCAGCCAATAGACCGCCGGACCAGCCCCCGTTGTTCACGGTCAGCGAATGCCCAGCACCTTGTGCGTCTGCACCGAGAGCCGCCATTGCGGGTGCTCCATGCAGTACGCGAGGGCGGCCGCCGAGTTCTCAGCCTGCTCTGGCCCGTCCATGGGTTGCAGCAGGAAGCGCTGGAAATCCCAGGCGGCAAAGCGCTCGGGCATCGCCAACGGCTGCGGATACACCAGCTTGAGCTCGTGGCCAGACGTGAGGACGACGGGCGCGTTGGCCTTGGGGCTCACACAGATCCAGTCGAGGCCGGCCGGCGCCGGCTGCGTCCCGTTCGTCTCCACGGCCACCTCGAAGCCCTCGGCATGCAGCGCCTCAATGGCGGCCGAGTCGAGCTGCAGCAGCGGCTCGCCGCCCGTACACACCACAAAGGGCCGCACCGTCGCCGGGGCATCGGCAGGCCAGCGGCTTTTCACGAAGGCCGCGAGTGCCTCGGCGGTGGCGAACTTGCCCCCGTCCGGCCCCACCCCCACAAAATCGGTGTCGCAGAACGTGCACACGGCGGTGGCGCGGTCCGCCTCGCGACCCGTCCACAGGTTGCACCCCGAAAAGCGGCAGAACACGGCGGCGCGACCGGCGTTGAGCCCTTCGCCCTGCAGCGTGTAGAAACACTCCTTGACCGTGTACGCCACCCTCAGCTCCCGTACGCGATGGGGTCGGTGGCACCGGCTTCGGCAAAGCCGCGCAGCCGCAGCTGACAGGCGTCGCAATGTCCGCAGGAGACGCCGTCCGGCGACGGATCGTAGCAGCTGGTGGTCAGGCTATAGTCCACGCCCAGTTCGTGCCCCAGCGTAACGATCTGCGCCTTGGTGAGGTGCTGCAGCGGCGCGTGAATGCGCAGACGCTGCGTGCCCTGCACGCCGGCGGCAGTCGCAAGATTCGCCATCGTTTCGAACGCCGCGACGTATTCCGGCCGGCAGTCGGGATAGCCGGAGTAGTCCAGGGCGTTCACGCCAATGAAAATGGCGTCGGCCCCCAGCACCTCGGCCCACGCCAGCGCGAACGACATGAAAATCGTGTTGCGCGCCGGGACATACGTGACCGGAATCTCGTCGACCGCGTGGTCCACATCGCGATCCTTCGGCACGTCGACGTCGGCCGTAAGTGCCGAACCGCCCCACTGACGCAGGTCGATATCGACCACCACGTGCTTCGCCACCCCCATGGCCTGAGCCACGCGCCGTGCCGCGTCGATTTCCACCGAGTGGCGCTGTCCGTAGCGGAAGGTCATGGCATAGGGGGTATACCCCTCGCGCTTGGCCACCGCGAGGACCGTCGTGGAGTCGAGTCCGCCGGAAAGCAACACCACGGCCGGAGCCCCTGCCGCCGAGCTCAGTGTGGGGGAGGTGTTCGGTTCGCCAGTCATATGCTCACAAAGTACACAATTGGTCTCCCCGCGTCCCCCACACCTTTTCCGGACGCGTGTCCCTCGCCAGCTTCCGCCCATGTTCGATTGGATTAACGACCCGCAGGCGTGGATTTCCCTGCTTACGCTGTCCGTGCTCGAGGTCGTCCTCGGCATCGACAACATCATTTTCATCTCGATTCTGTCGGGGAAGCTCAGCGACGCGGACAAGGGCAAAGCGCGTTCCTTCGGGCTCGCCGGTGCCTTTGTCAGCCGCGTCCTGCTGTTGCTCTCCATCACCTGGGTCATGCAGCTCACGCGGCCGCTCTTCACGGTGCTCACGCGTGACGTGTCGGGGCGCGACCTCATTTTGCTCGTCGGTGGACTTTTTCTCATCGCGAAAGCGACGATGGAAATTCACAGCAAGCTCGAGGGCCCTGACGAAGAAGGCGAACAGCAGGCGCGCGCCGGCCGGTCCTTGTGGGGAACCGTCGCGCAAATTGCCGTGCTCGACATCGTGTTTTCGCTCGACTCGGTCATCACCGCCGTGGGAATGGCCGACGATGTCAGCATCATGATTCTCGCCAACGTCGTCGCGTTGTGCGTGATGCTCTTTGCGGCGCGCCCCATTGGCGACTTTGTCGAAGAGCACCCCACCGTGAAGATGCTCGCCCTCGCTTTTCTCGTGCTCATTGGCACCAACCTGGTGGCCGAAGGCATGGGGCAGCATATCCCGAAGGGCTACACCTACGCCGCCATGGCCTTCTCGGTCGTGGTGGAAATGCTCAACATCCGCGTGCGCAAAAAATCGAAGGCTGCCTGAGAAGGGCGCGGCTCATCAGTTGAGGTCACCCGGGTGTCCACATTGGTGGACACCTGACGGCAACGGGATCCGTCAAGTCATTCTGGTACAATGACTTGGCGTTGCACTCGTGGATGGCCCCGGCTGTGCGACATGCGGGGACGTCACCAACTCTGGAGTTTCCATGAAGGCCAATCTCGTTCGCAGCTCGCTTGCCGCCGTCCTCGTGGCCGTCTCCCCGCTCGTCGCGCAGGCACAGAAAGGGACGGGCGTTGGCGCGCACCTGGCGCCGTTCGCCGGGTATCTCATTACCGGCGATTGGTACGACGGCCCGGTCGGGACGAGCATCTCGGCCACCAATGCGCCCACGCTCGGCGTGCAGGGCGGTATCCCGCTTTCCACGGGCGTGTCGCTCGTCGGTAATCTCGCCTATGCCTCCGGCGATCTGCGCATAGGGTTGCCGCTGCTGGGTGGTGTCAATGTCGGGTCGGCCAACACGTGGATGTACGACGTGGGCCTCGAACTCGGCGGCCTGGGCGGGCGTTCCACCGGTATCGCGCCATTCGTGCAAGGCGGGATCGGCGGGATGACCAACGACATCAAGGTCCGCGTGCTCGAGACGCGTTCCTCGAACGTGGCGTACACCGCCGGGGTAGGAGTGGATGTTGGGATTTCCGACGGGTTGGTGTTACGCGTTCAGGCGAAGGACTGGATCAGCCGGTTCAACTCCGAAGACGCCGTGGGCTTTCGCGCGAACGGAAATCTCGCGCACAACGTGGCGCTTACGGCGGGCGTGAAACTGCGCTTCTAAGGCGGTGACATGCTGGTGCCATGAGCGACCTGCCGGGATAGCTTGCAGCAGGACTTTCTCCGAACAGGACTCCAGTGGATCAGCTTGTGACTTCAGTTCGTCGACTCATCGTTGCGGTAGCCTGTGCTGCCGCGACTGCCGTCGTTTCCACCCCTGTGTTGGCGCAGGCGGGCACCGGGCAGGCCGCTACCACCGACAGCCTGTCGGCGGCGTCGGCGCGCGATCCGCTGCGTGGTTCACCCAGCAGCGTGAGCAGCCTCGGCTCGTCGGCACGTGGGCAGCAGGACGCATTCGAGCGCAATCACCGGCTCGGCCTGCGCTTCTACAACGGCGGCGCCGACGCCACCTGCGAAGTGCCACTGGGCCGCATCTGCTATTGGAACAACAATGGCGACGTGCCGCCTCCCGCCGAGCGTACCGATGCGAAGATCGAGCGCGAACAGTTGCTCGAGTTGCTCGGACGGGCGCAAGCCGCCGATCCGAAGGACGATTGGGTGAGCGGTATGCGCGTGCGCTACGCCATGGAAGGCGGCTTCCCCGATACGGCGCTCGTGGCGGCGCGCGCGTGTGGTGGCACCGAGTGGTGGTGTCAGGCGCTGCGTGGCATGGCACTGCACAATGTGAATCAGCATGTGGCCAGCGGACAGGCGTTCGACCGCGCCTTGGCCAGCATGACCGAGTCGCAGCGGTGCGCGTGGAGCGATCTCACGATGTGGCTCGATCCGCTCATGCAGCCCGCGTACAAAGCCCTTTCGTGCACCGAGCGTCTTGCGCGCAACGAGCGCATCTTCCGCCTCGCGCAGCCGCTGTGGATGCTGCCGGGCAACGACATCAAGAACGAACTCTTTGCACGCCGCACGATGTCGCGTGTGCATTCGCTCGGGCGCATTCCCTACGATTTGCAGTGGGGCGATGACCTGCTCGAATCGCAGGTGCGCTACGGATGGCCCACGGCGTGGTCGGTGCAGAACGGTGGCGTGGCCGATCCACGTCCGCCGCAGGTCATCGGGCACGAGCCGACGCCCAGCTACGACTTCATGCCGCTCATCGAAGCCATCGACAACCCGCTCGACGCGAAGTCGACCGATTGGGACATGAAGCGCAAGAAGGCGCGCATGCGCTACAGCACGCGCTACGCCGCCGGTTTTGGCGCCCTACCGCATCAGGTCGCGCGCTTCCGCCGTGGTGATACCACGGTGGTCGCAGGGGGCTACCGGCTCATGCGTGAACTCGAAATGGGCCGCGCGCCGTATCAGGCGGGGCTGGTGCTCGACCGCGTCGACGGGGGCAAGCCGATCGTCGTCACGAAGGACAGTGCAGGGGCGAACGGCGCGTTGCTCGCCGCCATGCAGGCGCCGATGCTCGCCAGCATCGAAGTGCTCGCCCCGGTAGGCAAGCGTGCCGCTCGCGCACGGACCGTGGTGCAACCGCTCCCGGCCGATGCGCGCCTCTCCGACTATCTGTTGCTGCAGCGTGGCGATCCGTCGCCGACGCCGAGTCTCGAACGCAACGCCGCACAGGCGTACGGCTCGCTCGAAATTGACGGCGGCACGCAGATCGGCATTTACTGGGAGATGTATCGTCAGGCCAGTCCCGGCGCGCCGTTGCAGGTGTCGCTGCGTGCCACGAGACTGGGCGCGAGCTTCATGCAGAAGCTCGGGTCGTCGATCGGATTGTCGAAGGCACTCACGCCCGTGTCGATCAAGTACAACGACAACGGGCGCCCTGATGGTGGTGCCGGTCGTAGCCTCACGCTGAACTTTCCGAGCGTACCGGCTGGCGATTATCAGCTGACGCTGCTGGTGAGTGGTGCGGGTGTCACCGATTCGACGACGCAACGCATACGGGTGCGGCCGGCGAAGTAGCCGCTAGCGCCGCACCAGCACCATCCCCACGGGGCTTCCATATTCATCGTTACCGATGGGAAGTCCCGGTGGGGCAATCCACTGCCCGCCGTCGGCGCGCATGATAATGCGGTGCATGCCGGGTGACAGCTTGAGCTCGGCACGCCAGCGTCCGTTTTGCAAGCGGCGCATTGGAGTAATGCTCCACTGCGTAGCGTCGCCCATGAGCTCCACCGACTCGGCTTTCGGCGCGTCGACGAGAAGCACCACACGGAGCGTATCACGGACGGTGGTCGACCGCGCGTCGTCGGGCACACCCGTCTCGATGGATGCGCTATCGACGACGCCAAGGGTGCGCGTCTCGAACGCGAGAATGCCGCCGGGAGTCCCGTCGTTGTCGCGCCAGGGCAGTCGCGAGATGCGCACGCCGAGTGCGACCATGGGCGAGAATGCCGACCGATTACGCAGTTCGTCGCGCAACATGGCGCCGCCGACGGTGGCCGAGTTGGTGGCCGCGGCGCCGACGAGCGAAAGCCACCCCGTGACCGGCTGCACTATAGCCAACGACGCCACCGTGGGAATGTTCTGCGGCGTGGGCGCGAGCGCGTCGCTCGTGATCCAGCGCGCGACCGGCGCGGTGACCGACAACAACCACTGCGTCTGGCCCGTGTTGAAGCCCGCCGACGCGATACCGGTGGCGAGATCGCGCCGCTGCACGGTACGCAACGTACTGCTGTTGGTCAGGCGCCCTGCACCCGACGGCACATTGACCATGGGGCGCGGTACATCGACGGTGAATGTCTGAGTGGTCACGCGCGTCGCGCGTTCGAACGACATGCCAAAGGCGAAGTCGACGCCCAGATACGTCGTCACCATACCGCCTTCGGCGCGCGCGAGCTGACCCACATCGATACGACGCGTAATGGTCGTATCACCAATGACGGGATCGGCCGCCATCGACGGCGCCATCAGTCTGGCCAGCGAGCTGCCGAACGGATTCGTGCCTGGCTGTCCGTTGACGGACGACCGGCCATAACTCACCGCACTCCAGAGGCGCTGTTCACCGAAACGCGCACGCGCGCGCACCGAGAGCACCCCCTGCGCTTGCGCCGTGCCCGTGACGCCGTCGGTGAAGTGCACGTTGCCACTGCCCAGCGCGGCGAGCCGGACGCGCCCGAGACGGCCCATCGGCTGCGTCGCGCCGAACCAGAGATCGTTGCGCTGCGCGAGCGAGTTGCCGTTACCATCGGGGAGCGAGGCGATGCCCAGTACCGAGAAGGTCGAGGCGTCGGTGACGGGGCCGATGGTGGACGCGGGCGCCATCGGCGCATCGCCGCGAACCTGCGCACGCAACGTTTCCGCCGACGCTCCCACGGAGAGCAGCGCGCAGGGCAAGGCCCATCCGCGGCTCCGAAGGGAGCGGCGGCGCATCGCGCGGGAGGAACGGCGAGCGGGCGTCACGGGTCTGGCGGTCGGACCGGTTTGCGGTCGGTGGTGGCCGGAGTGACCGGCGAACTGCTGCCGGTTCCCCTAACGTAACGATTGAGCGCATCGAGAGCCATCCCGGGGCCACGTTGCGCGTTCTTCGCCACCGTGGCTTGCAGCCCCATCAGTATCTCGTCGGAGCGTGGCGTGCGCGCGAGCTGTTGCACCGCGTCGCGCGCCGACGGGGCGGGGACGCCGCGCCGCACGATATCCGTCAACACGACGAGCGGTACCACCGCCTGACCGGCCGGCCGCGTGCTCCGGACGCTTTCGAGCGTGCGTTCGTCGAGGCCGGCACGCACGGCGATGGCGCCGGCTTCGAGCTCGTCCTCGGTACTGCCGTCGCCGAGGGCGCGTTTGGCTGTTTGCAGCGCCGCCGCATGCTCGCGCACGACGCGCAGGATGCGATCGCCGGGCATCCGCCGCGCGGCGCCTTCGAGCGCCCGGTTGATGAGTGGGCGCACGGGCAATCCCATCTCGGCGGCCTCATCGAACAGCGACCGCAAGGCGTTCGCGGTGAGCGAATCGAAGCGGCTCGCATCGAACCGCACGGGCTGCCGAGCGGGAATGGCGGTGGCCACGGCCGGCTGGCCGCGACCTATCGCGTTGAGAATGGTGTCGGCACGTACCGCCGACGTCGAGGTCGTCAGCTGCAACGTGAGCAGCAGCATCGTGGCGACGCTCACTGCGATGCCTCACCATCGACGATCACGGCATTGGTCGGGCCGTAGCCGCCATCGGGGACCTGTGGCGCCAGCGGGTCGACCAGCCAGCGTTTGCCGTCGACCACGAACGCGTATTGGTGACGCCCGGGCGGTAACGGGATGCGTGCCGACCAGGTGCCGTGGTCGCCTTGCTGCACCATCGGCGTGGCGCGTTCATCCCAGCCGTTGAAATCGCCCACGAGTGCGACCCGACGGGCATCACTGGGTACGGTGAACTCGAAGCGCACGGTGCCGCCACCTTCTTCGCTGGTGCTCCCGGAGGGGAGGAGCTGCGCGCGCGCGTTGGTGAAGACGCTGTCGGCTTCGTGTTGACTCAGGTCGGCACGCCAGGGGCGCATGACCACGGCGACGAGCACCGCGGCCGCAGCGGCGCCCCACCACCAGCGGGGGCGGATACCGCCACGCGTCGGCGCGGCCTGATGCATCGTCTCCGCGAGCACGGCGCGGGACACCCGGGCCAGCGTATCGGGCGACGACGGCGGGATCGCGGCATACGACGCGCGCAGTCGAGCGCCGATCTCGTCCGCGAACGGATCGTTCAGATCGTCGGCCGACGGGAACGGAAGCTCGTTGTCGTTCACCGGGCCGCTCATGGACGCACGTCCCCGGATTTGGCGAGCAGCGCCCGCAACCGCTCACTGCCGCGTTTGACACGCATTTTGAGGGCGGACTCTCCGACGCCGGTCATGGCCGACATCTCAGTGTACTCCATCCCTTCGGCGTACTTGAGCAGCAACGCCTCGCGTTGCAGCGGGTCGAGCTGTGCCATGGCCCGCAGCAGGACGGCGTCTTCCACGCCCGATGGCAGCCCCATCGGCGGGGACGCCGCCGTTTCGATGGCAATCTCGTCCTGCACGAACCGCCGCGTGCGACGGCCGCGCGAAGTGATGAAGTTGCGGCACTGGTTGGTCAGGATGCGGAAGAACCAACCACGGAACTGATCGCGCTCGTCGTAGCGGCCGATGGCCAGATACGCGCGCAAAAAAGTGTCCTGTACCACGTCTTCCGCATCGGCCCGCTCCCCAAGCATGTGGTACGCAAACCGCCATGCCGCGTCGTAGTACCGCGACACCAGCATTCCGAACGCGTCCGGCTCCCCAGCCCGGGTCCGAACGACCAACTCGGCGTCAGTCATCGGTGAACAACAGCAGATCCCCGGCGTCCGTCACCATGCCGGTGCCGCCTGTGGTCATCCGGCGAACTGCATGAGGGTGACAACCAGCATGAGGACCACGAACAGACTGGTCGCCGACCGGTTCACACCTCCCATACGCCGCATCAGCGCCAGGGTTTCCGGCTCGGGGAGTTGCTGCATGGCCACGAACCGGTTGGCCGCGCGCGCCCGGCGGAACAGAAACCAGTTGGCGGTACCACCCGCCGCCAGGCTCGACGAGACCATGACCGCAATGCTCATGATCTTGAGCCATTCGTTTTCCGGCTTCGACATTTCCACCATCGTCTGCGGTGTGTCGGAGCCGGTCAGAATGCGGAATACGAACCCCGGCACGAGGAAGAACAGCGCGAAGGGCAGGTACAGTTTGCGGTACAGAAACCACGCGGGCGGAAAGGCGATCGCCGCCGGCCAGTTCCACGTGGGCACAAAGCTGGGGTCGGCAAAAAACGGCGCGAGCTTTCGCTTGTACGACTTTTCCCACTTGGGCCCGAAATACGCGAGCATGCGCTCGTCGCTGAGCACTTCACCGGTGGGTGACGGGCGCGCCCACCGCGGAAGCTCCGGGACGAAGGGCGCGTCGTTGTCGGCGCGCTGTTCGCGGTCGCGCGGTTCGTTATCGCTCACGTCGACTGCCGGGGTGCGGGCTGCTGCTGAGACAGGCAATGCAACGTACCCAGCCCCCACACGAGGTCGACGGCATGAATGCCGATGACTTCGTGCGATGGCAGCAGCTCCGACAACGTATTGAGGGCCACGCGATCGTTGCGGTCGTTGAACGTGGGCACGAGACACACGCCGTTGCCGATGTAGAAGTTCGCATAGCTCGCCGGCAGGCGCATGCCGTCCATCACTACCGCGCGCGGAAACGGCAGCGTGACGACTTCGAGGCGCTCCCCGCGCGCATCGGTGGCACGCTGCAGCCGGTGAAGATTGTCGAGCGACCGCACATGGTTCTCGTCGTTCTCGTCCTCTTCGTGCGCCAGCAGGACCATGCCGGGCGCAATGAAGCGCGCGATGTCATCGATGTGGCCGTGCGTGTCATCACCGACACACCCTTCGCCAAGCCAGATGGTCTTGGTAATGCCGAGATACTCGGCGAACGCGCGCTCATAGTCTTCGCGCGTGTAGCCGGGATTACGCACCTGTACATCACTCAGCAGCCACTCTTCGGTGACGAGCAACGTGCCCTCACCATCGGTTTCGATACCGCCACCTTCGAGAATGAGCGGCTGTCCGTTGTCGTGACGCACCGCGTTGATGACCGGCAAGCCGGAGATCTCGGCCATGCGCGCGGGGACTTCGTTGTCGAGGGCGTAGTTGTCGTACTTGGCCCACGCATTGAAGCCCCAGCGCACGAGCGCCGCGCTGCCATCGACGCGATGCACACCGGTGGCGCCGGAGTCGCGCAGCCACACACGATCGGTGGGTTGCAAGTGCAACCGGTACTGTGCGTCCTCGACGCCGTGCAGTGTCAGGCACGCGCGCGCTTCCTCCGCCACCTGGTCGTTGTGGCAGAGAATGTCGACGCGCTCGAAGCGGCCCAACCCACGCACGATTTCGGCATACACCCAGGGAATGGGGCCGAACTTGCCGGGCCAATCGGGCTCGTGATGCGGCCAACCAATCCACGTGGCATCGTGATGTGCCCACTCTGCCGGCATCCGTACCGCTGGATGTGTCACGTTACTTGCCCAACCAGCGGTTGAGGATCGGGCCGTACGCATCGATGCGACGGTCGCGCAGGAACGGCCAGTTCCGGCGCGTTTCTTCGATCAGATCGAGGTCACACTTCGCGGTGAGAATGGCGGGTTCGGTACCGGCCTGCGTGAGGTAGCGACCGAACGGATCACAGACGAACGACTGCCCGAAAAACTCGAGACCGTCGGTGTTGGGTTCCGGTTCGAAACCGACACGATTGGGGGCCGCCACGAACACACCGTTGGCGATGGCGTGGGCGCGCTGCGCCGTGCGCCACGCGTCCACCTGCGCGTCGCCGAACGTCGCCTTCTCCGCCGGATGCCAGCCGATGGCCGTGGGATAAAACAGAATCTGCGCGCCGAGGAGCGCCGTGATACGCGCGCCTTCGGGATACCACTGATCCCAGCAGATGAGCACCCCGATGTCGGCGTAGCGCGTACGCCAGACGCGGAAACCGTTGTATCCCGGGTGCTTGTCGTTGCGCTGATCGCCCGTCACGTCGCCCGGCGCGAAGTAGTACTTCTCTTCGAAGAGCGGGTCGTGCGGAATGTGCATCTTGCGGTACGTACCCAGCACCGCGCCGTCAGCATCGATGACCGTGGCGGAATTGCGATAGAGCCCCGGCGCTTCGCGCTCGTAATACGGCACGACGATGACGACGGCCAGTTCCTTGGCGAGCGCCTGGAACGTGTGCACGATGGGCCCGTCAGCCGGCTGCGCGATATCGAAGCGCTCGGGGCGTACCGTCTTGCAGAAGTAAGGCGCGTTGAACAGCTCCTGCAGGCAGATGATCTGCGCGCCGCTCTTGGCAGCTTCACGGACCCGCGCCACGGCGCGAGTGACGTTGCTCTCGAGATCATCGGACGCGGTGTCCTGCACGAGACCGATAGTGACGATGTTGGGCATGTCGGAATATAAGGAATTCCGGGGCCCGCAGGCGTCAGCCGCCTTTGGTTTTCCGGCGCGCTGTCGTCTCGGTCACCGTCACCGGCTCGAGGAGTGGCTGCAGGTACACGAGCAACAGACGACGCAGGTCGTCCATGAGTGGCTTCTTGTCAGCCGCCTGCGCGCGAGCACGGCGCGCGAGGACCGATTGGCCGACGCTGGCGGCCACGAGCGCCGCGCGTCGCCGGTCGCGCGAAGGGAGCTTGGGATTGCGCGAGGCGAAGAGGACATCCAGTCGATCGACAAACGAGTCGAACAGCTGTGAGCGCAACCGGGCCGGGGCCGACCGGGTATCGTCTACGGGGCCGTCATTGCTCGCAAAGACGCGGCGAAAGGCCGGGTTGCGGTCGTGGAACTCCGCCAACGGCTTCACGATGCGATCGATGAGCCGATCGAGTGGCATGCCGTGCGAGTCCATGGGAAACGCGCGCTCGTGAATGGCGCGCATCTCGTCGGCGTAGCGCAGCGCGAGCGCCGCCAGGACCGCATCACGATTCGGGAAGAACTGATACAGCGATCCCTTGGCGGTGCGGGCCTGCGCCGCAATCGCCTCCGCCGTGGCCGCTTCGATGCCGCTGGTGGCGATGACCGTGGCGGCCGCGTCGAGCAGCAGTTCCACCCGCTTCTGGCCACGCGACTGCCGCGGCCGTCGGCGGTAGGCGTCGGGGGCCTCGTCCGTCGGGTCGGCGTCGGGCGGCAGGTCCATCACGTCATCGGGGGGGCGGGGGGCGGCGCGCTTGGCAGGCATATCGGGGACATTACGGTCATCCGTCCCCATTGACAACGTGACGCTTCCGTCAAGATTTAACGGCGTTAACTGTAGTACCCGTGTTTTATCATGACGGTCGCGTCGCATCTGTGGCGGCGCCGGCCAATACCCTCAGCATCCGGTGCCATGCCTCGTTCCGCTCGTGTCTTCGCTGCGGCCACGGCCGCTCTGCTGATCTCTGCCTGCGCCCAGGCCACGTCGCCGGCGACGTCGGGCACGCAGAATGCCGTCCCGAGTGCCTCGCAGACGGCGATCGCCAACGCCATTGCCGTCATGAACGCGCCCTTCGTGGGCTCGCTCAAGAGCAAGAAGTTCTACCCGGCCGCGTGCAACACCGTGAAGCTCATCAAGAGCGCGGACCAGGTGGGCTTTGCCTCCATGGCCGACGCCGAGAAGGCCGGCTTCGCCAAGGATCTGTATTCGACCGATTGTCAGTACTGATGGTCAGCCGCTGACGCGGGGCCGGCGCCCACTACCGGACGAGCACCGCCACGACGTCCATGACGTTGGTGCCGGTGGGGCCGGTCTTCAGCAGGGCGTCGGCGGCGTCGAGGGAGTACCAAGTGCGGCCCGTGACCAGATCTTCTTCCGGCGCACGGGCGCTGCGTCGCGCGAGGGCCGGGACCGCCGCGTCGACAATCGCGCCGGCCGCATCGGTGGGGCCGTCGCGGCCGTCGGTGCCGGCGGCCAGCACCGTAATGCGCCAGGCGTTGCGGTCGCCGCGCGCCGTCGCCGCTTCGAGGGCGAGTGACGCCGACAGGGCGAGCACCTGCATGCGGCCTCCACGCAGTGGTTCATCGGCGGCCGACGGCGGTTGGATGAGCAGCGGCGCCGCCCCGGCCGTTTCGTCGAGACGCGCATCGTCATCGTCGCCCGCCTGCATGGCGCGCTCGATCGTGTCGCGCAAATGCACGACCGGCTCACCACCGCTCACGAGCAGCGCCGAATGCCCCGCCGGCAAGGCGCGTGACAGCGCCAACGCGCGGCGCGCAAAGAGATCGCCGAGGGCCGCCGCATCGCCTTCGAGGGGGACATCATCGATGTGGATCTCGTGAATGCCTTCGCGCTCTGCGGCAGCGGCCAGCGCGTTGACGGCGTCGGCGTTCCGCGCGACGAGAGTGTAATGCACGAGGGCAAACGCCGGATGATCGGCGTGCGCCACCGACGGCGGCGTGCTCGCGCCCGTGAGCCCGAGCACCTGACTCATGGCCCGCTGCAGCCGCGGACGCATGTCGTGCACGTCGAGGAGCGCGAGGAACGTCGCGTCGTCGAGCGGGTCGGGAGTGCAGGGGCCGGAACCGATCACCGAAGGATCATCGCCAATGACATCGGAAATGGCGAAGGTGGCAATCTGCTGTGCGCCGCGCGCGGCGAGCGCCGTGGCCAGTCGCCCCGCACCAAAACGCAGCACGCGCCGACGAATGGCGTTCATTTCGTGAATCGCCAACCCCGACTCGAGCAGCGTCTGCGCCAGATTCGCCACGAGCGCCTGTGCGGCTTCCGCGCTCCCCACCGCTTGTGACAAGGCCGCGATAGGGGCGGCACAGAGTGCGGTCGTGCCTCCCGACAGCAGTACGACGACGATGGCGTTCGGCTCCATGTCCTGCAGCAGATCCTCGATCGCTTCGGCCGCGAGCAGCGAATTGGGGCCGGGCACGGGATGATCACCGACGTATACGCGCAGCACATCGGCAACGGGCAGTTCGTGCCAGTCGCGTGGCGTGGGGACATGCGCACCGACCACGATGCCGTCGGTCATGGCCACACGAAGCTCTGTGAGCGCCGCCACCGCGCCAGCGGCCATTGCGGGCGCCGCCTTGCCGAGGGCGACGACGTACACGGGAACATCAGGCGCTGGCGGCAGCGATTGCTCCTGCCACCAGCGGTGCACCGCTTCACGCGTGCGTGCAAACGGCGCCGCGCCCTGCACCGCCGCGTCATGCAACGCGGTGAGCAGAGCGCGGGGATTGGTCATGGTGGGCACGTTACCGCCACAGCGAATGGGGCGCCCACACCACCTTACTTCGAGCCAGCTGACTTGCTGACGGCGTCGCCGAGCGTGGTGTACGCCTCTGCGGACATCTGCTGGAACGGCGTCGTGATGTACGCGATGTTGCCCTTGGGGTCGATCACGTACAGATGGCGCTTGTGATACCCGGTGCCCGTGTTCGCGCCGTACGCCACACCCACCTTGCGCTCGGTGTCGGCGGCGAAGTGGAACTGGAACTTCGCATCCTTGGCCCACGACACGAGCGCCGTGTCGGGATCGACGCTCACACCCACGAGCGTGACCTTCTTGCCGCCCTTGAACAGGTCGGCGTACTTGTCGCGATACGACTCCATCTGGACCGTGCAGCCGCTGGTGCGGGCCTTCGGGAAGAAGGCCAGAATGACGGTCTCCCCCTTGTGCTCGGAGAGCTTGAACGGCTTGGCGTCGACGCCCTTGGCCGTCACCGTAGTCACGGTGAAGTCAGGCGCGGCATCACCAACCTTGAGCGCGGTCTGCGCGCCGGCAAAGGCAGGAGCGAACGACATGGTGGCAGCGCAGAGCGCCACGGTAAAGGCGGCACGCGAACGGACGGACATGCAGGGACTCCTGAAATTGGGTCGGGCCGGGTGAACAGCAGGAACGCTACCCCGGAGAGCTCGGAGTGTCCACGGAGGGGACGGGGAGGTGACACCACCGGTGGACAACGAATGGTGATTTACCGCGGTTTCCGGCGTATTTGCGCCGTTTTGCGCGGTTTTCCGCTGGCATGCCCCCTGCCTTAACTGAGGTCGTCGACGGGCGCGGTGCCCGTCCCGCTCAATCAGGAGGAAGTCATGTCCGCGCTTCATACCCGTCTTCGGACCGCTGTGGTCCCGCTGCTTGCGCCCCTCGCGTTCGGGGTGCTCACCGCGTGCGGCGGCAGCGATCGCCAGATCGACGAGCAGCTGCGGGCCGACCTCCTGGCCGCGTCGCAGTCGTCCGCAAATCGGCAACAGTTCATGAGTCCGGCTGAAATGGGGTACCCACAGGGGTATGCGCCGGGCTATCAGCAGGGGTACGCGCCCTCTCCGGGGCAGTACCAGCAGCCCTATCCGCAACCATACCCGCCGCAGGCGTACCCGGCCCCGTATCCACAGCAGGCGCAAACGCGGGTGGTGTACGTGCCCCAGCCCGGTACGGCGCGTCGCAGCGGGAGCGTCGGTGGCGGCAGCGGCTCGGGATCCGGTGGCAGCGGCGTGTATCAGGAGCGACGCAACACGCAGAAGGGGGCGGTCATCGGCGCGGCAAGCGGCGCGGCTATTGGCGTCATCTCCTCGCGTGACAAGGCCAAGGGGGCGGCCATCGGTGCCCTCGGCGGCGCCGTCCTCGGCGGTCTCATCGGACACCAGGTCAAAACGCCGTAACACGAATCACACAGCCGGCGCCGCCAGGCGCACCGGTTGCAATGCACAGGATGTCGGAAAGCAACCTTCCAAGGGGTTGTGGTGTCAGAAGAGTTGCAGGGGGGTAGTTGATGGAGTTCGGAGGCTTCGTGGAGGGGGCGCCGAACGAGAGAGACCCGGGACGACCAAACGCGTGGGGGCGTGGTCGAGACCCGGGTCTTTTCTTTTGTTCGATACTCGAAGCGACGTCCGCGCAGTTACACGATGACGCGCAGCGCTTGCGGACGCACCGTGACGTCGATCGTCGTGCCAGCGGCGCGATAGAGTTCGCCGTCGGCTTCGAAGGCGAGCGGCACTCGACTGGTCATCACGATGTGCGTCGCCCGTGCATGATGCACGGCGGCATGCGACAGATGCGTCCCACGTGTCGCCTGAAAAAACGCGGCCACTCGTGCGACGGGCGATAGCCGGGCAAAGTCGACGACATCGAGGTGTCCGTCGGTGAGCGACGCTGTCGGTGCAATGCGAAACGCCCCGCCGAACGCGCGGCCGTTGGCGAACACCGTCATGAGGTGGCGCGTATTCGGACTCGATGTGCGCACACGCTGCGTGTCGTCGTGCACGTGCGCCTCGAATCCGTCGTAGCGCAACAGCGCGCCCAGCGCTGTGCCGACGTACGCGGCGGTCCCGCGCAAACGAAATGCCGACGACGTCGACGCCTGCTGCATGCGTTCGAGCACGGCCACATCGAATCCCATGCCCGCCGCATTCAGGAACGGCACACCATCGATGACGCCCACATCGATGGCGAGTGAGGTGCCGCGCATGACGCGCGTGGCCATCGCCTGCACGTCGTGCGATGGCGTACCGAGCGTCTTGACGAAGTCGTTGCCCGTGCCGGCCGCGAAGATCGCCAGCGGAATGGGCGTCCCGCTTTCGAGCAGCCCGCGCGCCGCATGATGCGACGATCCGTCGCCGCCGACCACGGCTACGATGCGCGCGCCGGCGTCGCACGCTTCGATAGCCAGCGCGCGCTCCTCCCCACGGGCGCGCGTTTCGAACAGCCGGACGTCACCCGACTCCGCCAGTGCACGCGCCACCAATACGGCGCGTGCCTTTGCACGACCTCCGCCAGCCGCGGGATTCACGATCACGCCAATCACGTGACGATCGATGAAAGGAGGGTGATGACATGGTGATGACAGACACGGTGATCGTGTCTGCCAGCAGGACAGTCGTGCGCTGAGTCACTGACACACGAGTCCGCCTTCATGAACTTATCGCATGGGCGGACGGACGTCGCGACGGTGCGGCGGATCCGCATGGCCTCCGCCAACAATCATCACGGAGATCCTTGTCGATGCAACCTTCTCTTGCGCGCGCGTCCGTGCTGCTCGTGTGTGCCGGCGTCTCGTTGCTCGCGGCGTGCAGCGATGGCACGGGCCCCAACGCCTCGGGTGAGGTGGGGCTCGGCTTTCAGCTCGCGACCAGCCAATCTGCGGCATCGGCGCAGTCTGCGCCCGGTACGGCGACGGGTGCGGGTGTGGCACAGGTGACCACGACGCCGGCAGGGCTGAGCATCACGAGCGGGACCGACGCGATCGTGATTACGCGCGCCCAGGTAGTCGTCCGGGACGTGAAGCTCAAATCGACCGCGGCGACGTGCGTCGATGATGAAGATGATGATGATGACGATGATGACGACAAGTCGTCGTCGAGCCGCAGCGGGACGCGCTCATCGAAAGACGATGATGACGATGACGACGACTGCCCGAGCATTCGCGTGGGGCCATATCTGGTGAACGTGCCGGTGAGCGGTGCCGACGGCGGGCGCGTGGCGGTGATGGTGCCAGAAGGGACGTACTCGTCGGTGCGGCTCTCGGTGCACAAGGTCTCGAGCAGCGACTCGGCAGACCTTGCCTTCCGACAGGCCAATCCGGACTTCCGCAACATCAGCATCCGACTCGAAGGGACGTTCAATACGCAGCCCTTTACGTTCGTGAGCGATGTGAACGCGACGCTCGAAGTCCCGCTCACGGCGCCGGTGGTCATTGGCAAAGGCGGTGACAACGTCACGGTCACGATCGATATGAAAGACTGGTTCACGAAGCCGACGGGCGGGCTCTATTCGCCAGGGGCGGCCAATACGTCGGGGTTCGTGCAGGCCAAGATTCAGAACAACATTCGCAATACCTTCCGCGCGTTTCGCGACAAGAATCGCGACGGCAAGGAAGACCGCTAGTTTTGTGCGCGCGAGGCGCCGCCGGGGCTCTCATCGAGGCAGGGCGGGGACGCGGGTCAGCGCGTCGCGGCGGTCACAGCGGAGCCCAACGCGGTGTACGCGTCCTCCGACATCTGATTGAACGGCCGCGCGATGTAGGCAATACGCCCCTGCGGATCGATCACGTACAAATGCCGCTTGTGCCAGAGCATCCCGCTGGCGCCATAAGCTTTGCCCACCGCCTTGTTGCCGTCGGCGGCGAATTGAAACGGAAAGTTCTTCTTGCGCGCCCAGCCGGTGAGATCGTCGGTATCGTCGGTGCTGACACCCAGCAGCGTGACCTTCTGCCCGTTCTTGAACAACGCCGCGTAGCGATCGCGGTACGCCTCCATCTGCGTTGTGCACCCCGGCGTGCCGGCCTGTGGGAAGAACGCGAGTACCACCGTCTCGCCGCGGTGCGCCGAGAGGGTGAACGCTGCGGCATCCACTCCCTTCGCAGTGGCTGTAGTCACCGTGAAATCGGGCGCGACGTCGCCCACCTTGAGCGACTGAGCCAAAGCAGGTGTCGCAAAGGCGACAAGCGCGACGGTGCCAAGCACGCGAAGAGTACGCATCGGAAAACCAGTGTCGAATGGTGAGGAGCGGGGACGTAACACGACGTTAGTCTACCAGCGAGCACACACGGAGCGCGGTTCCCAGCGTCAACTCCCATGCAGCCCCGGTCGCGGCCGCTCGCCCCGGTGAGCGGATCCCTGAGGGGGTGGCGCCGGCGCGCAGCGCACGGCCACCCCCGAAGAGAGCAGCGAACGGGGTGAGCGGGCGCGACCGGGGCGTGTCGCAAGCAACAAAAAGCGGGCCCCGAGCCAAACGCCCGGAGCCCGCCAATACACCAACGAAAAACGTCAGCGAGAAACGAGCGACCGCAACACGTACGGCAGAATGCCGCCGTGCTTGTAGTACTGCATTTCTTCCGGCGTGTCGATGCGGCAGCGCACGCTGAATGACTTGACCGTGCCGTCGTGCGACGTCGCTTGCACCGTGAGCGTCGCGCGCGGCGTGAGCGTGTCGTCGAGCCCCACGATCTCGTAGGTCTCGAAGCCCGTGAGCCCGAGCGACTGACGCGTTTCGCCGTTCACGAACTCGCACGGCAACACACCCATGCCGACCAGGTTCGACCGGTGAATGCGCTCGAAGCTTTCCGCGATCACCGCGCGAACACCCAACAGCATCGTGCCCTTGGCCGCCCAGTCGCGCGACGAACCGGTGCCGTATTCCTTGCCCGCGATGACGATCTGCGCCACGCCAGCGCTCTGACGCGCCATGGACACATCGTAGATCGCTTCCGGCTCCGCACCCGGCGCCGTGGCCGTCCACCACCCTTCCTTGCCACCCGTCAATTCGTTCTTGAGACGGATGTTCGCGAAGGTGCCGCGCATCATCACTTCGTGATTGCCGCGACGCGCACCGTACGAGTTGAAGTCCTTCTTCTCAACGCCCAGCTGCGACAGGTACTTGCCGGCGGGGCTCGCCGCCGCAATGGAGCCGGCTGGTGAGATGTGGTCGGTGGTGATGGAATCGCCGAACATGCCAAGCACTTTGGCGCCCGTAATGGGGCGGATGCCCGGCGGCGTCATCGTCATGCCGTCGAAATACGGCGGGTTCTTCACGTAGGTGCTGTTGCCGTCCCACGCGTACTGGCTGCCCGTGGGCGCCTCGATGGCCTGCCAGTACTTGTCACCCTTGAACGCGTCGGCGTACTGCGTGGTGAACTGCTCACGCTTCACGCTGCTGAGAATCGTATCTTCGACTTCCTGCTGGGTGGGCCAGATGTCGCGCAGGAACACCGGGCCATCGGTGCCAACGCCGAGCGGTTCGGTGGCGAGGTCGATATCCATGCGCCCCGCCAAGGCATAGGCCACTACCAGCGGCGGGCTCGCGAGATAGTTGAAGCGCGTTTGCGGATTCACGCGCCCTTCGAAGTTGCGGTTACCCGAGAGCACCGCCGCCACGTTGAGCTTGCCCGCGTCAATCGCTTCGCTGATCTCCACCGGCAACGGACCCGAGTTGCCAATGCACGTCGTGCAACCGTAGCCCACCACATTGAAGCCGAGGGCGTTGAGCGAGCCCATGAGATCGGCCTTGTGGAAGTATTCGGTGGCCACCTTCGATCCCGGTGCCAGCGACGTCTTCACCCACGGCTTGCTCGTGAGCCCCTTCGCCACGGCATTACGCGCCAGCAAGCCGGCGGCGAGCATGACCGAGGGGTTCGACGTGTTGGTGCAGCTCGTGATGGCCGCAATCACCACATGCCCATCGCTCAGCGTAAAGCGCTGGCCCTTGTAGGTCACCGCCACACCGTTGGCATCGGCCGGTCCGCCTTCCGACACCATCGTCGCAGCCGCTGCACTGTTGGCGGCCGTCCCATTCTGCACCGCGCGCTGCGCTGCGAGCGCTTCGCGGTACATGCTCTTGCTCTGCGACAGCGGCACGCGATCCTGCGGACGCTTGGGACCCGCGAGGCTCGGCACCACCGTGCTCAAATCGAGTTCGAGCGTGTCGGTGAACACCGGGTCGGGCGTTTCATCGGTGCGGAAGAGCCCCTGCGCCTTGGTGTAGGCCTCCACCAGCGCGACCTGCTCGTCGCTGCGGCCGGAGAGACGCAGGTACTTGAGCGTTTCCGCGTCGACGGGGAAGAAGCCCATCGTGGCGCCGTACTCGGGCGCCATGTTCGCAATGGTAGCGCGATCGGCGAGCGCGAGGCTCGACAACCCCGTGCCGTAGAACTCGACGAACTTGCCCACGACTTTTTTCTTGCGCAGCATCTCGGTGCAGGTGAGCACCAGGTCCGTGGCGGTGGCGCCGGCCGGGAGCTTGCCATGCAGCTTGAAGCCGATCACTTCGGGAATGAGCATGCTCACCGGCTGCCCAAGCATGGCGGCTTCGGCTTCGATGCCACCCACACCCCAGCCCAACACGCCGAGGCCGTTGATCATCGTGGTGTGCGAGTCGGTGCCCACGAGCGAGTCGCAATAGGCGAGCGTTTCGCTGCCGTCCTGCGCGGTGAACACCACCTGCGCGAGGTACTCGAGATTCACCTGGTGGCAGATGCCGGTACCCGGCGGTACTGCGCGGAAATTGCGGAGCGCGGTCTGTCCCCACTTGAGGAACTGATAGCGTTCGCCGTTGCGCTCGAACTCGAGTTCGGTGTTGAGCAGCAGCGCCGCTTCGGTGCCGTATTCGTCCACCTGCACCGAGTGATCGATGACGAGGTCGACGGGCTGCAGCGGATTGATGCGCGTGGGATCGCCGCCGAGTGCGACCATCGCGTCGCGCATGGCGGCAAGGTCGACGACGCAGGGAACGCCGGTGAAGTCCTGAAGCAGGACGCGCGCGGTGCGGAACGCGATCTCCTTGTCTACTGGCTGCTTGACGTCCCAGCGCGCGAGCGCTTCGACATCGGCCTGCTTGACGAAGGCGTTGTCCTCGCCGCGCAGCAGATTCTCGAGCAACACGCGCAGCGAGAAGGGAAGCGTGCGCGCAGTACTGCCGGCGAGCCCGTCGAGGGCATCGAGACGGAAGTACGCGTACTGACGGTCGCCCACGGAAAGCGTGGCGCGGCTGCCGAACGAATTGGGATGCGACATGAAGGGGAGTGTCCTGCGCGCATCAGCCCCTCGGGTGACCACGCGCGTCTGGAACGGAGCCACTCATCGCGCCGTAACGTCCTGCAATAGCCCAGGATGCCCGGTACCGACGAGGCTATAGGAAATATCGGCCGCAGTACGCCGGGAGGCCAACTATTGGTAACCGGGAAGGTGCCGTTTGTCGGTTTCCCGTCGCTGGGACGGCTCAGGCGGACTGGACGAGCCGTTCGGCGGCCAGGTCGCGGGGGGCGAGCGGCGCCACGGTAATGGCGGCCGACGGGCAGCAGCGGGAGAACGCGGTGTCGGCCGGGGAGAAGTTGTGCACTGGCTGCAGCGGATACGCCTTCTGGTCGCGGCCAAGCCCCATGAGCGCCGGGTGGTGGGCCACGCAGAGGCCACAGCCTGTACAGCGGTCGCGGTCGACGGACACTTCCATCTCCAACCGCGGGAAGATGCCGCCCGGGGCGGCGAGGGCGTCGAGTAGGTGGGTGAGAGCGGAGCGGGTGGCGTCGTAGCCCACCTGCAGAAGTTCTTCGACGTGCGCAAAGGAGAACCACCCGATGTGCGACACCGTGGGGCGCACGAGCAGCATGGGGGGACCGGCCCAGCGCGTGAGTGTGGCCTGCTGCATTTCGTGCATCATCATCGAGGCCGCGCGCATGAAGATCGTCGCGAACCCCTGTTCCGCCACGCCCACCGCATGCGGGACATCGGCGATGCCGACATCGACCGCAATAATGGCGTCGACCTCGAGGCCGGCGATGCTGACCGGCAAGTTGTCCATCGTGCCCCCATCGATGCACACGCGATTCCCCACGACGCCCGGCGGGAAGAATCCGGGCAGGGCGCACGACGCGTACACGGCATCGCGCACGCGGACATCCCGAAAGCCAGGGCGCCCGAAGACGACGGGGAGACCGCGCTCGAGATCGACGGCACTCACGAGCAGCGGGTGGCGGAAACTGTCGAAGGTGCCTTCGTCGACGAGTTCGTCGCACAGCGCCCGCAGCGGCGCCTCGATGTAGATGGAGCGCGACAGCATGCGCTCCATGATCATTCCCATGTGATTGATGCGAAACAGATCGCGGCGGCGAACACGCAGCGCACGCGCCATGAGCTCGTCGGGGGCGCGCCCGCTCGCCGCGGCGGCGGCGATCATGGCGCCGATGCTGGAGCCGGCGTACAGCGCCGGCACGATTCCGGCCTCCCGAATGGCGCGGAGCGCGCCCACGTGCGCCAGTCCCTTGAGCGCACCGCCCCCGAGTACCACGGCAATACGCGGCGCCGTGGCCTTCGAACCCGTCAAGTTCGTCGAATTCATCCGTGATTCATGTCGCATCGTAGATTACGGGCATGCGTGTATTGCTCGTGGAAGACGACGACACGTTGCGCGAGAGCGCAACGGCGTATCTCCGGGCGTCGGGATTTGCCGTGGATCCCGCCGCTACGGGGAAGATGGCGCGCGAACTTGCTGCCGTCAGCCCGTACGACGCCGTCATTCTCGATCTCCGGCTCCCCGACGACGACGGCTTGGCCTTGTGCACCGTCTTTCGCACCCGCGTCCCCGCGCCACGAATCCTCATGGCGACGGCCCGCGACGGCGTGGAAGACCGCATTGCCGGACTCGACCTCGGCGCCGACGATTACCTCGTCAAGCCGTATGCGTTGGGGGAACTGGTCGCCCGGGTGCGGGCGCTGCTGCGCCGTCCCGACCACGCGGCACCAACACGCTTGCAGCTCGCCGACCTCGTGCTCGACCCCGCCACCCGGCATGCCTGGCGCGGTCCGCGTGAAATCAGCCTGACCACCAAGGAGTTCGCCGTCCTCGAAGTGCTCATGCGCGCCCCCGGACGGGTGCTCACGCGGGAGCACATCGGCGAACACGCGTGGGACGACAACTTCGATCCCATGAGCAACGTGATCGATGTGTATATCGCCCGGTTGCGTCGCAAGGTCGACGCGCCCGGCGAAGAGCCACTGCTCAACACCGTGCGCGGCGCGGGCTACCGTCTGGCGCCTCCCCGCGAGTGAGCCCCGTCGACGTCAGTCGCCCGCGCATCCGCCTGCGCTTCACGGTGCTGTATGCGGCCACGCTGCTGCTGGTGCTGGTGAGCGCGGCCACCGTGCTGCGCTTTGCCCTGCGCGTCACGCTGCAGCGCGAGTTCGAAGAATCGGTGCGTGCCTCCGCCGGGCTCGTGACGCAGTTCTTCAGCACCGAAGTGAACGAGTACCGCACCATCGAAGCCACGCTCACGCATATCAGCGGGGAGTTGGTGTTCGAAGATCGTATCATCCGGTATCGACATCCGGATGGCACGTTGTTCCGCAGCCGCGCGGCCGCCGCGCGCAGCGCGCCCATGCGCATCGCCACGCCCATGCAGTCGGTACGCTTTCCGCTCAACGCCGATCTGGCGCCGGGGTGGCAGGTGGAAGTCGATGCCAGTCTCGCCAATATGCAGGCGCTGCAGGCGCGCATCGATCGCTGGTTTCTCTTTGGTATTCCACTCCTGGTGCTCACGGCGGCCGTCGCCGGCTGGTGGTTGACCGGGCGTACGTTGCAACCGGTCGGCGACATGGCCGCTGCGGCCGCGCGTATCGCCCCAGCAAGTGGGGCCCGACTTCCCATCAGCGACGCGCAGGACGAACTGGGACGACTCGGGACGCGCTTCAACGCGCTGCTCGACCGTCTCGACGGGGCGCTGTCGCAGCAACGGCAGTTTCTCGCCGACGCGGCGCACGAACTGCGTACGCCCATTGCCCGGATGCGGGCGCGCGTGGAACTGGCGCTGCTGCAGTCGGCCGAGGGCGCGTCCGTGGACGAACGCAGCGAGATCCTGCACGCGCTCGACGGTGAGCTGCGTGCCGTCACCCATCAGGTCGACGAGCTGCTGCAGCTGGCGCGCGCCGACGCGGCGGGCGATGAGATCATGACGAACGCGACGCGCCTCTTTCTCGACGATCTGGTCGCCGACGAGATTCCGCGCTGGCAGCCGCAGGCCCAGCAGCTGGGCGTGACGCTCGTGGTGGAGTCGCTCGAGGAAACGCCGGTGCAGGGGGACGCGCTGCTGCTCTCGCGTCTGTGCGGGGTGCTCCTCGACAATGCCTTTCGCTACGGCGCGGCCGCCGGCACGGTGCGGCTATCCGTCCGCGCGCACGATGGTCAGGCGCTACTCACCGTCGAAGACGACGGCCCGGGCGTCCCCCCGGACGAGCGCAGCCGGGTGTTCGACCGCTTCTACCGTGGCGAGACGGCGCGCCACAAACGCGCCGACGGCAGCGGACTCGGGCTCGCGATTGCCGCATGGGTGGTCCGCCGTCATGGGGGCACAATCACGGTGCACGAGAGTGCACTGGGCGGGGCGGAATTCAGGGTGGGGATGCCGCTGGCTTAGCTTGGGAAAACGGTTGTTTGGTCCGGTGGTCCACCGGCTACGCCACCAGCCCTCAGGGGGAAGAACGCAAGAGCACAGGGGAAAGCGCGGTGCCGTCCACGACAAACACAACCGCAGTTCTCGGTGGACCAAACCGCGCTTTCCCCTCTGGCCTTGCGTTCTTCCCCCTGAGGGCTAGATCCGTGCGAGGTGAACCGCCGGACCAAACACCCGTAGTTCACCGCCGTCAGGACTCAGCAAACCGGCAAATCCGCCCACGTCCGCGGTGTCCCGATCGGCATCTGGCCCGCACGACGCCACGCGTCGCGGAGGGTCCGCAGGCACTGTGCCGCGGCCATGAAGTCACGGGTGTCCACGCACTCCTCGCACCACTCGTAGAGTGAGTCGAAGCTCCGCGATGCCGCCGATTCCAGATCCAACGCGTCGCGGAGGACCGCGATCGCCGTGCGAGCGGCACCGGGATCGAACGTTTCGCAGGCGCGGATGGCGCGGTCGTACGCGCGCACCAGCAGCGAGAGCGGATCAGGAGCCTGGCGATCGGCATCGATCACCGCGTTGGTAAGCATAGGCGTGGGCACGGGCACGGCGGGGGGAGCTCGAGAATGTTACGCGACGGAAAGTGTCGCCTCACCCATTTCATCGGCTCGGGACCACCAGCACTTGAGCGGGTTTCCCGCTTTCGGTGTGACGAATTGCACAATCGGCCGTCCCTGCATTTCGGCACGGCGCGGGGCTGTGATGGCCGAGCCGGTTGGGGAACGGCTTCGGTCCGGCGAGCCAATTCACGAAGCATTCATGAAAGCGCCGTACATTGGCGCCATGGATGCTCTTCGCTCTGTGCCCGTGGTGGCACTCGTGCTGCTGACCCTCGGCGCTGTGCCTCTGCACGCGGCGCACGGTCAGGACAGCCTCGACCTCTCCCAAGCCATCGTGCGCGCCCGCGCCTCTGGACCGTTGCGCCGCATGGCCGATGCCCGGCGTCAGGTCGGACTTGGACAAGTGGCGGAGGCGACGCAGTGGGCCAACCCCAGTCTCGAATGGCGCCGCGAGAATCTGGGGAGCCCCTTGCTGCCCGATATCTTCGCGACGGCGTACATCCCCTTCGACGTGTCGGGGCGGCGGTTGGCGCTGCGTCAGGCCGCGACCGCGGGCCGGCAACGGGTGACCGCCGACGCCAGCGCAGATCAGCGCGATGGCGAACTCACCGTCGCCCGCGCCTGGCTGCGTGCGGCGGGGGCGCATGGCGCGCTCGACGTGGTGGCGCAGCAGTACGACGCCCTGCGCGAAATCGCGCGCGTCGATGCCGAACGGTTGCGCGAAGGATTGGTGAGCGAAGCCGTGGGGCTGCGCACGTCACTCGAGGCCGATCGCTCGCGAGTCGCGCTTGTCGCGGCGCGACACGAAGCCCGGCAGGCGCGCGTCGAACTCGCGCGATTGCTCGGGGTTGATGAACCCTCGCTCCCCGGGGTGGCTTCACTGACTCCCCCGGCGTTGCCATCTGCCCCCGATTCGGCCGCCGCCACCGCTTCCGCCATGGCGCTCCGCGTCGAGGTGCAGGCGCGTGAGGCCGCGGTCGAAGAAGCGCAACGCCGTGTCGCCGCCGAACGCCGCGGGGTGCTCGGGGAAGTGCAACTACAGGGTGGCACCAAGGAGACCGGTGGCTTCATGACCGGACAGCTCGGGGTCGCCATGCCGCTCCCCTTCTTCAATCGCAACACCGGCGCGCGGCAACGCGCCGCCGGCATGCTCAATGAAGCCCGGGTCATGCGCGACGACATCCGGCTGTCTGTTCGCGGCGGCGTCCTGAGCGCTCTCGCGCACTACGAGAATGTGCGCCGTGCCGCGAGTGATGCGGCCACGTTCAGCGTCCGCGGTCATGAAGTCGCGCGTATTGCCCGTCTGAGCTATCGCGAAGGTCACATCACCTTGACCGAGCTGCTCGATGCCGAGCGCGCATCCGCCGACGCGATGCAGGCGCAGCTGCGCTGGTCCGCCGACGCCTGGCTGGCCCGGCTCGAGCTCGAACGCGCCATCGGCGCGCGGCTCAGCGCCGACAGCCCGCTCGATCTTCCTCTGTTGGTTCCGACTTCCTCCGGTCGCTGATCATGACTGTTGCTGGCATTCTCATCCCGACGTCCCAGGCCATGAACACCATGCGCACGCACGTTCGCGCTCCACTGGTTGGCGTTGGCATCATGACGTCGCTGCTCACCGGGTGCGGTGGTGCGCCCGAGGCGACTCCAGCTCCTGCCGCTGAGGCCTCCGCCGCCGCGGTCGACAGCGCCACGCTCTCGGCCGATGCCGTCAAAATCGCCGGGATCACCCTCGATACGGTGCGCATGGCCTCGTGGCAGACGGCCGTCACGGTGCCGGGACGCATCGAGCTCGATCCGTCGAGTCTCGAAACGATCGGGTCGATTACCGAAGGACGGATCACGCATGTGGTCGTGCGCGTCGGTGATCGCGTCGCGGCCGGTCAGCCGCTCGTGATGATCCACAGCCACGAAATCATGGATGCGCGGCGTGCCCTCACGGCCGGTACCGCACGTGTCAATGCGATGGAGGCCGAGCGCGATCTTTCGATTTCGTCAGCGGAGCGCGCCAAGCGTCTCTTCGACAACAAGGCGATGTCGCGCGCGGAGCTCGATCGCGCCGAGGTGTCGCGTCGCGTGGCGCAATCGAACTACGAAGAGGCGGTTGCCGACCGTGACCGCGCCAAGGCGCTGGTGGAGCATCTGGCCGGCACCGGGCCGTTGCCGCGCGACGCCGACGAGCACGACGTGATCATCCGCACGCCCATTGCCGGCGTGGTGACCTCGCGCGATGCGCAGCCCGGCACGGTGGTGTTGCCGGGAATGCCGCTGCTCACCGTGGGCAATCCTGACAAGCTGCAACTCGAGATGCATGTGCCGGAGCAGCAGGCGGTAGGCATTGCGCCGGGGGCGACGGTGCGTTTTGCTCTCACGGAAGCGCCGGCCGAACGCTACGACGCGATCGTGTCGCGCGTTGCGCCCACAGTCGACACGCTCACGCGCACCGTGCAGGTGGTGGCTCCCATTGCGCGTCGCATTGCGGGACGCGCGGAAACCTTCGTGCAAGCGGACATCAGCGGGCAGCGTGGAACGCCGGCACTCTCGGTGCCGGTGGCCGCGATTCAGGCGCTCGAGGGCGATACCGTCGTCTTCGTCACGGAAGCGCGCGGTGAAGGGCTGTTCGTGCGCGCCACACCGGTGCGCGTGGGTCGCCGTACGCGCGATCGTGCCGAAGTGCTGGCAGGCCTTACTGAAGGTGCGTCGGTCGTGGCGCGCGGGGCCGCCATTGCCAAAGCGGAACTTCTCAAGCGACGGAATGCAGGCGGTGGAGAGTAGGCCATGAAAGCACTCATCCACTTTGCGCTCAAACGGCGCGGCGTGATTGTCGGGATGACGCTCGCGCTCATGGCCGCGGGGCTGTACGCGCTGCAGCACATCCCGTTCGATGCCTTCCCCGATCTCACGGGAACGCGTGTCGAAGTCATTACCGTGGCGCCCGGAATGGCGCCGGAAGAAGTCGAACGGCTCGTGACCTATCCCATCGAGTCGGGGCTGATGGGGGTGCCTGGGGCGCAGGGCGTTCGCTCCGTGTCCAAGTTCGGTCTGTCGCTGGTGACGGTGCCGTTCCCCGACGACATGGACGTGTACTTCGCCCGTCAGTTGGTGCAACAGCGCCTCTCCGATGCCAAGGGGGCGTTGCCCGCCGGCGTGGAGCCGGCGCTCGGGCCCGTGTCGACTCCCATGGGCGAACTGTATCAGTACGTGCTCACGAGCGACTCGCTCACCCTGACGCAGCTCAAGACGCTGCACGACTACGTGGTGCGTCCGCGCCTGCGGACCGTGCCCGGCGTGAGCGAAGTGAACTCGTGGGGCGGCCTGACGGAGCGCGTGGAAGTCGAAGTCGATCCGGTGCGCCTGGCCGGCTATCAGCACACGGTGGTCGATGTGCACGACGCACTCGCCAACAACACGTTGGCCTTCGGCGGCAGCTACCTCGAGCAGGGAGGCGAACGCTACACGCTCCGCGGCCTCGGTCGCGTGGAATCGGCCGCCGAAGTGGAGCGCGTGGTCGTGGGTTCCCACCGCGGGGCGCCGGTACGCGTGGGTGATGTGGCCACGGTGCGGCTGGGCGCGCATCCACGCAACGGCGCCGTCACCAAGGACGGACAGGGCGAAGTCGTGAGCGGCATGGTGCTCAAGCTCAAGGGCGCCGACTCGCGCAAAGTCATTGCCGATGTGCGCGTGCGCATGGAGGAGATCAAGAAATCGCTCCCCGCGCACGTGAAGGTCGTGCCGTTCTACGATCAGACGGAACTGGTCTCGCGCACCACCACCACGATCGTCAAGAATCTCATCGAGGGCGGTCTGCTGGTGATCGCCGTGCTCTTTCTGTTTCTGCGCAATGTCCGCGCGGCGCTCATCGTGGCGTCGGTCATTCCCATCTCCATGCTCATCGCCTTCGTTGGCATGGCGCTGTTCGGCTATAGCGCCAACCTCATGAGCCTTGGGGCGCTCGACTTCGGACTCATCGTCGACGCGTCCGTCGTCATGGTGGAGAGCTTCATCCGGCGCATGGAAGTGCACCGCGGCACCAACAGGCAGGGGCTCTTCGAGAAGGCCGCCGTCGAAGTGGGCCGTCCCATTCTGTTCGGCATCGCCATCATCGTCGCCGTATACATCCCCATCTTCACTCTCGACGGGATGGAAGGGCGCATGTTCAAGCCGATGGCGTTCACTGTCGTTTGCGCCGTGTTGGGGTCACTCTTTTTGGCACTCACGTATGTGCCCGCGGTCTCCAGCTGGGCGCTTCGTGACGGGCACGGGGAACCGGCGCCGTGGATGCTCAAGCTCACCGAGCGCTATCGCCGTACCCTCGACGGGGTGCTCCAGCGCCCGCGCCCCATTGTGGCCATCTCGGCGGTGCTGGTAGTGCTCGCCGTCGCATCGCTCACGCGCATCGGCACGGAGTTCATGCCCAAGCTCGATGAGGGCTCCATTCTCATCACCACGCGCCGCATGCCGAGCGTCGACCTCGCCGATGCGACGAGGTTGTCGCTCGCGGCCGAGCGGATCGTGAAGACCTTTCCCGAGGTGATAACGACGGTCACGAAGGAAGGACGCCCCGACCTTGCGACAGAAGCCATGGGACTCTTCGAGGGAGACATGTATGTCATCCTCAAGCCGCGCAGCGAATGGACCTCGGCGGAAAACAGCGAAGAGCTGGTCACCAAATTCGACTCGGCGTTGCGCGTGGTCCCCGGGCTCGAGGTGTCGTTCACACAGCCGCTCGCCATGCGCCTCGACGAAGCAGAGAGTGGCATCAAGACCGATTTGGGCATCAAGGTCGTGGGCCCCGATCTCGATCAGAATCAGGCCATTGCCGAACGACTCATGCGCATCGTGGCCACCGTGCCCGGCAACGCCGACGTCGGTGTGGAAGTGGCGGAGGGGAGCGGGCAGGTCCGCATGCAGATTCGCCGCGAAGCGCTGGCACAGTACGGGCTGTCGGTCGCGGCGGTGCGCGACGCCATCGATATGGCCATGGGATCCCGGAAAGCGGCGGAGCTCATCGACGGATTCCGCCGCGTCGACATTGTGGTGCGCACGCCGGAAGCGTACCGCGTGGATGCCGCGGCCATTGGACGGCTCACCATTCGGGCGCCTGGCGGAGAGCTCTTGCCCCTGACGGCCGTGGCCGATGTGCAAAGCACCACGGGCCCCGAGCTCATTGGGCACGAAGATGCGCAGCGTCGTTCGCTGGTGCTGAGCAATGTGCGTGGCCGTGACCTTGGCAGTTTCGTGCAGGAAGTGCGGGCGCGTATCGCCCGTGAGGTCACGTTGCCGCCGGGCGTGTTTCTCGAGTGGGGCGGGCAGTACGAAAATCAGCAGCGCGCCATGAGTCGTCTCACGCTGGTGGTGCCCGGCGCCCTCTTGCTCATCTTCGGCTTGCTCTACCTGTCATTCCGGTCGGTGCCGCAGGCGGTACTCGTGCTGTCGAACGTGCCCTTCGCCCTGGTGGGCGGCATTGCGGCGCTGTGGTTGCGCGGCCTCAATCTCAGTCTGTCGGCGAGCATCGGCTTCATCGCGCTCTTCGGCATCGCCGTGCTCAATGGCGTCGTCATGGTGGAGCATCTCAATCACATGCGCCACAGCGAAGATCCGGCCGATGACACCGTGCTCAATCGGGTAAGTCGTGGCGCCGCCGATCGACTCCGGCCGGTGCTCATGACGGCGCTCGTGGCCAGCCTCGGCTTCATCCCCATGGCGCTCAGCACGAGCCCGGGCAGCGAAGTGCAGCGGCCGTTGGCAAGTGTCGTAATTGGCGGGCTGGTGACGAGCACCGTGCTCACGCTCTTCGTGCTCCCGGTGCTCTATGCGTGGCTCGAGGCCAGGTCGCCGCGGCGCCGGCGCGTTGAGGCCCACGAACCCGCTCACGCAGAACCGGCGACCGCCTGAGGGACGTCCCCTCTGGCGATCGCCGGTTGGCGAGTGTGGCGTGGCTCAGTTCAGGAAGCGGTACAGTCCAATGAGCCCGACGCCGGCCGAGCCGATCATGACAATCGTGCCGGAGTCACCACCGATGAGGCCGCCGACAATGAGGCCGACGCCGCCGACAATCATCATGGCCCGACTGTTGGTCGTATTCGCTCGCGGGGCCGGTGCCGGGAGTGGGGAAGGCGCAGTGCGGCCCTTGAGTGCGACCGCCTGGGTCTCCGCCACCGGACCGGAGGGGGCGGTCGTGGCGGCCGGAGTCGCCGCCGCCGTTAGGGTCGGCTGAGGTTCCGCGGCGGCGGTTGCCGTCTGCGCGGCCGCCAATGCCGGGGCGAGCAAGAGCGCTGCCGACAGCAGCAAGGCAGGAACCGACGATTTTTTCATAATTCTCCCGGGAGTGAGTACGTGTGTACGGACTCCAGATGGGCATAAGCTGTGCCACGCGGTGATCCGTGGCGCAATCCGCTGGCGCAACGGGCGTCTTTGCCCCAACTTGCAGCGTTCCTTCGCCGGTCCCCTTGCCCCCCGAAGACGATGAGCCTCCAGCCTCCGAAGAAGCTGCGCAAGCAGTTTACCAACTCCACGCATCCGTTGATCGTGCTCAAGTTCGAGAGCGGTCACCAGATCAAGGTGTACCAGAACGAAGGCAAGGCCTTCGACGCGTACTCCGGTGAGACCATCAAGTTGCTCGCCGTGAACGACCCGACGTCGAGCGACTGGGAACTGGTCGAAAACCGCAAGGCCGACGCCTTCGACGACGCGCCCTGAATGGCGCTCGCCGGACCGGTGCCGTGACGAATGGCGCCAGTGCCGACGTTGGTCTGCTCCTGAACACAACAGACGCGGTGTACATCACGGGCAATACTGTTGCCCCGGTGTGCACCGCGCTGTAGTATCGACAGTGTGAGTGCTCACCCGTTGCACCCCCGCAGTACGGCAGAAATCGACGCCGCGCGCCAGCGTGGCGGCGCCTTGGTTGCCCTCGAAAGCTCGGTTCTCGCCCAGGGGCTTCTGCCCCCGTTCAACCGCGAGGCGGCTACGCGCATGATGCGCGCCGTGACCGACGCCGGCGCCACCCCCGTCATCACCGCCATCGTCCGCGGCGTCCCGGCGTTCGGACTCGACGATGACGCGCTCGAGCGCTTCCTCGCCCGCGACGGCGTCCGCAAGGTATCGGCCCGCGATCTTGGCATCGCCGTGGCCGACGGTGCCGATGGCGCCACGACCGTCGCCGCGACGCTGGCCATGTGTGCGCTGGGTTCGCTCGAGGTGTTCGCCACCGGAGGGATCGGTGGGGTGCACCGCGATGCCCCATTCGACGAATCGGCCGACCTCGTGGAACTCGCGCGTACCCCCGTCATCGTCACCTGTGCGGGCGCCAAGTCCATTCTCGACCTTCCTGCCACCCTCGAACGCCTCGAAACGCTCGGCGTCCCGGTGGTGGGGTATGGAACCGACGAGCTCCCCGGATTCTTCTCGGTGAGCACGGGGCTCCGGCTCACGTCGCGAATCGACACCCCGGCGGGCATCGCCGCGGCGTGGCGTGCCCACCGCGCGCTGGGGCGGCAGAGTGCCATGCTCGTGGTGCAGCCACCCCCCGCCGACCACGCGGTTCCGGTGGAGGTGGTGGAAGCCGCGACGGCGGCGGCGCTCATGGCCGCCCGCGACGCGGGAATTCGCGGCGCGGCGGTGACGCCGTTCCTCCTTGCCGATATTCAACAGCGTACCCAAGGACGCTCGGTGCAGGCCAATCTGGCGCTGCTCGAGAACAACGCCCGCCTCGCCGGTCAAATCGCCGTGGCGTTGCGGGCATGAGGGCAGTTCACTCCCACCGGTCGCGCCCACGCGGGATGCGAGCCGCGCAGCTGCAGCATTGAACGAAAGCCGTCGATTACGGTACTATCCGGTAACCCGCTCGATCCGGAGGCCAGTTTCGCCATGACCAACCCGTTCCTGAGTTCCGAGGAATACGACGAGCGCGCTCATGCCCTCTACAACGAGCGGCAGTACGACGAGGCGCTCCAGTTGCTGCGCGAAGGGCTCGCGCTGTATCCGCAGGCCGTGGAGCTACACGTCGGCGTGGGCTACGCGCGTCTTGCCCGCGAAGAGTACATGTGGGCCCGCCGGAGCTTCGACGAAGCGCTCCTGCTCGACCCCGAGCACGAGGACGCGCTGGCCGGCCTCGGCGAAGTGCTGCTCAAATTCGGGCAGCATGATGCCGGCTTGCAGGCGTTCGAGCGCACCATCGAGCTGGGCTACGAGGACGACGTCGAGCTCATGCTGCAGATCGGACGCGCGCTCTTCCGCGAAGGGTTCGTGGAGCAGTCGCTGCAGTACTTCGATCGCGCGGTACACCAGGCCGAAGACTCGGCCGAAGCGGTGGCCTGCATCGGCTATGCGCAGCACCGGCTCGGCAACGATGTGGAAGCCATGGTGGCGCTGCGTCGCTCGCTGGTGCTCGACGAACAGTTTGCCGAAGGGCGCGTGTACCTCGCCAACCTGCTGTACGACGCCGGCGACGTCGACGGCGCGCTGGCCGAATTCGAAAAGACGTCGCCCGAAGACCACTGGGACGAGCTTGGCATCTGGCGTCTCATGGAGCTCAAGAAGGCGGTGTACAAACTCGCCGACGATGACGGCGAGCTGAAACAGTGGGAAGCGCGTCTGGTCGAACTTGCGGGCGAGCCGGACGCCATCGACGAACTGCTGGCCGAAGTCGAACAGTCGATGCTCGAAGAAGAGCAGGCCGAGGGACAGCCGTCACAGGGACAGCTGGAAACGCTGGGCACGCTGCTGACCGGGCTCGTCGGTCAGCAGCAAGCCGGTGAGTTGGGTGAGCAGGGGAGCACGTCGACCGACGTGCTCATGGCCGACGACGGCGTGCATCGCGTGATCATGCGCGACGGCAGCACGTTCGAAGGGACCTGGGAGGAGATCGTGCAGGCGCTGCGTGATGCGCGCGATGCCGGTCGTCCGCTCGACGAATACATGGCCATCGAGGCGCGTCGTTTCTATGGCGCGACTGGTATGCGCGTGGCCTCGCATGCCCCGGAAGCGTTTCTACGGGGTGGTGCCGACGCAGGTATGCTTCGCATTGTGCGCTGACTTCGCCAATCCTCGCGCGGCGCTCGAAGCGGCGCGAGTGGTCTTTACGAACCCGGCAGCCGCCACCGCCCCTGCGCTTTGGAGCGCGGCGCAGCACGTGCTGCAGTTGGTGCTCGGTCGCCCCGAGCTCACCGGGCAGGCGCTTGTAGGTGAGGTGCGCCGCCACGGATTCATCTCGTTGTCCGATGCGCATGCACTCGTCGGGCTGAGCGACTGGGCCGATCGCAGCGCGGTCGCGGCAACCAACGAAGCCGAGCGTATGCTCGTGCGTGAAGCGTGGATGGCGCTCGATCACGCGGTACCCGAGTCGCCCGCGCCAGCAGCGTCGTTCGCGCCACCGTCCGCCGGTGGAGGTGCGTCCGTACCTCCTTTTGCGCCGCGGCCGTCTGCGTCGCCCATGTCACCGCCTCCCGCAGCGCCGTCGCCTGTTCCGTCGCCGGGGGCGTCGGCGTTCGACGCCGACATGCCGGTGGCACCGGCGCGCTCATCGCACCGCAAGCGTCTGTACGCGGGGCTCGCTGCGGTGGGGGTGCTCGTCGCACTGCTTGCCGGCGGAGCGTGGTGGTACGCCAGCGGTCGTGCCGACCGTCGCGTTGAAGCCGGTATCGATGCCTATGCGCGCGGCGCGCGCGAAACGGCGCGCGTAGCGTTCGTCGAGGCGGCGCAGGCCGACCCCACCGACGCGAGGCCACTGGTGTACCTCGGGCGCATTTCCCGCGAAGAGGGCGACCTCGCTCGCGCGCGCCGGTTCTTGACGAATGCCGTTCGTGTGGCGCCCTCCAGCAGCATCGCGGCCCGCGAGCTCGCATCGGTGATGCTCGCCGACGGTCAGCCGGAAATCGCGCGCCGCTTTTACGTGCGCGCCATCGAACTCGATCCCAACGATCGTACCGCGCAAGGCTTTCTCGGCTGCGCGCTGGTCCGCCTGCAGCGCCTCGACGAGGCGCGCCGGTGGACGGAGCGCGCCGGTCCCGGTGACTGGCAGCGGTGCGTTCCCCTTACGCCCCTACCCGGAGCGCCCACGGCGCCGCCGGGGTATGGGCCTGTGCCCCCGCCATGACCACTACGCTGCTGCGTCCCAGCGACGCGCTCGCCCTGCATCACGACACCTATCGGGAAGTCCTGCCTAACGGCCTCACGCTGCTGGTGCGACGTGATCCGTCGGCACCGGTGGTGTCGATCGTGACGTACGTGAAGGCCGGCTACTTCGACGAATCCGATGATGTGGTGGGCATCGCGCACGTGCTCGAGCACATGTTCTTCAAGGGCACGCCAACGCGCGGGGTGGGGCAGATTGCGCGCGAGACGAAGGCCAATGGTGGCTATCTCAATGCGCACACCATTTACGACCACACGAGCTACTACACGGTGTTGCCGTCGTCGAGCTTCGTGGCGGGGCTCGAGATCCAGTTCGACGCGTACGCCCGCAGTGTGATCGACGGCGAAGAGCTCGCGCGCGAACTCGAAGTCATCATTCAGGAAGCGAAACGCAAGCGCGATACGTCGTATGCGGTGGCCATCGAGACACTATACGCCGTGCTGCACGACCGACATCGCATTCGTCGCTGGCGCATTGGCGACGAAACGCTGTTGCGCACGTTCTCACGCGAGCAGCTGGTGGGCTTCTACCGGCACTGGTACCGGCCCGACAACACGGTGCTGTGCATCGTGGGTGATGTGGACATCGAAACCGTGCGTCGTGAAGTGGTGGCGCGCTATGGTGCGCTCGACGCCGGCGCGCCCGCGCGCGATCGCGGTCCGCAGGAATCGCAGCTGCCCGGCTTGCGCCGCAAGGAATGGAGCGGCGATATCGCGCAGCAGCATGTCGCCTTCGGCTGGCGTGTGCCGCCGCTTGGCCATGCCGATACGCCGGCGCTCGACCTCGCGGGCATTGCGCTCGGCACGGGACGGGCGTCGCGTTTGTATCGGGCGGTGCGCGAAGAGCAGCTGGCGAGTGGCGTGACGGCGTGGAACTACACGGCGGGTGATGTGGGTGTGTTCGTGGCGCACACGGAAGGCGCGCCCGCGACGGCGCGCGAGGCGATGCGTGCCATGTGGAGAGAAGTGCAGGCCGCGCGCACCGACGGCTTCCGCCGCGGCGAAATCACGCGCGCCCAGCGCATTCTCGAAGCGCGCTGGTTGCGCCGTCTCGAAAGCATGGACGGCCAGGCGCAATATCTCGCCGGCTGGGAAGCAGAAGGCGGCTTGGAGGTGGCCTCGCAGTACTACGACGCCTTGCTCACACTCGATGCGAAGGCCGTACAGGAGGCTATGCAGCGACATCTCGACCCCACGCAGGTGGCGATGGTGTCGTATCGGCCCGAAGGGAGTGCCGAGCTCGTGTCGTCTGATGATGAGCTGCGTGCCCTGCTGGAGAGCGAAGGGAGCATGGGCAGCGCGGTCATGCCGTCACCGTCGACGCTCACGCCGCCGGTGTCGCACGTGGCCATCGAAGCTCCCGCAGTGCACACGGGCCTGGTACACGAGCAACAGGGAGACGTGCATGTGTACCGCACGCCGTCGGGTGTTCCGGTGCTGGTGTTGCCTCGTCCGGGATCGCCCCTGGTGAATCTCGGTGTGTATCAGCGCGGCGGCGTGGCGGTCACCGATGTCGAGCACGAAGGACTCGCGCGCATTGCCATGCAGGCGACGCTCAAGGGCACACGCTTGCGTACCGGTTCGCAGGTGGCGGAAGCGGCCGAAGAGTTGGGGAGCAGCATTGGTGT
Source organism: bacterium (assembly GCA_027484025.1). Classification (GTDB taxonomy): domain Bacteria; phylum Gemmatimonadota; class Gemmatimonadetes; order Gemmatimonadales; family Gemmatimonadaceae; genus Gemmatimonas. The sequence goes on from JAIXTI010000291.1 coordinate 47,301, forward strand.
GAGTGCCGGCCTGGAAAGCCTGGGTTGGAGCATGTCGGTGCCGGTGCGGCACTGTGCCGCGGCGGCCGAACTGCTCGCCGATGTCGTACAGCATCCGTTGTTCGCCGCCGAGTCGGTGAATACCGAGCGTACATTGGCGCTTACGGAACTCGCGCGGCTGCGCGACGACATGTATCGCTGGCCCATGCGCCTCGCCACGTTGGCGGCATACGGCGCGCATCCGTACGCACGGTCGGTGTTGGGCAACGAGCAGTCGCTTGCGGTGCTCACGAACGATGATGCCCGCGCCTTTCACGCAACGCACATCATGCGCGGCGCGTCGGCGATTGCCATCGTTGGCGATGTGACACCAGACGACGTCGCGGCGATGCTCGCGCGTCACTTTTCCCAGTTGGCCTTTGCCGACGCGGTGGCGCTCCCCATGCACGAGTGGCCGACGGAACGGCATCGGGCGATCGAGTCGCGCACCAAGCAGCAGACCGCAATCGCGATGCTCTTTCCGGGGCCGGCACGGTCGGCGCCCGATCGATTTGCGGCGCGGGTGTTGTCGGCGATTGCGAGTGGCCTGGGCGGACGCTTTTTCGAACAGCTGCGCGACAAGCAATCGCTCGCGTACACGGTGCAGGCGTTCCCGTTGGAGCGGAATGCCGGTGGCGCGTTCGGCGCGTACATCGCCACCGATCCCACGCGCGAAGACGAGGCGCGTGAAGGGCTGTTGTCGGAGTTCGCGAAGTTCCGCGAGGCGCCGCCGACGGCGGAGGAGCTGACGCGGGCACAACGCTATCACATCGGCACGCACGCCATCGCGCAGCAGTCGGGCGGCACAGTGTTGTCGGAGCTAGTCGACGCATGGCTCTTTGGTGAAGGGCTGCAGGAGCGGCACGAGGTCGCGTCGCAGCTGGCGGCGGTCACGGCGGCAGATGTGCACGCGATGGCGCGGCGGTACTTCGATCCTTTGCGGTTGGTTGAAGGGGTGGTGCGGGGCACAGCCTAGGCTGCGATCTTGACGGCGACCTCGCGATGCTTGCTCGTTGGCCGTGGTCGGGGTTGCGGGTGGTGGTCGGGGTACGGCCACCACAGTCGGGGCACCGCTACTACGGTCGGGGTACTGCCACGACAGTCGGGGTCGATAAACAGTCGGGGTCCCGGTCGGGTCTTTCGCTTCGCTGTGCTCGCTGTCGTGGCTCAACTGTCTGGGTCGGGGTCATCGCAGCCCCGACACTTTATCCCCGACCCCGACGCGCCAGCGCAGCGCCGCGCTCGACCCGACCGGGACCCCGACTGTTGGTCGACCCCGACTGTCGTGGCAGTGCCCCGACTGTGGTAGCGGTGCCCCGACCGTAGTGGCCGTACCCCGACTACTGCC
>JAIXTI010000279.1 GCA_027484025.1 bacterium
GGTGTTCGATGCCGAGGAGGAGATGGCCACGCGCCACGCGGTCAGTGTCAAGCCGGCCCTTCCGATTGCGGCCGTCGTGGAGGCCGCGACGACTGTCGCGACGTCCCGTCGTGACTCGCTGCGGGCTGCGGTCACCCGATTGCCGCAGAATTGGTTGTTGCGGCGCCGGCTCGCGGAGGCCCTGTTCGAGGCCGGTGAACGGGACGCGGCGTTGGCGGAACTGGAGACGGCGCAGACCGGGCTCGTCAACGATGGGGAGTTTGCGGCGGCCTCGGATATCGCGGACGAACTCGTACATGTCAGTCCAGACCGTGTGCCGTACCACCAGAAACGGGTGGAGCTGGCGGTCCGGGCAAATGATCAGCAGCGGCTGCGATTTGCGTATCTCGATTTGGCCGACGCGTTGGTGCGCATGGCCGAAGAAGGGCGTGCGCGGGCCGTCTACGCCCGGGTGCTCGAGATCGACCCGCACGACGACCGCGCGCGCGCGGCGCTGGGGGCCGCCGCGCCGCCGCCCCCGCCGGCGCCTCGCCCGGACGACAACTTCGTCGACCTGGCGGACTGGCTCCGCGACGACGACAAACCGGTGGATACCCGCATGCGCATGCGGGAGCCCGCCATCAGTGGCGACGAGCAGGCGGATTTTGAATCCCTCCTCAGGCACTTCAAGGAGGGGGTCTCGCGTTCACTCGGTGAGGACGATTTCGAGAGCCATTACGACCTTGGCGTGGCATACAAGGAGATGGGGCTCCTCGACGACGCGATCGCCGAATTCCAGAAGGCACTCAGAAGTCGCGCGCACAGACTACCGGCGTACGAGGCTTTGGGGCAATGTTTCGTGGAGCAGGGAAGATTCCAGGTGGCCGCGACGGTCTTGTCGCGGGCGCTCCATGAACCGGGTCTGGATGACGACCAGCGTGTTGGCGTCCTCTATCTTCTCGCATATTCGTGCGAGGCCCTGCAGCGCAGGGATGAGGCCCGTAGCTATTTTCAGCGCGTGTACGCGACCGATATCAACTTCCGTGACGTAGCCGCCCGTCTGGCGGCACTCGAGCAGGCATCCCGATGACGCTTTCCACGCGGACACCGTCCGCGCTGGCCGCGGCACTGCGGGACATCCAGGCTCCTGTTCGCACCGACCTGACGGCGGTGGGGCAGGAGCTGTGGCGTATTGTCTCTGCAGACGTGCCGCTCGTCCAGAACGTGCAAGAGCACCTCATGGGGATGAAAGGCAAGCTCTTTCGCCCCACGCTGCTGTTGCTTTCGTCCAGCGTCGAAGGAGAATCGCCCAAGAAGGCGATCACCTTTGCCGCCATTATCGAGCTGATTCACCTCGCCACGCTCGTCCACGACGACGCGGTCGACCATTCGGTGCTCCGTCGCGGCATGCCGACCCTGAATGCGCTGTTCAGCCATCAGGTCTCGGTCATCATGGGCGACTTCCTGTATCTGCGCGCTCTGCGTGAACTCGTCACCATTGGCGATCTCGAGGCGATGCGCGCGATCACGTTCGCGTCGAACGAGATGACGCTTGGCGAGATCCGGCAGCTCGCGCAATACGACGCCCTGTCGTTCAGTGAGTCGGACTACGAAACGCTCATTCGCGCCAAGACGGCGGCCTTGTTCATGGCCGCCTGTGACGTGGGCGCTCAGTGTGGGGCGCCGGCGCATCGTGCGGCGCTCACGCGCTTCGGTGAGCGACTCGGCATGGCGTTTCAGGTTGCTGACGACTTGCTCGATTACACCGAGCAGCAGGAGATGACCGGCAAGCCAAGCGGGCTCGACCTCAAGGAACACAAGGTCACACTGCCCCTGATCGCCGCGCTTCGGGAAATGCCCGAGTCGGCACGCAAACGGGTGGATGCGCTGTTTGCCTCGCCCGAACCGGATGACGAAGCGATTTCCGAAGTCGTGAACATCGTTCGCGATCATGGCGGTCTCGACTACGCCCGCCGTCGTGCCGATCAGTACTCCCACGAAGCCGAAGAGGCGCTCTCCGAGCTCCCAGAGGGGCCATCGAAAGCCGCGTTGATGGATTCGATCGGGTACGTGGTGGAGCGGCGCTGGTAATGGCCAAGGGACCGTCCAAGCACCGTCCGGTGTTTCACCTGCTCGTCCTGGCTTCCGGCTTTGTCAGCGGGGGGCTCCTCACACAGGTGGCCCGCCGGTTTCTTCCGGCCGGCGCCGTCAAGGAGTTCCTCACGACCGGGGTTACTCCTGCGGTCGGTCCACTTCCCGTGGACCTGATTATATTGAAGTTTGCCGTTGGACCAGTCGCCCTGGATGTCTCCCTGTTGAGCCTCCTCGGGGTATTGATCGCTTATCTCATCGCGCGGTCCCTCTTCTAGGAGCGTTTCTCATGGGTCTACAGAATTTCGGGTTTATGGAGATCATGATCATTCTGGTGATCGTGCTTCTCCTCTTCGGTGCGAAGCGCATTCCGGAGATCGCCGGCTCGCTCGGCAAGGGCATCAACGAGTTCAAGCGCAATCTCAGCGATGCACAGCGGCAGATCACCGAGGCGCCCCGTGCCGAGCAGCAGATCGCCCCAGGCACTCCGGTAACCGCCGCTCGCGAAGAAGAGCGGCCCGAGCCCAAGCGGTTGCTGCAGTAATCAACCGCTCCACAAACGAAAGGCCCCCGCGAGAGTGACTCGCGGGGGCCTTTTTGTTCGTGCTGATCAGGCGGCGATCAGCTGTCCGACTGACGGCGGAGCTGCGAAAGCACCTGCGTGCGACGGTCATCGACCTTGACGCTTTCACGCAGGCCCGTGAGGAATTCGTCGACCTTCTGCTGACGCGCAGACTGCAGGAACTGCTGGCGCTGAATGGACTTTTCCGCCTCGAACGCCTGACGGTTCGCTTCCGTCCGCGTATCGACGCGCATCACGACCATGGCATCAACGGCCTTGAACGGGCCGGCGACCTGACCGACCGGTGCTGCGAACGCTGCGCCAATGGCCGGCGTGAACTGACCCAATCCCGGGATCGCGTCGACACGAGCAAACGGCGTGGACTTCTCCACGGGCAGGTTGCGCTGCGCGGCGGCCGCTTCGAGGCTGCTTGACTTGGCCGCCTGTGCGAGCTGCTCGCCCATTGGACGGAGTTTCTCAACGCGCTTGTCACGGGCGAGACGGCGGCGAATGTCTTCCTTCACCTCCGACAACGTCTGCGGGCCGCCCTTCGCGATCGAGTCGAGGCGTGCGAGGTAGTAGGCTTCCGGTGCGTCGAACAGGTCACTGGTTTCTCCCGGGCGAACCCCGGAGAAAGCCCACGCGCTCACGCTCGGCACATAGCGGCCGGCGAACGACAGCGGCTCCTTTTCGATGACCGCGGCGGAAGCCGCCGTCAGGCCGAGCGTCTTGGCAGCCTCGTCGAACGCCTTCGGATCTTCCTGGCTACCCGCCTTCGCGGCCAGCGAGTCGGCCCGGCGGTCGGTGCGCGTGGCACTCGAATCACTCTGGGCGATGTTCACGAGGATGTGACGGAGGTCGAGCGTATCGCCCTTCTTCTCGTCGACGCGGATGATGTGCCAGCCGAACGGCGTGAGCACGGGCTGCGAGACTTCACCGACCTTGAGCGCGTAGGCCGCGTCTTCGAACTTGGGCGTGAAGCGACCCTTCGGCCCCTTGCCGAGTGCACCGCCGTTCAAGGCCGAGACCGAGTCCGACGACGCGCGCTTGGCGACGTCCTCGAACTTCGCACCGCCGGCGATTTCCGCCCGCAGGGCCTCGATGCGTGCCTTGGCGGCCATGGAGTCGGCCGCGGTCACGGCGCGAGGAACGGTCAACAGCGAAATGACCGCACGCGCCGGCTTCTCGAACCGCTTCTTGTTCCGTTCGAAGAATGCCGAGATCTCGGCGTCTGTGACGGTTACGGCCGTATCGGTAAGGGCATTCGTCCCGAGCACCACGTAACTCACCGTGGCACTGTCGTGACGGTCGCGATACGCCTGCCAGAGACGCTCGTCCGAGATATACGCACCGCTCGCAACTTGATCAAAAAGCTTCTGCTTGGGGATCTCGTTGCGATAGTACGCCTCGAGACCGGCCAGCATTCCCGACTGGCGGGCCATGGGGCTGCTGAGGAGGCGGATGTACTTCTGCATGTCGAACTTGCCGTCCGTCTGCAGATCAGGCGATTGCATGGCCTGTGGTGGTGGGGCCATGCGTGCCGCTTGGAGGATTTCGTCGTCAGTAACAGTGATGCCCCGACGCTTGTATTCCTGCTGTAGCAGCAGATCCGTCACGAGTTCGTTGAACGCCCGCTCTTCGAGCTGCTGGCGCTCATCGAGCGTGATGGCGCTGCCGAGCTGCTGCTGGCGCTCCTGTTCGAGCGCGGTGACTGCGTTCTGCCACGTGGTGAGGAGGATTTCCTCGCCATTGACCGTGGCGATGGACGTGGTGGTGGTCACCGGAGCACGACCAGCCAAGCCCGAGGTTTCGTACAGCAGGAAGCTGCCAACGAACGCCACGATGAGGATGATCCAGATGTACTTCGCGGCGCTCCGCATCGATTGCAGCACGGGGCGTGACTCCTTCAGTCGGAAAAAACGGGCAAACGGAAAGGCACACGGACCTCGATGGAGACGGCCGTGTGCCGCAGAGTCCGGAAAGCTAGCCAGCGCCTTCGTCTAAAGGCAAGACACGACACGACTTCGCATCACCATATCACGATTGACTTCCCGCGGGTTCCAAGCGAAGAATTCCAGCACTTCGCCGAACCTGCCTCTGGACACCTGCCGGATGCCACCGGCGTGACAGGCGCCACGGCGCGGGATACCACCTTGAGGGCATCGCACGGATGAGCACTGCCGCCCGGATCGAAGAGCTCCGGAACAAGTTCGAGGAAAACCCGCGCCGCTATTTTGCGCCGCTGGCCAACGAGCTCCGGAAGGCCGGGGATTTGACGCAGGCGATCGCGCTGTGCCGCGAGCACCTGCCCAAACAGCCTGGGCACATGAGCGGGTACATCGTCTTCGGTCAGGCGCTCTATGAGAGCGGTGACCTGGACGAGGGACGTGTCGTGTTCGAGCAAGCGCTCGCGCTCGACCCGGAGAATCTCATCGCGTTGCACCACTTGGGGCACATCGCGAAGCAGCGGGGCGACACGCAGCTGGCGCGCCGCTGGTACGAGCGCGCACTCGAGACCGATCCGCGGAACGACGATATCGCGCACCAGCTGGCGGCGCTGGCGACGCCGGTTCGTCCGGTGGCGGCGGTCCCCACGCCGCCAATGGCAGCCCCCGTCGTCGCCGAGGACCTGTCTTTTCTGGATCTCGGCGCCATTCCGGCGCGGCGCGACCTTGGCGCGATCCCGACGCCGCCGTTCGCGAGCAACGCGGTGGACGCGGTCCCCTTGGCGCCTACGCCAGACGCCGCGATGCGGGCCGTCGACTTCGACGTGGTGAACGAGACGCTGCGCAACCCCGTTGCGGAGTCGATGGCCGACGCGATTGGCGCATCGAGCGAACCGTTGCCGGTGCTCGAGGCTGCCGCACCGGAGCCGATCGATCTCAGTATCGAGGACTTCGACACTCCGCCTGCCCCCAGTGTCGCGATGGTCGAACCGGTCGTCGAATTCAACGATGCACCGGTCGACGTCTCCGGACAGGTGTTGGCCGACGACCCGTTCTCCTTTGGCGATGACGCGGAGGCCACCGTCTCGATCGTTCCGCCCGAAGCGCTTCCGGAGCCCGCGGATCTCGCCGCGGACTTCGAAGAAGGGTTGGTGACCGCCGCCTGGCCCGATACCTCCGAATTCACGGGACGTTCTCCGACACCACGTTCCGCGACGCCGGCATTCGTCGACGTCACCCCCGACGCGGTCGAAGCGTTCGGTCGGGAGCCGCAGGATCCGATTATTGCGCCGCTGCCAGAGCCGGAGCCGGAAGTGCTCGGCGAAGACGCGGATTTGGTCGCGCTGCCGGTGCTGTCCGTCGATGAATTGGAGGATGTCGTCAGCAATGCCGACCCACGTGAAGAACTCCCGTGGATCGCCGCTGCCGTCACGCCGACCGAGGATGTGACCGCCATCGTGCATGCCCTTGAAGAAGATGCGCGCGCGGTCGGAGAAGTCGAAGACGTAGCGGTGTCCGCGCTGCTGGAACCTCAGGCTCTGGCGGATGTGGTCGACGAGGCAGCTGTGGAAGAAGCGAGCTTCGTGGACGTGCTGCCCACGGCGGCGGGCGAGGAGTCGCGAGAGGAGCTGGCCGAGGAGTCGACCGAGGAGTCGACCGAGGAATCGGCAGAGGAGCCCGCGGCACCGGCATTCGTCACCGAAACCATGGGGGAGTTGCTCGTCGCCCAGGGCTTCGTCGATCGCGCGGTGACGGTGTACGAGGAGCTGGTACGGCGTCGCCCGTACGATCCGGTTCTCTCCGCTCGCCTCGAGGAGCTGCGCGAGCAGCTCGCGCAGGCGGCACCGACGACCGTCTTCACCGCCCGCGAACGGTATGCGACGCTCGCTGCGCGCCGTGTGCCGCGTCGTACCCCGCCGCGTGCAGCGACACCCGTGGGAACGGCCGCTATGACGCCCGCCATGTCGTCCGCGATTCCGACGCCCATCCGCGCGGGAACGCCCATCCGTTCAGCTACGCCCATCCGTTCTGCCACCCCGATGCGCTCGGCCACGCCGATTGGCGTACCCGCTCAGGATTCCTTGACCGCGCTATTCGGGTCAGAGTCGATGGCGCAAGACGATACGGCGGCGCAGGCGCTTGCCGACGCATTCTCGGCCACGCCGATGGACACGGAGGCCATGGCGCCGTCGGAGAGTTTTTTCGGGACGACTGACACGGGTCGTGAGGCCACCCCGGCGTACGGGACACCGCGGCAGTCCGCGCCCGTCACACCGGTTGCGCCGGTCGCGGAGCAGGGTGGGGAGTTCTCGTTTGATCGGTTCTTCCCGGACCCGGCGTCCACGGCGCAGCAACTCCCGCCTTCGGGCGAGTCGTCGGCGGTCGAGTCGGCGCCGCGTGCGGGCGATGATCTCGCCCAGTTTTCCGCCTGGCTCAAGGGACTCGGTAACTCGTGATTGTCGGCCTGCTGAACGGCCCCAATCTGAATCTGCTCGGCACGCGTGAACCGTCCATTTATGGGACGGCCACGCTGCCGGAGATCGTCGCGCAGCTCCACACCGTGGCGGCTTCGCTCGGCGTCGAATTGCGTGATGCCCAGAGCAACAGCGAAGGGGACCTCATCGACCAACTCCATGCGTGGCGGGGGGTGGTCAGTGGCGTCGTCGTTAACGCCGGCGCGTACACCCACACCAGTCTCGCCGTGCGCGACGCGTTCACCGCCACGAGCCTGCCGTTTGTCGAAGTGCACCTGTCCAACATTCACGCGCGTGAACCGGAACGGCGCCACTCGATGTTGGCGAGTGCCGCGATCGGGATGGTGTGCGGTCTCGGGGCAGAAGGCTACGAGTACGCCTTGCGTGGCCTCGTCCGGGCGTTGCGCGCGCGCACATGAACGCGTAGCA
>JAIXTI010000288.1 GCA_027484025.1 bacterium
CCCCGACCCCGACCCCGACCCCGACGCGCCAGCGAAGCGCCGCGCAAGACCCGACCAGGACTCCGACTGTTTGTAGACCCCGACTGTGGTGGCTGTACCCCGACTGTCGTGGCTGTGCCCCGACTGTGGTGGCAGTGCCCGGACCCGGACCAAAGCCGGGACTGCGACCACAACCAGTCTGGGTGCAAACGTCGAGGTCGAGGTCGGGGTCGCCGCCAAAGTCGGGGCAAAACCCTCTGGATCCATTGCGGAGTAATCCCCGCCCCGTGTATACTCCAATACGCCCCCTGAGAACCATTCTCATCTAGACCCGTGCGCGCGATTCCCCTCCCTACGCTCCAGTCCGCTGACACCGCCCCGCGCACCACGTGCGCGCTGAGCGCTTGTCGCGCCGGAACCCGCGCCACCGTCATCGATATCGAATGCTCCGGCGACGAAGCCTGTCGCCTCCGGGCGCTTGGCCTCTGCGAAGGCACCGCCGTCAACATCATCGACGCGCGTGATTCCATGCTCCTCGAAGTCCGCGGCACCCGACTCGCCCTCGGCTCCGCCCTCACCGCCGGCATCACCGTGCAGCCGGTCGCCGCGCGCGCCTGACGCGCCCGAGCTGACCCATCGCTCCGTCGTCGCGCTCCGCGCGCGACTGCCGCTCGTAACCCCGTGACGACCATCCCACCGCTTCCGACGCCACGCGACACCCCCGTCGCTCCGGATGCCGTGCGCGAGGCCGCTCCGCCGCTCCTCCGCGTTGCCATCATCGGCAATCCCAACACCGGCAAAACCACGCTCTTCAATGCCCTCACCGGGCTGCGGCAGCGCGTCGGCAACTTCGCCGGGGTTACCGTCGAGCGCGTCGAAGGCGGATTCAAGGGGCCCGACGGCAAACGCATTACCGTACTCGATCTGCCGGGCAGCTACTCGCTCTCCGCCGGCTCGCCCGACGAAAAGGTCGCGCTCGAAGTGCTGCTGCATCGCGATGCCGATCAATGGCGTCCCGATGTCGTGCTCGTCGTCATCGACGCGGTGCACCTCGAGCGCAACCTGTTCCTCGCGAGCCAGGTCCTCGAGCTCGGCATCCCGGTCGTCATCGCGCTCAATCAGTTCGACGTCGCGCAACACGAAGGGATCGCCATCGACGTCCCCGAGCTCATTCACGAGTTGGGCGTACCCATCGTCCCCACCGTCGCCAAGCGCGGCGAAGGACTCGACCCGCTCAAGAAGGCGCTGCTCACCGCCGTCACGCTCCCCGTGCCGACGCGCAAGTTTGCGCTCCCCGCCGACGCCGAAGACGCGCTGGCCCCGCTCAAGCACTGCCTCGTCGAAGCGGGCCTCACGCCCATCGCGGCGGGGATGGAAGCGCTCCGACTGCTGGGCGTGAGCAAGAGCGAAGCGCATCTCGCTACGGTGCCCAAGCTCGACGCGGCCGTGCAGGACGCCACGGCCACGCTCAAGAACCGCGGCTACACGCCCAACCGCCTCGAAAGCGAAGTGCGGTACGCGTGGATCGCGCAGGTCATGGAGCGCACGGTCACACGGCCGCGCACCATCAAGCAGAATCTCAGCGACCAGATCGATCGCGTCGCGCTGCACCGCGTGTTCGGCCCGCTCATTTTCCTCGTGCTCATGGCCGTCGTCTTCCAGGCGGTCTTCTCCTGGGCAGCGCCGCTCATGGACGGCATCGAGGTCCTCATCGCCGCCATCGGCGGCGCGGTGGGCGATCGCATGGCCGACGGTGATCTCAAGTCGCTCATCGTCGACGGACTTTTTGGCGGTGTCGGCTCGGTGCTCGTGTTCCTGCCGCAGATCGCCATTCTCTTCGCGTTCATTACCCTGCTCGAACATTCGGGCTACATGGCGCGCGCCGCGTTCCTCATGGATCGCATCATGCGCACCGTGGGGCTGCACGGAAAAAGCTTCATCCCCATGCTCTCGGGGTACGCGTGCGCCGTGCCGGGCATCATGGCCACGCGCACCATCGAAGATCCCAAGGACCGGCTCGCCACCATCATGGTAGTGCCGCTCATGAGCTGTTCGGCGCGACTGCCGGTGTACACGCTGCTCATTGGCGCGTTCATCCCGGCCACCACGCTCTTCCCCGGGCTCACGCTGCAAGGGGCGACGATGCTCGGCATGTATCTGCTCGGCACCGTCGCCGCGCTTGGCGTCGCCGCCATCTTCAAGCGCACGCTGCTCAAGGGTCCTGTGCGTCCCATGATTCTCGAGCTGCCGCCGTATCGGCTGCCCAGTGCGTGGTCACTGCTCGTGAGTGTGTGGCAGCGCTGTCAGCTGTTCCTGCAGCGCGCCGGCACCGTCATTCTCGCGCTCAGCATCGTGCTCTGGGCCATGGCCACCTATCCGCACACGCCGGCCAACCCGTCGCTGCCGCCGGAAGCGCAGCAGGAGCAGCAGCTCGAGCATTCGCTGCTCGGCCAGGTCGGACACGCCATCGAACCCATCGTGCGCCCCTTGGGGTACGACTGGAAGATCGGGGTGTCCATCGCGGCGTCATTCGCGGCGCGCGAAGTCTTCGTGTCCACGATGGGTACCATATACGGCGTTGGCAGCGAGAACGAAGCGGCGCTCACCGAACGGTTGGTCGCCGAATCGAACCCGGTAACGGGCAAACGCGTGTACTCGACACTGGTCGCCGTTGGCCTCATGGTGTTCTACGTCTTCGCGCTCATGTGTATCAGCACGACGGCGGTCACCGTGCGCGAAGCCGGCGGCGGCGTGCTCGGCTGGAAGTGGGCAACGATTCAGTTCTTCTACATGCTCGCTCTCGCCTACGGAGCCGCGTGGCTGGTATACGCCGGCGGTACCGCACTCGGATTCGGATGGGGAGGCTGATATGGAAACGCTGATCGTGGTGCTGATCGTCGGAGCCGCCGCAACTTTTGTGGGCCGTCGCGCCTGGCTGTCGGTCGCCGCGGCGCGCAAACCAAAGAGCGGCTGCGGAAGCGATTGCGGGTGTCAGTGAGCGTTGCTTAACCGGTAACCGGTTATGCAACGCTCAACTTTGCCCAACGATCTCCCCGATCCCCGCCCACGCATCATCCGCGGCGGCAAACACATCCCGAGCGGTCTGCACCCACCGGCGCCAGTCGGCGAGCTGGGTATCCGACGCACCGATGCGCACGACATCGCCGGCTATTCGTAGGCGCTCGAGCGCGGCGAACATGGGCGCTGCTTCGTCTTCGATGGCGGCTTCGGCGGCACGCTGTTCGGCGGCATTATTCGGCGCCAACGCGATGGCAATTTGCGCCGAGGCCTCCAGCATCGCCGTGCTCAGCGCCGCTCCATCCATGAGCATCACCTGCCGTGACGGATCGCTCACGCCCTGCACCGCACGACGTGCGGCGAGTAGCGGTGCGAACCACAGATCATGCGCCACGTGCAGCGGGCTGCGGCCATCACGACGCACATCGGTACGACGCACCGCGCCCAACTCCCGCAAGCCGCGCGTGAGCTCCGGCATGAGACAGGCACGGTCGATCACCTGCTGCGCGAACGTTCGCAACGCGTCGTGCCCGGACAGCTCCAGGACATCGTGATCACGCAGATACACCGTGAGCGACGACGCGGCGGCATGCACCCCTTCAATGCCATCGAGCTCGAGCCGCCATGCGGCGGCGGTCGGCCAGGAAAGCACGACGGCATCGTGATCGAGCGTGAGCGCGGCCGACGCGTTGATCTCGCGCCCGCGCACGATCCCCACCACGCGCACGGCGAGCGGTTCGCTGTTCACATCGTCCATCACGCGAGAATACTCTCCACGACAGCATCGGTGTCGGCCAAGGTCTCGAACACGTCGGCCGGATTGTGCGCCTTCAACTCCTGCACCGAGTAGCGCCCCGTTGCCACACCGATCGCGCGCACGTTGAGCGAACGGCCGCAGTGAATATCCGCCGGTGTGTCACCAATGATCACCATGCGCTCGCCCGGCACCTCGCGACCCAGGAGTTTCGCAGCGCGCTGCTGCGCGACCGACGGCAGCATGGGGCGCTGTTCGTGGTCGCTCCCAAAGGCGTTCACGAGGAACTGTTCCCACGCGAGATCTACCGCGCGGATTTTCTGACGCGCTCCCGCTTCGATGTTGCCGGTGAGCAGCCCCAGCGTGACCTCCTCGTGCGCGCCCAACCGTTCGAGCAGCGGCGGAATCCCTTGCATGAGTACCGCTTGTTCGACACCACTCGTCAGCTCCTGCTCGAGTCGTTCGGCGTACAGCGCGAACACGTCGAGCATGCGGGCGTCGATGATGTCGTCGCTCACGCCGGCCCAGCGCATCTGCTCGCGCGTGATCTGCCGGTCGGTCTTGCCATCGTACCGGTACTCCGGGTCGCCGTGCGCTCCGAACACCGTGAACAGCGCGTGCTCCATGGAGCGGCGGCCGGCACCGTCGGTGCGGAGCAATGTTCCGTCGATATCGAACAGCACCACCTTCACGCGGCTTCCTCCAAGGCTTCCGGGGCCGGACGCACTTTGGCCGTGCGCGAGACCAGCAGTCCCGCCATCACGAACGCGGCCCCCAGCAACTGCCATCCTGTTGGTGTCTCGTGCAGCACCGCCCACGCCACGGCAATCGCAATGATCGGCTGCAGGTTGCCGTACATCGCCGTCTTCGTGGGGCCCAACACCCGCACGCCCTGATAGAACAGCATGTAGCCAATGACCATCGCGCCCAGCGACGAGTAGAGCACCGCCCCCCAGCCGGCGAGGCTCACGCCGCCCCAGTCGAGGCGCAGCATGTCGGGCGCGCCGGCCACCGCCATCATGAGGGCTCCGCTGGCCAGCGTGATCGCCGACAGCGGCAGCGCATTCATCCGCTGCGTGTACGGCTGCAACAGCACGCTGTACAGCGCCCAGATGATGCTGCCACCAGAAATGAGCATGGCGCCAATCAGTCCCTGCTCACCACCTTCGAAGCCCTGCGTGCTCCCCACGACACAGAGTACGCCGATGAGCTGCAAGACGATCCCTGCCCACCCCAACCGCGAGACGCGCTCACGTCCGAGCAGGCGAGACATGATCGCAATCCACGCCGGCCCGGCCGCCACGATAAGCGCCGCCACGCCGGCGCGCGTCCGCGCCATGCCGGAGATGAACAGCAGCTGGTACACCCCGTTGCCGATGAGGCCAAGCACCAGCAGGTGCATCGTGTCGCGACGCGAGGGCCACGTGTTCTTTACGACGCGGGCGATCAGAAAGAGCACCGCAGCGGCCGACACCATGCGGACCGCCGTAAACGAGAGCGGCGTCATGGCCTGCAGCCCCGTCTTCACGACGCTGTAATTCACCCCCCAGATCGTCGCCATGAGCACAAGGCCGGCGTCGGTCATCCCGAAACCCTGCGTGGCAGCAGGAGACGGGGCGCGCGTGGCGGCAGTGGGCGTCGAGGGCATCTCCGCAATGTAGGGGGTCTGGCGGGACGCTGGCAGCGCAACGCGCTATCTTTGGCGTATGCACGTATCCTTCGCTCTCTTCGCCGACGCGGCGAACATCTCTCAGGAAGGGAAGCTCAACATCCTCGGCGTCTTCGACGCCGTCCAGGTTGCCCAGCTCCCCACCCTGCATCCGCGCACCACCTTCGTGCTGCGCCTCAAGGCCGCTCCCCAGGACGTGGGCACGCACCCGCTCACCCTGCGCTGGATGAACCCGCGCGGCAACGAGCTCTGGAGCTCACAGGCCGAACTCGACATCGGCGGCGCGCCCGCAGGCACCACCGAACTCGATATGCCGGTCATCATCCAGCTCGACCTCCCGCTCGATGCGACCGGCGAGTACCGCATGATCATCAACGTCGGCTCGCACCACCCGGCTCACTGCACGCTGCAAGTGCATGCCGCCGCCACACCGACGCTTCCGGCCGCACAGCCCGGCATGGTGAGCTGACAGAGCCTCGGTCGACCACGGGGGTTCGTAGAACTGCTCTCACGGAGACATCCGAGGAACAGAGATCTCGGAGCGTCGCTACGGACAGTTCGCAACTCGGCGAGCACAGGAACCGATCCCACGACAGCTCTGCCAGGCCCTCCGTGACCTCCGATCCTCGGATGTCTCTGTGTGAGCTGTTCGACCGACTGGCGGAGTAGGAGCGCTCAGAGCTGTACGCGATGCACGCCGGTACACTGCGCCCGCAGTCTTGCCGTATACGAGTCGCCCGCGGACATCGGTTCCACCGCCACGCCACCGCGGGCGACCGCGCTGTGTACCATGCGGCCGTCGCCGAGGGCAATGCCTACGTGCGTAATGCGACGGTCTTCGCGATCGGAAAAGAAGAGCAGGTCACCCGCCGCGTGAATCGCCGCGGCGTTTTCATCGACTTGTGTGCTGGCCTCGGCCTGCTGCCACGCGTCGCGTGGCAGCGGCACGCCGTGCAGTGCAAACACACGCTGCACCAGCCCTGAGCAGTCCACGCCCCACGGCGTTACCCCGCCCCACTGATAGCTCGCCCCTTCGAACAACGTGCGTGCGCTCTCGGCGATGGCGTTGGCCGTACGCGGAAAGCGTGATGCGCGCTGATCCGGCGCAATCGCCTCTCCATCGACGAGCATAACGCCGGGGGCGATGCGCGCGCCAAGCGGGAGCGCCAGTCGCGCGCCCTGCGCGTCGACAACCACACAACCCAGTGAAATACGCCAGGTGGTCTCGGTTCCCACACACGGCATGAGGTAGCCTACGTGGGTCCATCCCTCGTAGTCATCAGCTCCACGCACGCGTATCCAGTCACCGCGGCCATCGACGAGGTGCACCACTTCGCCGCTCAGCAGCTGCGATGTGAGTGCCTGCGAAATGCGCGCTTCACCCAACATGGGGGCGATCGCGGCGCGCACGGTAAATCGGTCGGCAGTAGACAGGGTGAGTGAGGTCACGACCGTAAGTTACTGCCTAACTCCGGTCTGGGCTCCTGCCGTCCGCCGTCTCGGCGTGATCCTGCCGCATCGCGCCGAGTCCCGCAGACGGCAGCCACACAGAACGCAGGCGCGCAGGAACCGCCGCAGTTTCCCCGCTCCTGCCGTCTGGGCTCCTGCCGTCCGCCGTCTCGGCGCAATCCCGCCGCATCGCGCCGAGTCCCGCAGACGGCAGCCACACAGACGGCAGGGACGCAGGGCAACGGCCGTTTCTCCGCGCCCGCCGTCTGTAGTTCCTGCCGTCCGCCGTCTCGGCGCAATCCCGCCGCATCGCGCCGAGTCCCGCAGACAGCAGCCACACAGAACGCACGCGCGCAGGAACCGCCGCGGTTTCCCTTAGGGCTGCGCCACCAACAGTTGCTGGACTCGCACCGCCAGTTCGGCGAGCGTAAACGGCTTGGCCAGCACGGGGCGTCCAGTGAGGCGGATGAAGCGCGAAGCCTGCGCACTGTGCAGGTCGCCCGTCATGAACACGACGCGCTGCGCCTGCTCCGGGTGGGTCGCTTGCATCGTTTCGTACACATCCTCGCCCGTGATCCCCTCCATGCGGAGATCGAGCAGAATGAGGTCGAACGATGTCCGCGACAGCGCGTCGAGCGCCGTGCTGCCGCTCTCGGCGACGTCCACGTCGTACCCGGTGCCACGCAGGAACCGGCTGATAGCCGAACGCAACGTGGGCTCATCCTCGATGAGGAGAATGTGCTTCCCGTGCGAAGATGTCGCCGTGGTGGGCTCGGACGCAGGCGGCGTGACCGTCTCTTCGAGATGCGCACTCCCCGCACCTTGGCGCATGATCGTGGTCGACGCGTCGAGCGCGGGAAGCACAATGGTGAAGCACGCGCCGTCGCCCGGATGCGACTGCACTTCGAGGTGCCCCGCATGGTCGCGCACGATCGTGTGCGTGATCGTCAGACCGAGTCCGCGATGCCCGCGTGCCCCGCGCGTGGTGAACATCGGCTCCATGATCCGGTCCAGATACGTCGACGGGATCCCCGGCCCCGAATCCTGAATGGCAATGCGAACGTGATCGCCATCCATGGACGAACGCACCGTGAGCTCACGGCGACCGTGATGCTCCGACAGCGCCTGCTCGGCGTTCGTCATGATGTTCGAAATGACCTGCTGCAGCTGCAGACTGTCACCGTCGACGTAGCGCAGCGCGGGGGCAAGATCACAGTGCACCACCACGCCAAGCGAGCGCATGGTGTAACTGTGGTGATCGAGCGCGCGACGCAAAACGGTATTCACGTCCACCGGTGCACGCGTCCCGCCAAGCTGTGGCGCCTCGCCCGTGGTATCGAGCAACTGTCCCACGATCTGCGACGCGCGTCGGGCTTCGTCGACGATCTGCGAGACCGCGCGATGATCGTCGGCACTCATGGTGGTCGACGTCACCTGCAACTCCGCGACGGCCAGCAGGCTGGCGAGCGGGTTGTTCAGCTCGTTCGCGACACGGCCGAGCGATTGTCCCACTGCGGCAAGTCGCGCCTGCTGCAGCGTCGTCTCGCGACGGATTTCGTCGTTCGTGATATCGCGGACGATGCCCACCGCGCCCACGACGGCGCCGCCCTCTTCGAACGGGGCGCTCGTCACCATCGTGAGGCGCGATCCGTTCGCCGAAATGCATCGCACCTGCAACCGCCGGCGCTCGCCGGAGAGCGTGGCCCGCATCTCGGCGTCGGCGAAGGCGCGATCGGCCGGATCGACCATGGCCAGGAAGTGCTGTCCGAGCACCTGCTCGCGCGTCAGCCCCGCTTCGCGGAGGAAGCCGGCGTTCACGGAAGTGAAGCGACCATCGATATCGACGGTGAAGATCGCGTCGGTCGCGTTCTCCACCAACCGGTGATACAGCGCTTCACTGCGCAGGCGCGCCATGGCGTCGGCACGCTGGACCGTCACGTCGCGGAGGCAGGAGACCGTACCGACGACTTCGTCGAGTTCGTGCAGTGGCGCGCTACTCACCTGCACCGCGCGCGTGCTGCCGTCGGCGTGCACGACTTCGCATTCGTAGCGGCGGCTCTCGCCGTGCCGAACAGCATGCTCTTCCCGCTCGAGCTGCGGGGCGTACCCGTCGACGACGAGGCGCGTGCTCAGTTCGCCCACAAGATTCTGTCGGCCGAAGAGCAGATGCGCCGCGGGGTTGGCGAAGGTAATCCGGCCATCGAGCCCCGTAATGACGATCGCGTCGGAGACGGTGTCGAGCACCTTGCGGTGCTGTTCCGCGAGCCGCGCCGTCTCGGTGACATCGTCGAACGTGATGACGCAGCCACCGTCGGGGTGCGACGCGGCCAGCAGCGAGAAGAGACGCCCGCTGGCCATGTCGCGCACCGTTTCGCGCACCGGCACGCCGTCGATGAGCGCACGCTCAATGAAGGCGTCGAGCTGCGCCCCTTCGGACGACTCGCCGGCACCGACCAGGGCATCGCGGAAGCGACGCCCCAGCAGCGACGGAATGCTGAAGCCGCACAGCTCGGCCGCACGCGTGTTGCAGCGGCTCACCGTGAGCGATTCCTCGAGTACCACGATGCCGCTGGCCGTACTGTCGAACGCCACCTTCCATTCACGCGTCGCTTTCTCGATCTCCTCGAACAGGCGCGCGTTCACAATGGCCACCGACACGTGATCGGCCAGACGCTGCAACACCTTGGCGTCTTCCTGATCGAACGGCTTGTCGCGATTGAGAATCGCGATGGCGCCAATGGTGCCGCCACCCGTTACGAAGGGGGCGATCAGCGTGCGCTGAATGCGCATGAGATGCTGCACCGACCGGTTGAGCGCCGTCTCGGTCGTGAACTCATTCACGAGAATGAGCTCATTGGTCTGCACCGAGCGCCCAATCAGACTCGCGTTGACCGGCAGGTGGACGCCACTCAGTACGTCGGCACTGCCGCTCGAGGCGACAATGTGCAGGTACTCCCCGGTGCGCAACGCAATGCAGGCGCCTTCGACGTGCAGCAACGAGACCGCGTGACGCAAAATGAGCCGAAGCACTTCACCCAGTCGCAGGCTTTCGCCGACGGCACGTGCCACGTCGGCGAGCGCTTCGGTAGTGCGGCGTTCGCGTTCACTTTCGGCATACCGGCGCGCGTTCGCAATGGCGGTCGCCGCTTGCGAGGCCATCGTCGCGAGCATTTCCTCGTCTTCCGCCGTGTACATGTCGGCGTTGGTCGAGTGCACCGCGAGCACGCCCAGCAGGCGGATGCCTACGCGAATGGGCACCGCCACCACACTCGTGGCCGCACCCGACTCGCCGACGATGTCGTACATCGAGAGCGGCGGCAGCAACCCGGCCTTCTCACGTGCACGATCGGCTTCGCGGTCGCCTACCCGCACCGGTCGACCAGTGCGCGCGACTTCGGTCACCAACCCTTCACCCAACCGCACCTGTGAGCGCGGACGCTCCACACCACGCACCAGCCGGAGCGCGGTGGTCAGAATGTCGTTCTGCAGGTCGGGGACGAGCACGGCCACGCCGTCACAGCGCAGCGCACGCTGCACCTGACGCGCGAGCTCGCGCATGATTTCCTGTTCGTCGAGCGAGCGCGTGAGCGATGCCCCGGCTTCCTGCAGCAGCGACAGCCGCTCATGGCGTTGCAAGGCGAGCGCTTCGAGGGCATCGAAGGACACACGCGCCGAGAGGTGACGGACGATTGCGGAGATATCGCGAAGCCGTGTGTCACCGGGACGACGGCCGTCGCGCGCACCCGCCAGTTTGATCGTGCCGATGACGTCCTGACGCGGGCCGCGCATGATCGCCAGCATCAGGTCGGTGGGGAGCCAGTCGGTCCCGTTGCTTGCCGGCGACGGCTCAGCGCCAAAGAATTCCCGCGCCACCCACGGGTCACTGCCGTCGAGCAGATAGAGGTCGCCCACCCGGAAGCGTTCAAGGTGCGGCAACCGGCGGCGCCAGACCGCACCCGGCAACGGCTTGAGCGCCATGCCGGTCAGCGACGTCGATTCCGGGGTCCCCGCGTGCGCCACGACCGTGGGATTCAGCGACGCGTCGCGGAGAATGATCATCACCCGATCGAAGCCCATGTCGTACAGCAGCGTCGCCGCCAGCTGTACCCGCGCACCAGTGCTCTCGGCGCGATCAATCGCGTCGAGAATCTCGTGCAGCGGTTTGACCGCGGCACTCGAGGTGGGCGTGAGCGAGGTGGGGATCATGGGGGCTACGGCGTGGACGACCCACGGTTGCCTAGGGAAACGGGCGCAACCGGTGCATTCGTATGAAGATAACCTCAGCTCTGCCGAGGCAGCCTACCAGCTTCGGATTCTGGAAAATGTCCAGAAGCGGAAGAAGTCCACGCCCACCTGCGGCGGGGTCTGCTGGAAGGTCCGACTGACTCCGAGTCGTCCACATGTTTGCGCGCTTGATCCCGGCTCAACACCGGCTGATACCGACAAACCGCCCTCGAAACGCCGCTCGACCTTGACGCCAAGCCCCTGCGCGAAAAGGGAGAGGGCGTCGCCCGACCCGCCACCGCTCTGCGGCGCCAGTCCGCACAGGCCCGTGCTGAAGGTGAGGAAAGTGTTGCGGGCCACCTGCCCGCCAACACCCACACGGGTCGACGCCAGAATGCCGAGCCCGTTCTGCCGGAGGTTGGCTGCATCGCCGGGGTTGAGCGCCGTAGGCTCCACCTGCACCACATCGAAGCGCCCGCCGGCAAGGCGGCTGGACAGGTACGACCCCGCCAGCCGCAGGGCCAGCGTGGCGCCCTGCTCGGCGTACGTACTCCCGAGGACGGTGTAGGCCGGTTCACCGGTCACGAGGTAGCTCAACATGTCGCTCTCGGGGAGCGGCGGGTTGTCGGCGCTCGTGAGGGCCAGCGTGGGACGGTCCACCGTGCCACCGATGTTCACGCGGATGCGCACGAACTGCTGATTCGAATTCGCGCGCGTTTCGCGAATGGTGTGCAGCGCCGCGATATCGAGCGTGGGCGTCAGATCCGGATCCCCGAAAAAGCGCACCAGCCCCCGCTCCACTTCGAAGGTGGGACGCGCCAAGCCGAGGTTGAGCTGATACGTGCCGCGCTCGACCGTGAGCGAATCGGATAGGGCGAGCTGGGCCGCGTTGCCGGCGCCCGACACCGCCCGCGTGACGCGGAGCTGTCCCCCAAGCTTGAGATTCGCCTCGGGCGACCGCAGCCAGACATCGTCCCCAATGCCAATGCGGACATTGTCCAACTGCAAATTCCGCATGAGCAGACCGGGCGCGTTGGGAAGCAGCGCGTTCATCGCAAGGCGCGTGGTGTCGACCAGATCGAGATTCTCGCTCAGGTCGAGACCGCGCCGCTGCGTGAGCTGGCTGATGTACACGCGGCCGCGATCGATGCGCAGCGCGCCGCGCATGCGTGCCGCGTCGGTGGAGCCGATGAGCGATAGCGGCGTGGTGGTCGTAATCGTCAGCGTGGCCGTACGCGGCTTGTCGACGGCGAGGAAGTTGTTCGCCGCCAACCGTACGTTGAACGACGGCTTGGCAATCTCCGTGATGCCGATGACCCCGGACACGCCAAGCGTATCGGTGGGGGCGCCGCTGACGGCACCGAAGCGGCGAATGAGAATGCTGTCGCCCGTGAGTCCGATATCCGCCGAGGCATTCTCGAGACGGATACCGAGATTCTCGAGCGACAGTGCCGCGCTATCCATGCGCACTTGCCCGCGCAGCCGCGGACGATCCCAGGTGCCGGTAATCTGCACGTCGGTTTCGAGCGTACCGCGCGCACGCGTCACGTCGGGGAAGAGAGACTCGAGCAGCGTGAGGTCGGTGCGGTTGGCGAGGATGCGACCGGTAAGCGGTTCATCGATCGTGCGCTTGCCGCGCGTGGCGATGGCCAGATCGATGGGGAGTGACGCGTTGGCAGTGAGCGCCGGCGTGTTGTTGACGCGCAGCGCGCCCTCGAGTGAAAGGCGCAGCGAATCGTAGCGCGCACTGGCTGTGAGTTCTCCCAAGCGCACGCGGCCCGCGACGGCGTCACGCAGCTGCACACTGCCGGTCATGCGTGGCTGCTCCCTCGTTCCGCTCACGACCGCCTTGGCGGTCATGGCACCGCGCGCGATCCCCGACCGACGCAACAACCGCCCGACATCGGAGAGCGGCACATCGAGTGCTTCGAACCGACCGCTCACAATGCCGCCTTGCGCGAGCTGTCCGGTAAAGGCCACGCGTCCGGTATCGGTGTGCTGCAAGACGAGGGAGTCCAGCGATCCTTGTCCGTTCGCCAACAGGCGTAACGTCGCGGGGCCGGCGAGCAGGAATCCGCGCGGCGTCGTGCTCGCGCTGTCGACCCGAATGCTGAGGGTGTCGACCAACACGTCTGTGGAATCGGCGTGGCGTGTGACGCCACCCGCCAGCGCAATGCGCGATTCAGAAGGCGTGCGGAGCGCCAGGTGAAAGCGTTCGGCCAGTCCGCCGCGCAGCGTCGAGCGCGCGGACGCCGCAGCGACATCGATACCAGCGACGTACGCCGAGTCGGCCGACGCCGTGAGCAGACCGTTCGCGCCACGGAGCACGTCTTTGACGTCGAGATCGAAGGCCATGCGCATACTGCGCGAGCTGGCTACGACCAGATCGCGCAAGTCCGCACGCGCCGACAGATCGAGGCCGCCGGTATCGAGCGTATCGATGGACCCGAACAACGAACCGTTCACCTCGACCGAGCCGCGCAGCGTATCGGATGGCAGAATGAATGCGCGCTTGGTCGTATCGGCGGGCGACAACCACGGTCGCAAACCGCCGAGCGAGTCGACGATCATGCTGAAGCGCAGCGAATCGCGGCGCGTGCGATCGAGCCCGACACCGCCGCGGGCGACGACGCGCGCCGCCGAGCTTTCGAGCGTAAGCGTATCGACGCGCACGACACCCGAGTCGAAGGCCACGGCCACATTGCCGCCGAACACGCGAGCGTCGGCGATGCGCGAGAACTGATCGACCGTGGCCTTGAGCGGACCGACGATCGTGTTGTTGATGAACTCGCCATTCTTGTCCACCGCGCCCGACAGATCGACCGTACCGGTCATGTTGAGCGTGGAGGTGGGGAGCGACGCCGTGCCGAACAGTGACTGCAGGTTGCCGCCGCGCATACGCCACGTCCCCGTGGCGCCCATGACCGGTTCGAGCGCGTCGGCCACGCCGGTGAAGCTCAGCTCTCCGCCTTCGCCGGAGAGCGTCGTTTGCAGGTCGAACTTTTCGGCCATCCCCTTGGCCTTGATGCGTCCGACAGCGCTGCCACGGAGTGGCATGTTGGGGTACGATCGCGACAACGTCGTGTACGACAGCGGCAACGCCTGCATGTCGACGTCGAAGAGCACCCCTTCGGGGACGAGCGTATATCGACCAGCTCCGGTGAATCGCGACGGTTGCCCCGGGCCGTCCACCAGTTCCACATCGGCGTCACGGAAGTACGCGTCGTACCACAACGAATCGAGACGCACCGTGCCTCGCGCAAACCCATTGAGCTCGGCGAATACCGGATTCACGAAACGCGGCGTCCGGAAGTCGAGGTAGTCGATCTTGACATCGACGCCCTTGAGAATCGCTTCGGCCGGTTGGAAGATGTTGAGCACCCCGGTGGCCTGCGCGCGCGAGACGGCACCGGGTACATGCTCGTCCGCGAACGACACCCGCGCATCATCGAGCTTCCAATCGGTGACGTAGCCGCCGCGCGCCGATACCGTACCACGTACGGCACCACGCCAGTCGTACGGGAACGGCTCGCCGTTGAACCACGTGAGGAGATCGGTGTGCGCGGGCTCGAGGTCGAGCTTTACGTCGGTGAGGCGCGTGACCACACCGCCCACCCCCCACGTCATGTTGCCGCGAATGCGCGACTTGAGCGACCGCGCATCCATGTTCGTGATGGCGTAGTCGATGATGTTGAGATTCTTGGGATCGTTGCGCATGGTGAGGAAGGCTTTGCCCCCACCGGTATGCGGTACGGTCTCATCGATCCACGCCAGATCGCTCAGCGCGACCGTATCGAGCTGCAAACGGACATCGTAGCGCACGGGGAGATTGCTCCCCCAGACGATCTTCGCGTTCCCGCGCGCCTTGCTCTTGGGGAGATCGAACTTGGCGCCTTCCACCCAGAGCGAATCTCCGAGCCGGCGGAAATCGCCCGACAGATCCTTGAACCAGAAGGGCGGATAGATCCACATGACATCGAGCCGGCGCATGGGGAAGTGCATCCCCGCCGAATCCGGATGAGCGAGACGCGTGCGCCCGAGGGCGACGTTGCCGCGCACGAAGCGGTACACACGCACCGTGCGCCCGTCTTCCTCACGCACTTCACCATCGAGACGACGCAGGTTGTACGTCAGCGCGCTGTCGCGCTTGGCCCCCTTGAGTGAGTCCGGGAGCGTCCACGGCAGGCGCATCACGAACGTCGCTTCGTGCAGCGAGGTGGTATCGATGACGATGTACTTGCCGAAGCGACCGCTCGAGGGCGCTTTTTTCTTGCGCGGCTCCTTCTGCAGCGCACGACGCCAGTTCCAGTCATCCTTGCCGTAGTCGATCAGCGTAATCACTGGGCGTGTGACATCGAGCGAGCGCACGACGATGCGCCCGTCGAGCAGATCGCGCGGCTCGTACTGCAGGCGAATGGGGCCGGTGCTCAGAAACGGCGTGCCATCGGGGGTGCGCACATCGACCGAGTCGATGGTGATGTCGCTGAACAGGTTGCCGCCCACCTTGCCCACATACAAACGGCCCGGCACAGCCGCGCGCGCCAGCGGCATCGCGGTGCGCAGAATGAGCGCGCGCCCCCAATCGGTTTGCGTGAGCGACACCAGACCGCCCACCACCGCGACCAGCAGCAGCAGCAGCACCGCGGCGGTACCGAGCACGATGGTGCGCCGACGCGGCGTCAAAAGGCCTGCCCGATCCAGATGCTGGGATTGATGCGACCGAGCAATCCCGGGCGGCGCGACGGACGGAAGGACGAGGGACAGCTGCCGGCCGCCTGTACGGGCGCCTGGCCCGCGACCGGCGTGAGTACCGCGAGGGTGTTCCCCGGGCTCACGCAGTAGAGCGGCGCCACCCCTTCCTGCGGGCGGGCATTGAAGTACGCCGCCCCGGCCGGCAGATCGTACGGGTTGTAGCCGAAGTCCACGCGAATGGCGCCGAAGGGCGACGCAATGCGCACGCCGAGTCCGGGCGTCACCTTGATCACCGGACCGTCGGCGCGCAGCGAGGTGCCGCGCGAGGCACTTCCGCGATTCCACAGACGTCCCGCATCGGCGAATGCCGCCAACTGCAGCAGGCGCGGCAACACCGGGCTATCCCACTGTGCTTCGAGATTCCCCACGACGAGCGTGTTGCCGCCGGTGGGCACGACGCGCTCGGTAATGCTCTGCCCATCGGTGCGGAAGAACGTCGCGCCGTTCTCGACGACCGTGCTGTAGCCGCTCACGATGTACACGGCCGGCCCGAGCTCGTTTTGCCGGAAGCCACGCACGGTGGTGGGACCGCCCGCGTACAACCGTTCTTGCGGCGGAATGAAACTCCCCACGCCGTTCCCGCTCCCGCGTCCCTGCACAATGCCTGCACGCATGTGCGCCGTGACCGTGGCGCCAGCGACGCGACGATACCAGGACACATCGCCCGAGGCGCGATCGAACTGCTGCGTTCGATCGGACCCGATGAACGTGCTCGCGTGCCGCACCGTAGCGCGAATGATCGTGCCGCTCGTGGGGCGCAACGGATCGTTGACGCGCTGCCGCGAGATGGAGAACTCGAGCGCGGCCAACCGGTTGTTGCGCTGCAGAAAGCTGCGCAGATCCTCATCACACGCGTTGAACACGGCGCAGAAGAACGCGGGCTCCGCTTCGGTGCGCCCCAACTCCAGCTGATACGACAATGTGCTCGGCGTTTGCGGCGAGGGGCGCAGCGCGAACGGATCGGAGAGGGAGAACACACCACCAATGGGCGTGCGGCGCAGGTACGCCTTGAACTCCGACAACGTGGAGCTGAACACCGTGAGCGACGGCACCCGCGCCTGATTGGCGCGCACCGGCTGCCGCAGCGTCATGGACGTGTAGTAGTTGAGCGTCCGGCTGTACGGGTCGCTGCGCGCCTGTCCCTGACAAAAGCTTTCGGCGCCGTCGAGCGGCGCCCCCAACCCGATCTTGCTCACACGCGCCGTAAGGTCGAGGCGCTGCGCGAACGGCAGGAAGTCGCGATCGGTGAGCGAGCCTTGAGCGCGGAAGCAGTCGAGCGTCGCCCATCCGAGTCCACCGCGCGCCGCGAAGCGGTCTCCCTCGAGCAGTCGCGCCGTGAGATTCACCAGCGTATCGCCGGCGGGCTGCAGACTGTCGGGCTGCAGCTCCACGCGCTGAAAGGCATCGGTCTGGTAGAGATTGCGCTGCGCGTCGATGATGTGGCGCGCCGAGTACCAGTCGCCGCTGGTGAGCGCCATGGTGCGGCGGATCGACTCGTCGGACACGAAGCGCGGTCCGCTGCCGGTATCGACCACCAGCGCAATGCGCCCGAGTCGGGCCCGGGCGCTGGGGACGACGGTGACTTCGACGTCGGCGGTACGACGTGCGGTGTTGGTCGTATACGCCAACAGCGCTTCGGCCTGTGGCCATCCCAGGTTGCGCAGGCGGCGCACCAGTGTGTCTCGCCCGGCCTCGAGCGCGCTCCGGTCGAAGAGCCCGCCAACACGCATGGGGAAATCGCGCGACGCCGCCTCGAGATCCTTATCGCGCTCCACGCCCCGTATGGCGAAGGCCGACACCCGCATGGGCTCGCCCTCGTTCACCGTGAACGTGATCTCGATCACGGCGGGGCGCACTACGCGCACGGTGGTGTCTACCTTCACATCGGGATAGCCGCGCCGCCGATACAGCGTTTCGATGCGTTGCACGTCCCGGGCAAACTCCACGGGATCGAGGCAGCGACGGGTGCCCAGCACGGGCACGCCAGATAGCGTCGATGGCGTGGTGGCGACTGTCGCCGCGAGCGCCGATGCGGGATATTCGCGATTGCCGACGAAGCGGAGCGCCCGCACCTCACGATCGCCACGTTCACAGGAGAGATCCTGGGCGGCGAGCGGAGAGGCGGATATCAGCGCGCCGCTGAAAACGGCTGCAGAGAGGAGATAGACGAATAATCGCACGTTCTATAGCCTACAAAGGTCAACCGACACGCTCACCCCGTCAACTACATATGCGCACTTCTTCGCGCGCCGCGCTCGCTTCCGTCACACGCACCACCACACTCGGCGTGGCCGCCTGTCTCTCGGCCTTCGCCCTCGCTGCATGTGGCCAGGCCGACTCCACCCCGGAGCGGCACGCGGTAGTAGACTCGCGTGACTGGTCGGACCCTGTGTCCCTCGATCCCGCCCGAGCGCCCGACGTCCCCAGCGGACGCGCAGTGGCGTATCTCTTCGATGGACTCACGCGCTTCACTCCCGCTGGTCAGGTGGAGGCGGGGCTCGCGACCTCGTGGGACGTGTCACCCGATGGCCTGACGTACACCTTCCACCTGCGCCCCAACGTCCGCTTTCATGACGGCACGCCCATGTTGGCGCGCCATGTGGTGCAGTCGTTCCGTCGGGTACTCGACCCCGCCACGAAAGCCGGGACGGTGTGGCCGCTGTATCCCATTCGCGGCGCGCGGGCGATGGCCGACGCCAAGGGGACCACGCTGGGGGTGAACGCCGTCAACGACACGACGGTCGTCATCGAGCTCGAAGAGCCGCTCGCCATCTTCCCCAAGCTGCTCGCCATGCCGGTGGCGTCGGTGGTCCCCGACAGCGTCGGCGCAGATTTCAGCGAAAAGCCGGTGGGTACGGGTCCGTGGAAACTCGTCGAATGGAAGCACGACGACTATCTCAAGTTTGCGCGCAACGAGAACTACTTCGGTGGCGCGCCCGCGATCGATACGCTCATCGCCCGCATCATCCCCGAGCCGTCGACAGCGGTGGCCGAGTTCGAAGCGGGCACGGTGGACCTGCTCTACGTGCCGGAAGATCAGACGCGCGAATGGGAGAGCACCGATGACCGCAAGGGCAAGCTGGTGAGCGCCCCCGCCCTGCGCCTGTGGTACATGGGCGTGAACAGCACGCGCGGGCCGCTCAAGGATGTGCGTGTGCGCCAGGCCATCGCGCACGCCATCGATGTGCCCACGTTGCTGGCGCAGCTGCTCGCCGGTCGCGGCACCGTCGCCAACGGCGTGATTCCCCCCACGCTCGACGGCGCCGACCCGTCGCGCGCCCGCTACGCCTACGACACCGTTGCCGCGCGCGCCCTGCTCACGCAGGCGGGCTATCCCAACGGCCTCCAGCTCGAACTGTGGAGCTCACAGACGAACCCGTGGCCACGTCTCGCCCAAAGCATTCAGGCGTACCTGGGCGTCGTGGGGATTCGCATCAAACTCGTGCAGCGCGACGCCCCGAGCATGCGCGCCGCCGCGCGCGCGGGGCAGACGGATCTGGTCGTGAAGGACTGGTACGCCGACTATCCCGACGCCGAAAACTTCTTGTACCCGCTGCTGCACAGCGCGAACACAGGCGCGGGAGGCAACGTAAGCTTCTTCCGCGACAGCACCTTCGACCGTTTGGTGACCGCTTCACGCCGCGAGTCCGACGCGGCCAAGCGCACCACGCTCTACCGCTCCGCCGACTCCGTGGCGTATGCGCAGGTGGGGATGATCCCGTTGTTCTTCTACAACGAGGTGTACGCGGTGCAACCGTGGATCAAGGGGTTCGAAGTGCCGGTGATCTTTAATGGACAGCCGTGGAACACGGTGAAGATCGCCCGCTGATCGCTGTTTACTGAGAACTGAGTTCTGAGCGTTCAGAGTCCAGAGTTCAGCGCGAGTTCCGGATAGGCGTGAGCAGCTGTCTTGAAAATCAAGCGGGCTGCAGGACGGCCATGTGGTGGGTCGCATCCCA
>JAIXTI010000028.1 GCA_027484025.1 bacterium
CGCAACCGGTGGAAATCGGCAATCGGATCTGGATTGACGAAAATGCGGATGGCGTGCAGGACCCGGCGGAACCTGGCATTGCTGGGGTCAACGTCCAACTGCGAAATGCGGCCGGGACCCAGTTGGGGCAGGCGACCACCGATGCCAATGGCAATTACCTCTTCACCCTGACCGAGATTGTCGGTACCGAAACGGACCCGTCGACCACTGACGCGAACGTAATTCTCGCCTTTGCGAGTCTTTACAGCCAGAGCGTGAGTGTCTCGATTTCCGGCACCACAGCGGCAGGGCTCGGCAGCGGTGGCGCCGGCAATGTCCCGGCTTCGTACCGGTTGACGACCGCCAACGCGTCTTCGGGTGCCGGCAGCGATAATCGCGACAGCGAGGGCGTGATTCTGATTTCGCCAGCGGTCCCGACATCGCGGGTCGGCGCCAGCGTGACCCTGCCAGCGACCGCAGGCGCTTCAAGTTACACCATTGATTTTGGCTTCGTGCCCTCGGATCTCGGTGACTTGCCGGATACCGGTGCTGGCGTCGGTGCCGGCAATTACCAGACTCTGGTCGCCAACGGTGGCGCACAGAATTTGATTGCCAGTAATTTGCGACTTGGGGCCGTGGTGGGTACGCTGGCCGCCGGATATGACTATGAGACCGATGGCGCCCAGACCGCGGACGCGAGGGGTGACAATGTTGCCGGAGTGGACGACGAGAACGGTCTGACGAGTTTCCCGGCGCTGCGGCAGGGGGTGGCGCCGACGCTGGCGCTGAGCGTGTTCAACAACACCGGCGCGACGCGGAATCTGTGCGGTTACCTGGATTTCAATAATGACGGCGATTTCGCGGACGCGGGTGAGTCGGTAACGACGACGGTGCCGACCAATGCCTCGGCGCAGAACGTGAATCTGGTGTTCACTGGCAACGTGGCGGCGAGCCAGACCTACGCCAACAACAACCTGTATGGCCGCTTCCGCGTACAGGAAAACGCCTGTGACCCGAACGGCTACGGCGGCGCGGGTGAGGTGGAGGATTACGCCTTCCCGGTGTCGGAGGTTGGCGCGGTGGTGAGCGCGATTCCGGCCTTCTGTCCGGGGCAGTCGGTGACCTTCACGATCACGCTGACGAACGCGGCGAGTCGGGCGGAGGCAACCAACTTCCCGGTGACGGCGGATCTGGTGGGAACGGACCAGGGGAATCTGGCCGGGGTGCCGAGCTTTGCCGACGCGAATTGGGCGGTAACGTCGACCACTGGTGGCGCCACCTTGGCAAGCAGCACAGGGAACGGGACGGACATCGACACGACGGCAACGATGCCGGCGAACAGCACGATCGTGATCACGGTGCAGGCGACGGTGGCGAATGGGGTGAGCCTGGCGCGGACGGTGGCTGCGGATGTGCGGCCGGCGGTGGGTTCGGTGGATGCGCTGGCCAGCAATGACAATGCATCGGGCAGTTCTGCACTGGGCAGTTGTGGCACGCCGCCGGGCGGTCGCGGGGCGCTGTGTCCGGCGCCAACGTCGGCGGTGCCGCCGGAACCCGCGGTGAGCGCGGCGAACACGGTGGTGAACGGTTACTGGGCGGGCGCGGCGGCGGTGACGGCGGGGGTGCGCTGCGTGCGGGTGGCGGCGGTGGCGCCGTCCTCGGGCGCGTCGACGGCGATTGCCTTCGGGGACTTGCTGCTGCTGGTGCAGATGCAGGGCGCGACGATCAGCGCGACCGCCGATGACAACACCTATGGTGACAACGCGGCGAATTCGCCGGGCGGTGCCACAGCGGCAACGGCAGGAACGCACGAGTTTGTGATTGCGCAGGGGCCGGTGCAGCCCACTGGGGCGGGTGTGTGTGCCGGGCAGAGCAATGTGATCGAGGTGTCTGGCGCCGGTGCTGGCGTGGGCGGCGGGGTGATCAACAGCTACGCGCACGATCCCAGTCCGGCGAGCGGTGGTCGGTCGACCTTCCAGGTGGTGCGGGTGCCGCGCTACCACACGCTCACTTTCTCGGGCACGGGATCGTTGACGGGCGCGGCATGGAGCGGGTTGAGCGGCGGGATCATTGCGGTGGATGTGACCGGCACCGTGGATCTGGGTGGAACGACGGCGACGCGCTTCAATGCGACGGGCTTGGGTTTCAGAGGCGGGGTGTGCGCGACGCAGAGCGCCGACAGTACGGCACTGACCACCGGATTTCGCTTGAACGCGCCGTCGACGACCAATGCGCGGAAGGGCGAGGGCTATGCCGGGAGTTCCTGCGGTTTGGCATTAGTCTCCGACTGCGCAACAGCGCAGGGATACTTGAATGGAGCGGACGGCAAGGGCGCACCGGGCAGTGCCGGTGGCGGTGGTCAACGTTGTCAGAACGACTCGGTTAGCGGCGGCGGCGGTGGCGCTGGCGGTGGCTCCGGCGGCATCGGCGGTACTTCAGACGGGGGTGCGTGTAACGACGTGGCACGCGTGGGCCATGGCGGCGGTGTACTGCCGGGCGGCAACAACACCAGCGAAGCGC
This sequence comes from bacterium, assembly GCA_027484025.1. Classification (GTDB taxonomy): domain Bacteria; phylum Gemmatimonadota; class Gemmatimonadetes; order Gemmatimonadales; family Gemmatimonadaceae; genus Gemmatimonas. Next base: position 2,500 of record JAIXTI010000028.1, read on the forward strand.
GCCTGCTTCTTGGCGGTGGCGGTGGCGCTGGTTCGCGTCTGACGGGAACCACGGACTGCGCGGGTGCGCCTGGTGGCGGCATTGTGGTGATTCGGGCGAATGCTATTTCCAGTGCTGTCGGCCCGGCGGTGATTAGTGCCAATGGCGGCAACGGGCCCATCACAACGGCCGTTGCCGATGTTGCCGGTGGCGGTGGCGGTGGCGGCGGTACGGTGGTCTTGCTGACCAATCTGGCCGGAGGTACGTCCTACGCGGACACGAGCGTGACAGCGAATGGCGGCACGGGCAGTGCAGCCTCAGCCACGGGCGATGACGACGGATCTGGCGGCGGTGGCGGTGGTGGTCGGGTGTTCGTGGCCTTGACGGCGGCAACGCCCGGTGGCACGCGGACGGTCACCGCGGGTGCTGCCGGCACGGGCGGCAATCCCGGTGTGGCCGGGTCAGCTGGCTTTGCCACGCTGGGCCTGGACGCGGTAAACGCCTCGCCCGGCGTGAAGCCTGGTTTCGTGTGCGACAACGCATCGACGGTGCCGGTGACGATTGCCCACGTGGAGAGTCGGAATCTGGGCTCGGAGCTGGAAGTGCGCTTCGTGACGGCCTCGGAAGCGGGGACGCTGGGCTATCACGTGTACGCCGATGGCGAAGGCGGACGGACGCGGCTGAGTCGCGAGCTGGTGCTGGCGACCTCGGATCGGGGTCTGGAGAAGCAGGAGTACGTGGTGCGCGGCCCGCAGCTGGGGGCGAGCTCGGTGACGATCGAGGAAGTGGACGTGACCGGGAAGAGCACCTTCTACGGCCCGTATCCGCTGAATCGCTCGATAGGCGAGCGGGAGTTCACGCAGGCGACCGACTGGTCAGCGATCCAGGCGGAGCAGGCGGCGTGGCGCTCGGCGCGGGTGTCTGCACTGCGCAGCACGGGTGGCGCGCAGGTGGCGGAGCTTGGGGTATCGGCGGATGGCTGGTACCGGGTGACGCAGGCGCAGTTGCTGGCGGCGGGCGTGGACCTGGGTGGGGTGCCGGTGGCGGAGCTGGGCTTGTTTGCCGGTTCGACGGCGGTGCCGATGCAGGTGGAGGGCGGCAGCACGGTGGGTGCAGATACGACCCTGGCGTTCTATGGCCGAGCAGTGGTGGACAACCTGTACACGACGCGGCAGGTGTATCGGCTGCAGCGGCAGGCCGGCCCGCGGCTGACGCAGCCGCCGGTCGAGACGGGCACAGGATCGGTGACGAGCTACGTGCAGGTGGAGCGTCAGGCGCCGAATCGGCTGTACAGCTTCGCAAGCCCGCTGGCGGACCCGTGGTACGCCGCGCGGATCGTGCGTCAGGGGACGAATTCGCCGACGGCGAACTTCGTGGTGCCGGTGAGCGCGGTGGAGAGCGGCCAGGCCGAGGTGATCGTGACGCTGTATGGCGGAACGGATCTGCCGGAGGACGATGACCACCACGCAGTGGTGAAGGTCAACGGTCAGGTGGTGGCGTCGGCGGTGTTCGATGGCTTCGAGACGCGAACGCTGCGGGGGACGCTGGATGCCTCGCTGTTGAGCGCGTCGACGACGGTGGAAGTGGGCTTCGGGCCGACACCCTACAGCGTGGACTTGCTGCAGATCGAGTCGGTGGAGCTGCGTTATCCGCGGCGTCTGGAGCTGCTGGACGGTGAGGTACGGATGGCGGCGGTGGCGCAGGCCGGCGATCAGCTGCTGAAGAGCGGCTTCGAGACGGGGGACAGCGGCTGCGGTGCGGGCTGTGGGCCGACGCAGTACGTGGTGACGGGTGTGAACCCGGGTCAGCCGGTGCAGGTGCTGCGACTGGGCGCTGCGGGTGAGGTGGACTTGCTGGGCGCGACGCGGGAGGGCAGCACGCTGCGCTTCGCGGCGACGGGTGGCGAGGGCGTGGAGCTGCTGGTGACGCAGCGCGTACGCAGCGCTGGCGTCGAAGCCGGCCGAGCGGTGCCGGGGAATCTGCTGACGGGTAGCGCGAAGTTGCTGGTGATCGGTCATGCCAGCTTCCTCGAAGCGCCGCAGAGCGAACTGGGACGGCTGCTGCAGGCGCGGCAGGCGGAGGGCCTGAGCACGAAGGTGGTGGACGTGCAGGACCTGTACCGTGCGTACTCGGGCGGGGTCACGGATGCACGGGCGATTGCGGCCTATGTGCGGGATGCGGTGACGGCGCTGGGGACCCGGTATGTGCTGCTGGTGGGCGGGGACACCTACGACTACGGCAACCACCTGAACTTGGGCTCGGTGAGTTTCGTGCCGACGCTGTACACGGCGACCAGTGAGATCGTGCGGTTTGCGCCTGCGGATGGCTTGCTGGCGGATCTGGACGGTGATCGACGTGCGAACGTGGCGGTGGGTCGCTTGCCGGTGCGGACGGTGGCGGAGCTGAACCGGATGGTGGATCGGATTCTGTCGCCGGGCGCGGGGACGACGGCGCTGCTGGTGTCGGACCGCCAGCAAGCGGGCTATCGCTACAGCGAGCAGAACGAGCAGATTGCGGCGGGCTTGCCGGAAAGCTGGACACGGACGCATCTGAAGCTGGACGACGTGCCGCAAGGTCAGGCGGCGACGTTGCGTGCGCAGTTGGTGTCGGCGCTGGGTCAGGGCCAGAGCCTGCTGAGCTGGTATGGCCACAGCAGTCCGAGCACGTGGAGTCTGGAGGGCTTGCTGACGGCGCCGCAGGTGTACGGTGGCCTGTTGACGCACACGACGGCGACGACGGTGGTGCAGTGGGGCTGCTGGGGCGCGTACTTCGTGGACCCGCGGTACAACACGCTGGCGCACGCCTTCCTGCTGAACGCGAACGGCGGGGCGGCGGGCTTTGTCGGTGCGACGGCGCTGACGGAGACGGCGAGCGACACGGCGCTGGGCGAGCGGCTGAAGCCCTTGCTGGCGGAACCGGTACGGATCGGGGACGCGCTGCTGGAAGCGATACTCGCGCTACCGCCGGGGCCCTTCGACGACGTGACGGTGGGCACGGTGATCCTGGGCGACCCGAGCGCACGCCTCCGGCGCTGAGGCAAGCAGCCGGCGAGCCTCGGCTCGCCGGCTTGCGCAGGCAGACAAGAGACCGGAAAAGAGCGCTGCGGCCCAGGCGTCGAGCGACATCGTGTGTGTTGAAGGGAGGCCTGCTGGTCGTTCTGCGCCCGAGGGCCCTATGAACCTTTGTGCCGAAGCGCTGCGACCCGTGCTACGTCATGGGGGTTCGTGGCAGGCTATCGCGTGGGTGACTTTGGGCTACGGGGACTCATGAATACGAGAATGAAGGTCTTGGCCTTGTTGGCCGGGCTGATCGTGGCGACCAGCCTTGATGCAGCAACGCTGCGCGGCTGGATCTTCCGCGACACCAACGGTAACGGGCAGCGTGACGCCGATGTGACCGATGTCGCGCAGGACACAGTCGAGCGCGGGATCGAGGGGCTCACGGTCGCAGCGATCAATGCCAGCGGCACTTCGACCAGCGGGACGTTCCAGTCTTGCACCGGCCGCGGTACCCCGATCGTCGGATGCGTCACAAGTCTGGACCGATATTATGAAATCACGGTGCCGGACAATGCCAGTTATCGCGTCGAAGTCAGTGGCTTGAGTTCTGTCGCGAACGGTGTACTGCTACCCGGAATTCAAACGCCGACCGCCGCAGCTGGCCAAGTGGGATCGAATTCTTCGGTGCAGTTTGTCACTGTAACCACCGGCGTCACAGATAACCTCAATTTTGCTGTCCAGAGCGCGGATCAGTTTTGTAGCAATAATCCGAACATCGCGACGTCCAAGTTCCTCTGGCGGGGCGATACCGGAACGACGAATGGCACGCTGGGAGCGTTCACGAGCTTCGGCTACCAGTCGGGGACAACGGAGCAAGCAGGCACCACCAACCAGGCGGTCAACACAGCGAGTAGTCCGATTGTTGTGGAGGCACAGGCGATCGGGTCGACCTGGGGCGTTGCCTACGATCGGCGCAACAACTCCTTGTTTGCTGCCGCCTTCACACGGCGCCATGTGCCTTTCGCCGCTGGAGGCGTCGGACGCATCTACCGTATGGGCACCAGCGGCG
>JAIXTI010000010.1 GCA_027484025.1 bacterium
CACGATACGCACCTTGAGCCCCGCCGAATCGGCCTTCGCCTGCAGCAACGCCGGATACGCACGCTCCGGGTCAAGCCCGAGCCCGGCCGTGAGGCTCGTGCCCAGCATGACCACCCGCGCGACCGTTCCCGCAGCTGGCGGTGTATTCTCTCCACCGGGGGCGCCCGACGCCGCCACATTGCCTGAATCTCCAGCGACAGCCGAACCGTTGGTTCCGGAGTTGGCCGCGGCGTCCCCGCGGCCGTTGCACGCGCCCAGCAGGGCCGCGCACGCCAGGACCAGCGCGCCCGGACGACGCCAGCTCCGACGCACTCCCCTTTCTCTCTTCCGCAATCGCATGCTCGTTGCCCGTGGGTTGACCAAAGAATATCTCAGCGGCACGCAGCCGCTGACGGTGCTGCGTGATGTGACCTTCGACGTGCCAGCCGGCGCGTTTGTTTCCATCGTCGGCCCCTCCGGCAGCGGAAAGACCACGTTACTCGGCCTGCTCGCCGGACTCGATACCCCGTCGCGCGGCACAGTGTCCCTCGACGGCGTCGACTTCGGCAGCCTCGACGAGGACGCCCGCGCGAAACTGCGTGGTGCGAAAGTTGGGTTCGTCTTCCAAAGCTTTCAATTGATCCCCACGCTCACGGCCCTCGAAAATGTGCAGGGGCCGCTCGGACGCGCCGGCGTCGTGGGCACGCGCGACGCCGCGGCCCGCGCCCGCGACCTGCTGACACGCGTGGGGCTCGGCGACCGGCTCGATCAGTTTCCGCAACAGCTCTCCGGCGGCGAGCAGCAACGCGTGGCACTGGCGCGCGCGTTCGTGAACGAACCCAAAATTCTCTTTGCCGACGAACCCACCGGTAACCTCGACGGCACCACCGGCGAGCGCATCGTGGAGTTGCTGCAGGCGCTCAACCGCGAACGCGGCTGCACCATCGTGCTCGTCACGCACGACGCCGCCCTCGCCGCGCGCACGCAGCGCACCATCCGCCTGCGCGATGGAGTCATCGTCGAAGACGTGCATCATGTGCACGACATGCAGCCCGCCGACGATCAGCGCCGCGAGCCGCATCCCGAACCCGCCACCGCATGACCGCGCAGGCTCTGCTCCGCCTCGCGTGGCGCGAAAGCCGCACCGCGCGGCGTCGGCTCGCGTTGTACATGTCGAGTATCGCGTTCGGTGTCGCCGCACTCGTGGCCATCGATTCGTTCGCGGGCAATGTGACGCGTTCCATTCGCGATCAGTCGCGCACCCTGTTGGGCGGCGACATGGCGCTCTCGGCGCGCGCGACATTTCCGGCGGTGGTGGACACACTCGTCGACTCGCTGCGCAACGCCGGGGTACCGTCGTCGCGCGTGACCACGTTCGCCTCCATGGCGCTGGCCGATCCGTCGGGAAACACGCGTTTGGTGCAGGTACGCGCCGTGTCCCCAGGGTACCCGTTCTACGGCGCCATCGAAACCGATCCGGCCAATGGCTGGTCACGCGTGCACGACGACAGCGTGGTGTTCGTCGACGCGTCACTGCTCATTGCGCTCGAAGCATCGGTGGGTGACCGCCTCAAGCTCGGACAGCAGACGTTCATCATTGGCGGTACGCTGCGCAACGTGCCCGGCGACGCCGGCATTGCGTCGGTGATCGGGCCACGCGTGTACGTCTCCGACAAGTGGCTCGCCAAGATGGCGCTGCTGTCGTTCGGCAGTCGCGCCGAATACGAAACGGTGCTGCGACTCTCAGCGACGCAGGGTACACCGAAGAACGCCGCGCAGATCGCGAAGGCGCTCCGCCGCCGCATCGATCCGGTAGAAGCCGCGCGTATCGAAGCGCAGGAAGCCTCGGGCCGGCGCCAGAATGCCGGCCCCGGCGGCGAAGGCGACGAACCACCGCGCGATACGCTCAGCGTTCAGGCACCGGTGGTCGCCACCGATAGCGCCGTCGCTGGCGCCGCCGCAACGACTGCAACAGCCACAACGGCTGGCAGTCGGCCGGCCGCCACACTCGCCCCGCCCAAGACGCGCGTACGCGTGCGTACGGTCGCCGACACGGAGCGCGACTTCACCGAAGCCGTCGCGCGACTCGCCGACTTCCTCAGCATCATCGGCCTCATTGCGCTGCTGCTTGGCGGCATCGGTGTGGCCAGCGGCGTCAATGCTTTCGTCTCCGCCAAGATCGACACGGTGGCGGTGCTGCGCTGCCTTGGCGCCACCAGCCGACAGGTGCTCGCGCTGTACATCGTGCAGGCCGGCGCGATGGGCCTCGTTGGTGCCAGTGCCGGTGCCGCGTTGGGCGTCGCCATTCAGTTCCTGCTGCCGCGCGTGATGGGTGAGTTCCTCCCCGTCGATGTCATCATTCAGCTCGAGCCGCGCCCGTTGCTGCTGGGGCTCGCCACGGGCGTGTGGGTATCGCTGGTGTTCGCGTTGCGCCCCTTGCTCGCGCTGCGCCGTGTGTCGCCGTTGCAGGCCATTCGCCGCAACGCCGACCCCGCGTCGCTGCCGAGTGAATGGAAGGATCCCGCGCGCCTGGTGGTCGATGCGCTCCTCGTCTCGAGCATCGTGGGCATCGTGCTGTCGCGCATTGAATCGGTGCGTGACGGACTCGCCATGACCGGTGGCATCATTGGCGTGGTGCTGGTGCTCTGGGTTGCCGCGACGGCGCTCATTGCGGTGGCGCGTCGTTCCACGCGGCCGTCGTGGCCGTTCCCGTTGCGTCAAGGCATTGCCAACCTGCACCGCCCCGCCAATCAGACGCGCGCCGTCACGCTGGCGCTGGGCTTCGGCGCGTTCCTGCTGAGCACCGTGTATCTCGTGCAGGCCAATCTGCTGGGGCGCGTGCAAACCACCGCCGACGCCGCGGCCGGCAATCTGCTGCTCTTCGATGTGCAGGATGATCAGGCTGCGCCGCTCGACTCCATGTTGCGCGCGCGCCAGCATCCCATCGTGCAGCAGACGCCCATTGTCACCATGCGCGTGGATGCCATCAACGGTGTGACGGTCGCGAAGCTCCAGGCCGACACCACCGTGCAGCGTGCCGGCTGGGCGCTGCGGCGCGAATATCGTTCGACCTACCGACAGGAGATGCAGCCGTCGGAGAAGCTGTTGACCGGGAAATGGTTTCCCGACTCGGCGGCGCGCCGCACCGCCCGCGCGGCGAACCCCGACCTGCCTTACTTCGTGTCGCTCGAGCGGAGTCTTGCCGAGCAGCTCAGCGTGAAGCTTGGCGACACGATCACGTGGAATGTGCAGGGGGTGCCTGTCGTCACGGTGCTCTCGAGTACACGCGAAGTGAACTGGGGCCGATTCGAAGCGAACTTCTTTGCGGTGTTCGAACCGGCCGCGCTGCGTCGTGCGCCGCAGCAGTACGTCATCGTAGCCAACGTCCCTCCCGGTGCAGCACTCGCCGCCATGCAACGCGATGTCGTACGTCGATACCCCAACGTGTCGAGCCTCGACCTGACGCTGGTCAAGCAAACCATCGGCTCGATCATCGATCGCGTCACGCTCGCCATTCGATTCCTCGGCCTCTTCTCATTGGCCATGGGGGTCCCCGTGCTGTTCAGCGCGGTGGCTGCCACGCGTCGTGCACGACTGCGCGAAGGGGTGCTGTTACGCACGCTGGGGGCATCGCGGGCGCAGGTCGCGCGCGTCTTGCTCGCGGAGTATGGCGCCCTCGGCGCCTTGGGGGCGCTCACGGGCATGCTGCTCTCGTTCGGTGGCGCGTGGGCGATTGCGCGCTTTGTCTTCGACGATCCATTCGATCCGGCCATTGGCCCCACGCTGCTTATCGCGGTGGGGATGCTGCTGCTCACGATGACGATCGGCCTGCTAACGTCGCGCGATGTGTATCGCGAGACGCCCATGATGGCGATTCGCGAACCGGGCTGAGCACCGTGACCGGAGTCAGCGTGTGGGAATGACGCCGAAGGCGAACGGTTTTCCGCCTTGCACGGCGACCCACACGCGAGCCCCCGACATGCCCTGCAAGGCGGTCGGCAACGGCACGCGCTTGACACCGCTGCCGTCGGTAAGGCGGAGCGATCCGTCGGGGAGCAGTGTGCCGTCATACGCCGGCACACCATCGGCCGCGCGAACGAAATAGTCCGACACCACCACGTCGCGCGGGGTAAGGCGCACGCCGCGCACGACGACTTCGCTCCCGACGAGTTTGGACATGCCGGTGGTGGCCATGCCGCTCAACGACGTCGTGGTGGTGCCGGTACGGAGCACCACGACGCGGGCGGGTTCTTCACCCTGCCACACCAGCTGCCCGCGCACGGTATCGCTGCGCGCGCGATCGGCGCCGTTCGTGGCGCCGGCGAGCTGTGCCGCGAATGCGCGGGCCATCGAATCACCACGGGCCTGAGCGCGGCGCGACATGGCCGAACCGGCCGATTGCGACACCGTGAGCGCGGCGCGTTGCACGGCGCTATCGGCGGCTGTCAGAACGGGGGCCTTGCCGTCGCGCGCCACGCGTCCCGTGCTTCCACCGGGTAACATGCCCCCCAGCGAATCGCGGAGGGCCTTCGCAATTTCGTCCTGTGCCGCACGCCGCATGGAGTCGAGCATTTCGGGCGTGCGTTCGGCCTGCGCCAGCAGCGAGTCACCGCGCAGGGCGAGGGTGTCCAACCCCTCCACATCGCCCTTGACGGTGACACTGCCGTCGCTGAGACCGCCACAGGCCGTCAACGCTCCGAGCACGACCGTGACGAGCACACGACCCGGCACAGGGGACGACCGCAAGGCGCCGCCGCGCGGCGGCCGGGGCGAAACAAGGTGACGAAAGCGCATGATCGTGAAGCTACGGTCAGAGTGCATGACGTCAACGCGCAACCGTGGCATATTGCAAGAGAGGTGGGCGGTTGGGCGACGCCTTGGCTGGGATGAACCGCTTTCGTTCGCGTACAGCGGCGGCACGTCACACCGTGATCCACCTTGCATACCCGTTACAGCCCCGGCACAGATCGCCTCACGGCGGTGACCTCCGACCCTACGGCGCGTCAACCAACGCATGCCTGACTTTTCTACGAACGACATCTCCTCGCGCTTCGGCCCAGAGGGATGGATGCAGGACAACGATCGCGGGTTGGCACTCGCGGCCGACGGAGACTGGGGCGAGGCGTGTGAAGCCTTTGCCGCAGCCGCCGATGCTCTTGCACGTTCGTTGCCGTCGGCCCGGGGCAATCACGAGCCGTTGGCGCTGATCCTGAGCAATCTGGCGCAGGCCAACTTCCGTGCTGGACGCATGGACGAGGCGCTGCAGCACGCGCAGCGGGTCTGTGCCCTGCGCGTGGCCATTGCCGGCGAAGACGCGATGCCAGTGGCGCGCGCCCGCATGGACCTCGCCGTCCTGCTGGCATCGCGCGGTCGGGTGGACGAGGCGCGCACGCTCGTTCAGCGCGCCATTTACGCCGTCGAGCACCATGTCGGTGAAGACGACGCGCGCCTGGCCATCGTGCTCGAAAATGCCGCGCGGATTGCGTTGGCCGCCGGGTCGCCCGCGAATGCCGAACCGCTGCTCATCCGTCTGCACGCCCTGCTCGACGCGCACGGCATGAGCACCACGCGCGCCGAGCAGCTGCTGGCCCGCGTCGCGACGGCGCGCTCACAGCAGCAGCTCCACGCGTCCGCTGAGACGATGGCCCCTGCTGCCGAAGCGCCAATCGAGGAAATCGAAATGCTCGAGGCCGAGGCGACGGAGACGCCCGTCGCCACCGTGGCCCTCGAGACGCCGGAATCGCAGCCGGCCTTCGAAGACGATTTGGCCTCGAGGGTGTATGCACACGCGTCGATCGAAGCGCACGAGGAATGGGACGATCAGCCGTTGCGCGACGCGGTAGCGGTGACCGATGTGCTCTTGCGGACCACGCCCAGCGGTGTGCCGATCATTCCGGTGAGCACGCCGATCGAGCCGCCCCTGCTCATTACCGAGGAGACGGGCGACCTCGCCGACCTTCCGGACCCCTTCGACGCCTTCGCCAACTTTTCGTTCGACTTGGCGGACAATGCGCCGGCCGCGTTCGTCCCGGAGCCGGTGCCGGTGGCCGCACCCTTCGAGGAGCCCCTCGACGACCTCGATCTGCCGCTCGCGACGCCGCTATCGATCCGGGCCGAAGCGGAACCCATCGACCTCCCCGTGGTCGACAGTGGCTTGATGCTGGATTTCACCGTGGCGCACGGGGTCGTCGATGAGATGGAGGAGGCGCCGTTGCTGCAGGCACCGCCCGTGTCCTCGCCTATCCCCGACGCGCTCCCGGAGATGCCGAGTGTCCCCGAGCCGCCGGCCGTGAGTGCCGAACCGACGACGATCGTGTCGTCGGGCTCCACGAAGGGAATCGCACCGATGGCCGACATGGTAGGCACCGCCCCGCCAGTTGCGGCGCCCGCCCCATCGCCACAGTCGGCGCTGCCCGAGCCGCCAACGCGTCGCACCGCGGAGGAGCGCGTCGTGATGCCAGCAGGCGCCAAAGAAAAGTCCGGCTCCGGCAAGCTCATCGCGATCGTCGCAGGCGCGCTTGCGGCGGCCGGTGGCGCGGCCGCGTTCTTCCTGCGCAAGTAACCCGCACCTCCTTTTGCCATTCCATCGCGCCGCCCGCCATGGGCGGTCGCGAGAGGGTCAGTTCTTGTGGCGAAAGGTGATGCGTCCGCGGGCGAGGTCGTACGGCGACACCTCGACGGTTACGCGGTCCCCGGCCAACACGCGAATACGATTGCGACGCATATTTCCCGCGAGCGTCGTGAGCACTTCGTGACCGCTCGGCACCGTCACCCGAAATGTGGCACTCGGCAACACTTCGGTGACTGTCCCTTCGAGTTCAATCGCGTCCTGCTTCCCCATGTGTGCGTCGATCCTCCTTTCGACGGGAGCCGGCCCGGGAATCGTGCCGGCCATGACGGAAAAAAAGATATGAAAATCCCCCCAAGAGGCCAGCGGCGACGCGTGCATGTCCGGTAACACTCTTCTCGTGGGTCCAGGATGGCTCGGCGCACCGGCCGCCGCGGCGATGGCGCAGACCAACTCGTCGACCGTGTTCACTCTGTCGCGCAGCGGCCGCGACGCCCCGCCGGGATGTACCGCCGTCACCGGCGACATCACGCGCGGGCGCGAAGATCGTGCGCTGTTGCAGGCGCTCCCGGCAACGGTGGCACAGATCGTGGTCTGCGTCGCCCCGTCGAGCGCCCGCGGCGACAGCTATGACATGTACCCGGCCGCCGCCCGTGGTGTCGCGCAGCTGGCCGAGGCGCTCGACACACGCGCCGTGGTGTACGTGTCGAGTACCGGCATCTACGACCGGCAGGACGGTAGCGCCGTAGACGAACGCACCCTCATCGTGCCCACCAACGATCGGGTTCAGGCACTCATGGACGCCGAACTCGCCATCATGTCTGCGGCAACGCCTGCGCGGGCGGTCACCGTGCTGCGCGCGGCGGGGCTGTACGGGCCCGGACGCGATCCGCAGCGTCGCTTTGCCGCGGCGCTCACGCCGCCGGACACATGGTGCAATTTCTCGTGGCGCGACGATGTCATTGCGGCCATCACGCATGTGATGACGATGCCGGCCACCGGTCGCGGTGCGTTGTTCAATTGCACCGACAACACACCCATTCAGGCGCGCGATATCACCCACGCGCTCACGGGACAGTGGCCGGAGCCAGCGGCCTCGTCGTCCGACGCGACGCAAAGCGGCGCCGTACGCAGCGGCCGCAGCAATCAGCGCATCAGCAGCGAGGCCTTGTTGCAGACCGGCTTTGTACCACGGGTGCGGGACATTTTTGAGGGGCTGCGCCTGCTTGGCCACGCGCTCCCCGGTTTGGAGACACGTTTGTGAGCGACAGCACGCAACCCTACGGCCCCAATACGGCGGCCATCCGCGCGTTCCTCGTGCGCTTCGCAGGACTCGGCACGCACGACCGGGCCGCGGTGGTCGCGCAGTATGCAGCGCGCGTGAATGATCGGGTGTATCACGCCGCCGAGTCGGCTCTCGCCACCGCGATCGAGCGCAGCGGCCGCGAGCCACTGCAGCAGGCGCTGAGTGGACCGCTGTTGCAGCTGGTTCGGCGCGCGGATGTTCCCCAAACGACAGAGCCCACCGAAGAGAATGCGCTCGATGGGCTCGATCCGGTGGCGGAGCCCGCGTTGGCGGCGCTCTTGGCGTTATTGGTGCGCGACCTGCTCGACGACGCGCACATGGAGCAGTTGTACGGCGCCTTCAGCGGCGTGATCGGATTGAGCGACCTGCCCCGCTGATGTACGCCAGCGCGCCGCTTACGAGACCGTATCGGCGCGCGGTTCTGCGGCGAGCGTGAAGCGCGGGATAACGGCGAGAAAGCTCGACCCGTCGTCCCGTACGAAACGGTAGGTGCCTTCCATCCAACCGTTGGGCGCTTTGAGTACGCAGAACGAGCGGTACTCGTGAATTTGGCCGGGCAGCAGATGCGGCTGTTCGCCCACGACCCCTTCGCCTTCGACGACGGTATCGCCAACCGACTCGTCGTGAATGAGCCAGCGGCGCGTCCGAAGCTGCGCCGCCTGGTCGCCCACATTCTCGATACGGATGTGATAGGCGAACACGAACTGTCCGAGGAGCGGATTGGACCGCTCCCGCAGATACGACGGGCGCACCGTAATGCGGATGCCCGACGTCATGCGATAGTAAAAGGGCGCGCGATCGCTCATCAGAAGCGTCCAGTGGGCGATGTGGTGGAACCAGGCACGAGCGACAACGACACAGGGGAACTCTCGATACCGACACGGTTGACGGCCGAGACGGTGACCTTGGTGGCCGCCAGTTCACGGGGAATCGGCCACCGGTCGGTCGCCCCCGGCAATATCATGGTAATCCATGCGGTGTCCGTCCGCAGCCTCACGACCCACTGCCACGGGGCGGTCCGTCCGGGTGCCCCCAGGCGGAGTTGCGTGGACTCGCGTCCCCGCTGCAGCAGCGGTGCCGGGGCCGCCGGCGGCGTGTTGGGGAGCCACGGCGAGGCGGGCGGGAGCGCGGCCGCCGCGTACGGCCCCTCCACCAACGTGTCGTTCATTCCGGCCTGGTTCTTCAGGAACGAGGTCATGCTGAAGTGCACGTTCCCGCTGGCGCCCGGCTGGAGGCGCGTGAGGCGGATCTGCTCGAGCAGGTCGCTGACCGGGAACGCCGTCGATCCGCGGCCGCCGGCCAGCGACGTGAAGTTGCCGGGCCAGAGGTGTCGCTGCAGGACGTTCTCGCCGGCCCACCAGTCCAGCAGCACGGGATACGACTGCGCCACCTTGGTGGTGGGCCAGTAGAGTTGCGGCGTGAAGTAATCCACCCACCCTTCGCGCAACCACTTCCGCGCGTCGGCATAGAGCTTCTCGTAGGCGTCGAAGCCCTTGATCTGGGCCGGGTAGCCCGGTCGCCAGATACCGAACGGGCTGATGCCGAACCGCACCCACGGTTTGGCCTTGTGGACCGCCTCGTCGAGCTCGCGGACGAGCGTGTTCACGTTGTCGCGGCGCCAGTCGGCCTTGTCGAGCGTGCCGCCCGCTTTGCGATAGCGCGCGTAGCTCGTGGCATCGGGAAAGGGCAAGACGCGGCCGCGCCGGTCGTTCTCGGGATACGGGTAGAAGTAGTCGTCGAGGTGAATGCCGTCCACGTCATAGCGCTTCACGACGTCCACCACCACGCGCACGGTGCGCGCGCGCACCGCCTTCTCCCCCGGATCCATCCACAGATAGGGGCCGTATTTCTTGACGAGCGACGGGTTGGTGCGACGCAGATGCGATGCGGCCGCCGGCGACTTGCCCTTCACAAAACCGGCGCGATACGGATTGAACCAGGCATGCAATTCGATGCCGCGCGCGTGCGCCTCCTCGATGGCAAAGGCCAGCGGGTCCCAGAACGGCTCGGGGCGTTTGCCCTGTGTACCGGTGAGAAACTCGGACCACGGTTCGAGGGTCGACGCGTAGAGCGCGTCGGCCGCGGGACGCACCTGAAAGATCACGGCGTTGAGCTTGAGCGCCTGCGCCCGATCGAAAATGGCACGCAGCTCTGCCTGCTGTTCGGCCGTGCTCAGCGTGCGCTTGGAGGGCCAATCCATGTTGCCGACGGTCGCGACCCACACGCCGCGAAACTCGCGCAACATGGGCGGGGCATCGGCGGGAGCCACCGGCTTCAGGCGCGGCGCCGGCGTCGCGCGCCGTGGCGGCGTGCGACGTGCCGCCGAGCTGTCGAGGCGTCCACCGGCCGAATCGCGGTTGGGCACGGCAGCGGTCGGGCGCTCCGGCACTGACGGTACGATGGGGGTGAGTTTGCGTCCACACCCCAACGCCGACACCAGCACCAGCACACCTGCCGCCGTCCTGCGCAAAGACGTCACGCTTGGACCATCTCCGGCGCGCCCGTGGAGCGCGGCGTCGACGCCGTCGTCATGGCCGTCAACACCAGTCCCGCGCGTCGCGCGGCTTCAGCGATGCGCGCCCCGCTCTGAATGAACGAGATGCGGAAGAACCCTTCGCCACCCGCGCCAAAGCCGGAGCCCGGCATGGCAATGACGCCCTGCTCTTCACGCAGCCGGTCGCAGAACTCCGCACTCGCGATCCCCTCGGGCAACGGAATCCAGAGATACATCGTCGCCTTGGGCACGTCGCACGCGAATCCGTTGGCGCGGAACGCGGCGACCGCGGCATTTCGACGTTCGGTGAACACGGCCAGATTCTGCGGCACGAAATCCGCCCAGCTCTCGATGGCGGCCACACCGGCCGCCTGAATGCCCATGTACTGCCCGGTGTCCGTGAACGACTTCACCTTGGTGAGCGCGCCGGCAATCTCGGGCTTGGCCACCGCCCACCCGCAGCGCCAGCCGGTCATATTGTACGTCTTCGACAACGAGTGGAACTCGATCGCCACGTCTCGCGCGCCATCGATCTCGAAGATGCTCGGCGGCACATAGCCGTCGAAGCCCATTTCGGAGTACGCGTTGTCGTACACCAGCAGGATGTCGCGCTCCCGACAGGTGTGCACGACCTGCTCGAGATACTCGCGCGGCGCGATCGCTGCGGTGGGATTGTTGGGATAATTGAGATACAACACGCGCGTGCGATCGAGCACGTCGACGGGGATTTCGTCGAGATCCACGAGGAAGTTCGTGCGCGGCCGCAGCGCATACACGTACGGCGTGGCGTCGCTCATGAGCGTGCCGCCCAGATACGCCTGATACGCGGGGTCGGGAATGACCGCCACATCGCCGGCGCCGAGATACGCAAACGCCACGTGCGCGAGCCCTTCCTTGCTCCCGAGCAACGGCACGATCTCCGTCATCGGGTCGACGCGCTGACCGAAGCGCGTCTGCATCCACGCGCTGATGGCCTCGCGGTACGGTACATGGCCAAGACCAAATCCGTAGCGCTGCATGGCCGGCACTTCGGCAGCCTGCTGCAGCGCCGAAACGGCCTTGGGCGGTGGCGGCAAGTCGGCGTCGCCGGCGCCGAGATCGATGACGTCGACCCCGGCGGCAATCAACGCCTTCTTGCGCGCCGGGATGTGCGCCAGCGGATACACGGGGAACGCGCTGAAGCGCTGCGAAAAACGAGGCATGACGGAAAGGACGAGTGCGTAGCGGCGTGGCGCCCTGAATCAGGGCGCCGGCGGACTGAACTGCGCATGCTGCGCGTCAATCCAGCTCTGGTGATAGCGCGGATCTTCAATAGCGACGGCCGCCTTGGCGATCTTGAGCGGGCGGAAGCTGTCCATCATGACCGCAAGTTCGTTCGTGTACTTGGCGCCGATGCTCGCTTCCGCGCGCCCCGGATGCGGGCCGTGCGGCAAGCCGTCGGGATGATGCGTGATGGAGCCGTACTCGATGCCCTTGCGCGACATGAACTCGCTCGAGGCATAGAAGAGCACTTCGTCGGAATCGACGTTGCTGTGGTTGTACGGCGCCGGCACCGCTTGCGGATCGAAATCGTACGGCCGCGGGCAGAACGAGCAGATCACGAAGCCGTCGCCCTGAAACGTCTGGTGCACCGGCGGCGGCTGGTGAATACGTCCCACGATGGGCTCGAAGTCGTGGATGTTGAACGCCCACGGATAGAAGTATCCATCCCATCCTACGACATCGAACGGATGGTGATCGAGCACCAGTTCGTTGAGCGCGTCGTACTGCTTCACGAGGATGGGGAAGTCCCCTTTCTCGTCGCGCGGCTCGAGCTGCTGCGGACGCCGGATGTCGCGCTCGGAGTACGGCGCGCCTTCGAGCAGCTGCCCGAACTCGTTGCGATAACGCTTGGGGAAGCGCACATGGCCGCGGCTCTCCATGACGAGGAACTTGTTCGGTCCCTTGGCCGTGTCGAGACGCCAGCGGTGCGTGATGTTGCGATGGATGACGACGTAGTCACCCGGCTTGTACGGCAGGTCGCCGAAGACCGACTCGAGCACGCCGTGTCCCTCCACCACGTACACCACTTCATCCGCCTGCGAGTTGCGGTAGAAGTGCGTGTCGGTCACATCGGGCTCCACGTACAGCATACCGATGTCGCTGTTGAAGAGCAGCGGCAACCGATCGAGCGTGGGCGACCCACCCTGCTTCACGCGTGACGTGAGGAAGTGGCGGTGGCGCAGCGAGGTGTCAGTGTCCTCTTCCCAGCGCAAATCACACACCTTGCGCGCCGACTTGACGGTCGTGGGCGGATGCGTGTGATAGAGCAGCGACGACGTGCCGACGAACCCTTCGTGCCCCATGAGTTCTTCGGCGTACAACCCGCCGTCGGGACGACGAAAGACGATGTGCCGCTTGCGCGGTATGGTGCCGAGCTGGTGGTAGATGGGCATGATCGTCTCAGAGGTTGCCGCGCAGTTCCTGCTCGCGTTCGATGCTTTCGAACAGGGCCCGGAAGTTGCCCTTGCCGAAGCTCGTCGCGCCCTTTCGCTGAATGATCTCGAAGAACAACGTAGGGCGATCCTCCACCGGCTTCGTGAAGATCTGCAGCAGGTACCCATCCGGGTCGCGGTCCACGAGAATCCCAAGCTTGGCGAGTTCGTCGACCGGCTCGTCGATCTGCCCCACGCGCTCCTGCAATTCGTCGTAGTACGACGTGGGCACCGACAGGAACTCGACGCCCCGCTCCTTCAATGCGGTCACCGTGGCGAGGATATCATCGGTCGCCAACGCGAGGTGCTGGGCACCCGGTCCCCCGTAGAAGTCGAGATACTCTTCGATCTGCGACTTCTTCTTGCCCGACGCGGGCTCGTTGATGGGGAACTTGATCTTGTCGTTGCCGTTGGCCATGACCTTCGACATGAGCGACGAATACTCCGTGCTGATGTCGGCGTCGTCGAAGGTGATGAGATTGCGGAAGCCGAGCACGTTGCCGTAATACTCGACCCAGCGGTTCATCTGCCCGAGTTCGACGTTGCCCACGCAATGGTCGATGTACTTGAGTCCCACGTCGGCCGGCTGATAGTGCGGCGTGACGGGCTTGAAGCCCGGCAGGAACAGGCCGCGATAGTTGCGGCGCTCGACGAGCGTGTGAATCGTGTCACCGTACGTACCGATCGCGGCCATCACGACTTCGCCGTCGTCGTCCTTCACGACGTGCGGTTCCTGAATGCCGATCGCGCCGCGTGCGATGGCGGTCTCGTAGGCGAGACGCGCGTCGTCGACCCAGAGCGCGTAGTCCTTTACGCCGTCGCCGTGACGATGCACGTGGTCGGCAATGGGCGACGTGGGGGACAGCGCCGTCGTGAGTACCAGACGGATCTTGCCCTGCTGCATGAGATAGCTGGCGCGGTCGCGCACGCCGGTCTCGGGGCCGCGGTAGCCGACGAGCGAATAGCCGAAGGCCGCGCGGTAATACAAACTCGCCTGCTTGGCATTACCGACGTAGAACTCTACGTAGTCGGTGCCGTTGATGGGGAAAGCGTCCTGCTCGACGCCCGCTTCGGGGATGGTCAACGTGGCCATGGGCACACCTGTGGTAGGAAGATGAAAGGAGGTAGACGGAACACCACCTGCTTCATCTCAGATGTGCGAACGCGGCAGCGCGCCGATCCAGGCGCGCTCCCGTTGGTCCTCCGAAGGCGGGGTGAGGAACATATCCGAAAGATAGCGTAGGACGCCGTCCCCTGGTTACTGCTTGGCGATGATCCGGTCCTTGATCTTTTCGTACAGCGCCGAACTCAGGATGTTCTTCTGGACCAGCTGGGCCTTGTTGGCATAGGGACGGCCGCCCACGATTTTGGCGGCGAAGGCCTTCCCGATGCCCGGGATGCCTTCCAACTCGGCTGGCGTCGCCCGGTTGATGTCGATCAGCCCGCCGGCGACCGCGGCGGCGGCGGCAGGCGGCACCTTGGCCGGCACGGTGGGCTTGGGCTGTGCGCCCAAGGTGATGGCAGCCAGCGCCACCAGCGGCAGCGAACGCATCGCAGACGTCAACGCAGAACGGATCGAGATCATGGCAGGCGTGAGTGAAGGGTCAACTGCGCAGTTCCGGCAGATTCCGGAACAGTTCCAACGCGGCCGGATTGGCGAGGGCGTCGATGTTCTTCACCGGACGGCCGTGAATGACTTCGCGTACGGCGAGTTCGGTGATCTTCCCACTGATGGTTCGCGGAATATCCGACACGGCCACGATGACTTTTGGCACATGATGCGGACTCGTGTACTCCCGAATGCGCGTACGGATGATCCGCTGAAAATCGTCCGTCAACGCGACGCCGTCACGCAGGCGCACGAACAGCACAATGCGCGAATCGGTGCCGCCGGCTGCGCCATGCGCCTGCTCCACCACGAGTGATTCGATGACGCCGGGGATCTGCTCCACCTGCCGGTAGATCTCGGCCGTGCCAATACGAACCCCGCCCGGATTGAGCGTCGCGTCGCTGCGCCCGTGAATGATCATCCCGTCGTGTTCGGTGAGCTCGGCCCAATCGCCATGTCGCCACACTCCGGGTATCTGCTCGAAGTACGCCGCGCGATAGAGCGCACCATCGGGGTCGTTCCAGAACGCCACCGGCATGCTGGGAAATGGCTTCGTGCACACCAGCTCACCGGGCGCACCACGCAGCGGCGTGCCGTCGTCACCAAAGATGTCGACGGCCATGCCAAGGCCGCGCATCTGCAGCTCGCCACGATAAACAGGGCCCGTGGGATCGCCGAGCGCGAAGCAGCTGACGATGTCGGTGCCACCGCTGATACTGGAGAGCCGCACCCGTTCGCCGATGGCGTGTGCCACGTAGTCGTAGCTGTGGGCGGCGAGCGGACTGCCGGTAGAAAGGATGGCGCGCAGTGACGGCAACGGCGCCACCTCACGGGGCACGACGCCTTCCTTCTCGCACATGGCGAGATACTTGGCGCTCGTCCCGAATACGGACACCTGCTCCTCGTGCGCCATGCGCCAGAGAATCGTGGCGTCGGGGGCGAGCGGTGCGCCATCGTACAGCACCACCGTGGCCCCTACCGCCAGTCCGGACACGAGCCAGTTCCACATCATCCACCCGCAGGTGGTGAAGTAGAAGAGCACATCGTTCTCGTGCAGGTCTGTGTGGAGCGCCAGTTCCTTCCAGTGCTGCAGCAGCGTACCGCCGGCGCCGTGCACCATGCACTTGGGTAGTCCCGTGGTGCCGCTCGAGTAGAGGATGTACAACGGATGATCGAACGGGAGCCGCACGAACGCCGGTTGGCGGACCTGTGCCTGCGCGGCAAGCACGGTGTCGAAACGCTGCGCGTGGGGAATGCCCGGCAGGGCGCTTCCCACATCGAGCATGCTGTCGACGTACGGCACCACCCACACCGCCCGCAGCTGCGGCAACGCGTTCACGATTTCACGCAGGCGCGGTACGCAATCGATCTGCTTCCCCGCGTACCAGTAACCGTCGGCGGCCACAAGCACCGTGGGCGCAATCTGGCCGAAGCGGTCGAGCACCCCCTTGGTCCCGAAGTCCGGGGAGCAACTCGACCAGGTGGCGCCGAGTGAGGCCGCGGCGAGCATCACGACCACCGCCTCCGGCAGATTGGGAAGCCAGCCCGCCACCCGATCCCCAACACCGACGCCCTGCGCCGCGAGCGCGGTGGCGCACTGTGCCACGCGCACTGCGAGCTCCGCGAACGTGATCCGCTGCTGCGCGCCGTGCTCGTTCCACGACACCAGCGCGGGTGCGTCGTCGCGACGGCGCAGCAGCTGTTCGGCGAAGTTGAGACGCGTGTCGGTAAACCAGCGCGGCCCTTCCCACCCGGTGGCACTCTGGTGCGGTGGTCGCATGACCGCGCCGTCGGTGAGCACTGCCGTCCACGGCGCCTCGGGCGTTCCCGGCCCATCGGAAACGACGCCCGCCGCGCGCCAGACCTCGGCCCAGAACGCTTCAGGGTGCTCGACGGACCAGCGCTGCAAGGTGTGCGCATCGTGCACCGTGGGCGGCACGACCCCACGCGCCACGAGATCCTTGCGAAACGCGGTAAGCCGCGCGGACCCGACGTCGTGTGCGGTGGGCGTCCAGATGGCGCCCCCACCACCCTGCTCAGTCGACATGCTTTACTTCTTCCCGCGCGAGCATGACGGCATGACACGATGGACCATGCGCTTCACAGTACCAGCCGTGCCGGTCATGGAAGACCAGATGCGGCGCGTCGTTTGGACGCGGACGCACGCGCACCAGATGTTCGACGCCGGTGCGCGGCCCCACGATGGCCTTCGCGTCGAGCACATCGACCACCGGCTTGACCGGAAAGAGGTCGAGCTGTGGTGGCGCAATGTGCGAGAGCGCATCGGTGGCCGATGCCTTGCGCGGCGCCTTGACGGCGCGTTTCGGGGTGGTCACCGGCGGGAAGCGACGCGCCGCAGGAACCGGATGTTCGGAAACATGCTCAATGGTCGCCAACGCGGGCGTCCTTCGCCAGCGGGTGCGCGTTCGTACTCGCGGCGGTGTGCGCGGGGGGCGGCCCTGCGGCACGAACGACGGCCAGCAGCCGTGCGGCGGCCACGCGGTCGACCTTGCCGTTGGCCAAGGCGGGGAGCTGCTCTACAAACGTGAGCTCACGGGGAATCTTGTAGCCCGCCAGCCGTGCGCGCAGCGCCGCCAGAATGCCATGGCGATCCCGGTGCCCGGGCAGCGCGACCACCAGCGCGTGCCCCACTTCCCCCCACGTGTCGTCGGCGACGCCTGTGACCAATGCGGCATCGACGCCCGGGCAGTCGAGCAGCGCGGCCTCCACTTCACCGGGATAGACGTTCTCGCCGCCCGAAATGAACATCTCGCGGCGCCGGCCGCGCAGGCGATAGAGCCCGTGTACATCGACCGTTGCGAGATCGCCGGTTTTCAGCCAGCCGTCGGCAGTGAACGCCTCGGCCGTCTCGTCCGGCGACTGGAAGTACCCGCCGAACAGTTGCGGCCCACGCAGCTGGAGCTCGCCGGTTTCGCCAACGCCGGCGGCAGTGCCATCGGTGCCGACGATGCGCACCGACAGACGCGGCAGCGGCCGTCCCACGGTTTCGGGGAACTCGCGCGCTATTTCGTCGGTCGTGGTGAAGCAATTGGGGCCGCACTCGGTGAGGCCGTACGCATCGCGAATGCGATAGCCCGCCTCACGTGCCGCACGCTGCAGCGACGGCGCACAGTGGGCGCCACCGGAAATGAAGGAGCGGAGTGCGGGCAACGGGCGCCCCCAGTCGGGTGCCTGCCGTAGCCACTCCAGTTGCGTGGGGACGACAAAGACCATGGTGACGCGATGCCGGTCGAGCAGTTCGAGCATCGTCGCCGCGTGGAACGGTCCGAGAATCACGACGGTCCCGCCGCAGTACCAGAGCGGCGTGGCAAAGACGTGCCACCCACTGGTATGAAAGAACGGGGTGGCCACGGCGCCGCAATCGTGCGCGCTCAACGCCCACCCGTCTACCGTGTCGATCGCGTTGAACACGAGCTGCCGGTGCGGAACCACGACGCCCTTGGGGGCGCCGGTACTCCCGGACGTATAGAGCAGCATGGTGGGGTGCAGCGGCGTGATGACGTGTGCAACGGCAGACGACGGCGAACGCGTGCCTGCTGATATCGTTTCGAGCAACGCCGGTACATCGCGATCGAGATCGACCCACCGCGCCGCATTGCGCGCGTCGTCGTTGAGCGCGCGGAAGGGGTGCTCACCGAAGATCACCACGGGGGCGGCGTCGACGAGCACGCGCGACAGCTCGACCGCCGACAGACGCCAATTGAGAGGCACCAGCACGGCGCCGCGGCGGAGGCACGCCAGGAACAGCGGCACGAACGCATACCGATTGTGCGCGAGTACCGCGACACGGTCGCCGAGCACGACACCGAGTTGCGTGAGCAACTGCGCATACCGCTCGGCGTCGGCATCCACGTCGGCATAGCTGTACGACTGCCCCGTGCCGGCGTCGATCACCGCGGTGCGCGCTGGAGCCACGTGGGCCCAGTGCGCGATGGGGTCGTACAGCGACGCTTGCAGCGAAGGCACGCCGGTATCCGAAGGCGCATCCGTCATGGTACGCGACTCACTCTGCTGCCTCGCGGGCGGAGGTGTGCCAGCGCAGCGCAAACGCGCCCATCGCCAGCCCGACACCATGTTCTACACCCAGCACCAGCGCGCCTGCGGCCAATTTCCCGGAACGCGCGAGGTCGTCCAACGCGATTGGCAATCCGGCGGCGCCGGTATAGCCGTGCCGGTCGCGCACGTTGTGTACGCGGTCGGTGCCGATACCGGCGGCGTGCAACCCTTCGTCGACCGCGCTGTTGGCGAACTGCGACCAGAGCAACCACTGCACATCGTCGGCGGTGGCGTGTGCGCCGGTGAGCACCTGCGACGTGAGGGCGTGCCACTCCTGCTCGTCCAGCGCGCCGGGAAACCGTGCGGTGACGCGCAATGTGTTCTGCAAACCCGCATCGAGGACCGCCTTCGTAATGGGCGTCCGCGCGCCACCGGCAAAGATCCCCATGTCATGACTGCGGCGACCGTCGGTCACAAGTGCGGTGGCAAGCACGCCATCCATTGGCTCACCGGGCACCGACTCGAACGCTTCGAACAGCACGGCCCCCGCACCATCGGCGACCACACACACCGTGCGGTGATCGTGCACGTCGAGATACCGGGACATCGCGGAGACGCCCACCACGAGCACCCGGGTATAGCGCATATCGGCACGCAGATATGTCCATGCCAGATCGACAGCGGAGACGAAGCCTGCCCCTCCGGCGTTCACGTCGAACGCGACTGCATGTGTCATGGCGAGGCGCCCCTGCACCACGACGGCCGTCGACGGGGTGACGAACTCCGGGGTGTCCGTC
>JAIXTI010000284.1 GCA_027484025.1 bacterium
GTGGTGAAGAACGTCGCGGGCTTCGATCTCGTGCGGTTGCACACCGGCGCGTTCGGGACACTTGGAGTGATTACCGAAGTGAGCCTGCGCCTGCACGCGGTGCCCATGCGCGACGCCGTGCTCGTGGGCGCCGTGCGGCACGCGACGTCGGGCGGCATCGACGACATCCTCCCTAGAATGCTCGCACAGCGCGCCCCGCTCCCCATGCTCCTGCGCTGCACACCGCACGAGGCACCGGAGCTGTGGGCACGCGTATCGGGCAACGCGGCACGCGCCGCCGCACTCGAAGCGCAACTGGAAGCGTTCGGCGTCGCCGACGTGCACCCGGTGGCACCCGCCGTCGTGCAACAGACGCTCCATCACACGGACACCAACAGCATCATCCTGCGCGCACGTACGCACCGTTCCGACGCCGTGCCGTTCGTACTTGCCGCGATCGATGCGTTCCCGCAGGGGACGCTGCTCTACGATCCCGCGTTCGGCAGTCTGCGCGTCACCATGCCGTTCGCGTCGGCATCGGCCATCGATCGCGATATCGCCAGCTGGTATCGGCTCGCCGCCGCACGTGGCGCGATGCACACCATCTCGGTGGTGGTCGATCAGGGGCGCACGGTCACCACGCCGCGCCTGCCGCTCGACGAGGGAATCAAACGCGCCTTCGACGCACGCGACATGCTCAATCCGCTGGCGCCACTCGTGCCTACATCGCTCGCTCATCCGGAGGTGTGATGGGGACGCCATCCACGTTGCCCACCGATACCGTCTCGCGCGCCACGACACCGCAGTGCGCGCTCCCGGGCACGCCGTTGCAGCACGCCGCCGCGGGGCTCGATGCGTGTGTCCATTGCGGCTTCTGCCTGCAGGCGTGCCCCACGTATGTGAATCTCGAAGACGAAAACGAGTCGCCGCGCGGACGCCTCGTGCTCATGCGCCGCATGCTCGACGGCGAGATCGCGCTCGACGATCCCGATACCGCACAACACATCGACCGCTGCCTCGGCTGCCGCGCCTGCGAGACCGCCTGCCCCTCTGGTGTGCCCTACGGCGAACTGCTCGAAGCCACGCGCGCGACCATGGCGCCGGTACGCGGCACGCCGCTGGTGGCCAAGCTCGTGCTCACGGTGTTCCGTCATCATCTCCTGCTGCGCGCAGCGCTCGCCGGCGCGCGCCTGTTCCGCGCCACGGGGCTGCCCCGTGCACTCGCGAGCGTCGTGCCGCGACGCATGGGCTTTCCGCTGGCGATGCTCGCGAGCAGTGCGCCCACACGACTTCGCATGGGCGCACGTGCGGCCGCAGCGCCGTCGCCGACGGCGCGCCGCGCCGAATCGCCACGCACGCCGGTCACGATGCTCGAGGGGTGCGTGATGTCCGGGTTGTTCGCGCACGTGAACGATGCCACCGAGCAGGCACTCACCCACAACGGTTTCACCAGCTGTACCACGAACGGCCAACGCTGCTGCGGAGCCCTGCACGCGCACGCCGGCGATCTCGAAAGCGCCCGAGCCCTCGCGCGCGAGAACATCGTGGCGTTCGAGCACACATTCGCCTCCACGCCCGACGCGCTGGTCGTCGTCAACGCCGCCGGTTGCGGCGCGATGCTCAAGCAATACGGACATTTGCTGCATGATGACCCGCACTTTGCCGAACGCGCCCAGCGACTCGCCGATCGCACACGCGATGTGAGCGAGCTCCTCGCCGGCGTAGGCCCCAAGGCCGGCCCACGCAGTCTCGATGAACGCGTGACGCACGACCCGCCCTGTCACCAGATGCACGCGCAACGCATCGTGCGCCCACCCGTGCAACTCCTGTCAGCAATTCCCGGCATCGACCTTGTCCCTCTCGAAGACGCCGATCAGTGCTGCGGGTCCGCGGGCATTTACAATCTCGTCGAGCCCGACACCTCAGACGCCGTCCTCGCGCCCAAGCTCGCACGCATCAAGGAAAGCCACGCCGAACTCGTCGCGACGGGGAACCCGGGATGCCTCATGCAACTCGGCGCAGGCCTACTCCTTGAGAAGTCAGATGTACGCGCCGTGCACCCGATTGAACTGCTCGCGGCCACGTACCGTTGAGCGAGGGTTGGTTCTGAGTACTCAGCTCTGAGAGCTCAGATCTAGAGCTGAAATCTCAGAACTCAGCTCTGGATAGGTGCGAGAGTCCAGGAACGCAGCAGTGAGAAGCGAGGACCCGCGGTTTGGGAAACCGCCACCGCCGGTCCTGACCTCTCGCTTCTGCGTTCCTCGACTCTCACGCCTATCCGGAACTCACGCTCAACTCCCAACTCTCGACTCTCGACTCTCGATCTCATCCTGACCGCTCCCATCTCAATGCTCGCGACGATTTTCGCGTTCGACGGCGTTCTCGCTTCCACGCTGCCTCTGCGCGCGCATGCTTTGGTTGACGCCGCCGCGGCCGAGCAGGCCCGGCTGGACACGGAGGTCGTTCTGGCGCTTCTTCCTGGGCGCACGCTGCTCGAGGCCTCGCTCGCGCTCTTTCCCGAGCTGTCCGCGACCGACCCCACGCTCCCCGAATTGATTGCCTTGCGTGCACAGCGCGGCTTTCGCGCGCTCGTGCAGCATGGCGTGCCGCTCGATCAGCGGGCGCTCTTGCGGCTTCAGGAGGCCGCCACGCGGGGCGACCGCATCGTGGTGCGCGCCGACAGTGAGCGCCGCGACGTCGAGTCGCTGCTGGCGCTCGCCGGGCTCGAGAACAGTGTGTCGCTGTTGCGCTGCAGCGATGATGCGCCGCGTGCGCCCGGTGCCTCGCTGCGGCGGAGCTGGGACGCGATTCACACGCGATTGTCGAACATGGGAGTCAGCGTGACGGAGCGCACCGCTTTGGAAACGAACCGAGAAACGGCAGAGACAGCGGCGCTCTTCGTACATGTACCTTACGTCTGGTAGCGCGTACGCACGTCTTGGAGTGTCTTGGCGGGCGCGTTACAATTCGCAGAAGCACCGGACTATCTGTTCTGCCTGTTCAGGTATTGACCAGCCATTCAAACCGCGCCAGATGTCGCGGAGCGGAAAGCCTCGTGAGCGATTCAACCATCAGCGTAGCGCCCGAACAGCCGGCTCTTGTGTATCCCGAGCCGTTGCTTGGCGACGATGTCGAAGCGTATCTCGACTTGCGGCGTGACGCGGCGTGGTTCGAAGCCATGAATCATTGGAGCAGCGTGCAGGGCCCCAAGGCCATGGACGCGCTCAATGGCCTGGTCACCAACGACGTGAGCCAGCTTGCGGTGGGCATGGGTATGCACGCCGTCGCGCTCACGCCCAAGGGCAAAGTGGTGTGCGACATGTATATCGCGCGTACCGCCGAAGACCGGTTCATGCTCACGGTGCTGCGTCATTGCGCGCCCGCGTGGCTCGACCTCGCGCGCAAGTACATCAATCCGCGATTGGCCAAAGTGGCCGACGAGTCGGACCAGTGGGCGACGTGGATGTTGTATGGCACCAACGCCGCGCAGGCGGTCGCCAATCTCGGTGGCGCGATGCACACCGTCGAAGATTTGGGCGACATCATGGTGCAGGGACTCGCCGAATGGCCTGTGTGGTCGCACGGCATGTGGAACATCGGCCCGGTCAGCGTGCGGCTCGTTCGCGCGCCCGTCATGGGCAGCCTGCCGGGGTTCATCATCATTGCCGACGCGCGGGATACCGCGCTGGTGCGTGAGCGTCTCGAAGCCTCCACTCGTCGCCGCGCCACGCGCGCCGTGTGGAACATCGCGCGCATCGAAGGCGGCCGACCGGCGTTCGGGATCGACATGGACGAGAACACCATCCCGCAGGAAGCCAATCTCGACACCCTCGGCGCGATCTCGTTCACCAAAGGCTGCTACACCGGCCAGGAAACCGTCGCGCGAGTCCACTTCCGCGGCCACGTAAACCGCCACCTGCGCGGACTCATGGGCGAGGCCCCCCTGCCCCAGCACGCCCGCATTCTCGACGCCAACGGCAAGGACGTGGGGGACGTGCGGAGCACCGTGATCTCACCGCGACTGGGGAACATCGCGATCGCGATGATCCGCCGCGAAGTGGAACCGGGCTCGCGGGTGCACGTGCAGACACCGACGGGGGAAATCGGGGCTCTGACGCTGGCTCTTCCTTTTCCTGAGAACTCAGAATGAGTTCTGAGAGCTCAGACTGAGAACTCAGATCTGAGACCTCGGAACTCAGACCCGGATAGGCGTGAGAGTCGAGCAACGCAGAGGTGAGTAGCGAGGACCGGCGGTTGGGGTAACCGCCACCGCGGGGCGTGGCTTCTCGCTGCTGCGTTCCTCGACTCTCACGCCTATCCGGAACTGAGCTCTGAGCTCTGAGATCTCAGTCCTGAGCTCTCAGCACTCAGATCTCCGGCAAGCGGAAAACCCAGTGCGCCGGCGTGGATCTCTCGACACCGAAACGACTTTGGTACGGCCGTAGAATTCTAGTAGCCGGTTGCTGCGGATCTCGGCATAA
>JAIXTI010000120.1 GCA_027484025.1 bacterium
TCGGTCTGCGGTCTTGGGGCTGATCCCGCAGCATCGCGCCGAGACGGCGGACGGCAGGAACAACAGACGGCAGGGGCGGGGGAACCGCGGTCGGTCTACCGTCCCGGCGTCGCGCCGTTGGGGCCGGTGCCGCTAATGATGTCGCGCTGCGCGCCGCCGATGATGAGACCGCCGCCGGGAAGCGCGAACCCGCTGAAGGTGCATTGCGAGAAGTTCGTCGGCACCTCGGCTACCCACGTTGTGCCGTCGAAGCGACGGGTCTGCGCGCCGCAGCCACCGACATACACGTCGGAATCGCCGGTGCCGGCGAGCCAGTTGAAGTTGCTGCCGGCAATCACGACCGCCGGTTGCCACTCGCCGTCGCGATAGCCGAAGATCTGATTTCCCGACACGGCGAACGTCCGCGTATTCCCCACGAACACGGCGCTCAACGACGCGTCGGTCCCTGACTCCTCACGCTGCCACGTGCGGCCATCGAAGCGCCAGATGCGTCCTTCATCGCCGACGGCGACGATGTTGTTGACATCGCGACCATGGATGTCGAGCAGGTTGCGCCCGGTGCGGAACTTGAGCGCCCACTGCTGGCCGTCGTAGAACAGTATCTCGCCGTTGCCAGTGACGGCCCAGACGCTGTCGCGACGCAGTCCCCAAACGCCAGTGATCCACGCGGTCGTTGGCACCGTCTGCGTTTGCCAGCGCGCGCCATCGTAGCGCAGCATCGTCGCCTGCGGCCCGACGGCGAAGATCGCGTCGCGCGAGGCGCCCCACACGTCGCGGATGCCGTTGTTCTCGCCCTGTGGGCGCGACGACGTCCAGCGGGTGCCGTCGAACATGTCGATCGCCCCGCGCGTGCCCGCGGCAACAATGAGATCAGTCCCGCCGGCCCACATGGCGTCGTAGAGCGGATATCCCGAGAGGATGGTCCACCCCGTGCTGGTGCGGCGCATGGTGAAACCTTCGTTCCCCACCGCCATGATGCCACGAGCATCGGCATAGATCCCGGTGACGAACTGATCGCCGAGTCGCTCGGCATCCTGTACCCAGTCATTGCCCACCAGCCGGTACACGGTGCGCTGCGATCCAACCGCGTAGACGACGCCGTTCGTTTCGGCGATATCGGTCATCAGCTCACGCTGCGGAGTGTTCATGCGCGTCCAGTTCGCGCCATTCCAGCGCTGGATGCTCCACCCCCAGTTGCGCTCGTTGCAGGTCGCCATGACGTCGGTCGGGCCACGCACGTGTACGGCGCGGCATTCGAGGAACTGCCCGTCGGCTTCGTTCGTGGTCTGCCAGGCCGTGCCATTGAAGCGGAGCATCACCCCACCATCACCGACAGCCCAGATGTTGCTACCGAACACGCCGTGCACGCCGCGCAAGCTGCGTGTCGTCGGCGTCGTCATGGCCGTCCACCCCGACGCCGTGCGCCGGAGAACCTGTCCCCCGCTGCCAACGGCGTACACCACACCTTCGACCGCAACGGCACCAAAGAGGTCGCCCGTGTACGTGACCGTCTCCCGCGCCCACGCCGTGCCGTTCCACCGCCAGATTTGCTGACCCACGACGATCACGTTGTTCTCGTCGGTGCCGGCCACACCATTCGCACAGAACGGCAGCGTCTGCTCGAGGCGCCATGCCGACCCGTTCCAGCGCATCAGCCCCGCACAGCCGGCCGCAAACAAGTTTTCGAATCGTTCGCCCCAAATCGCACCCAGGCTGCCCGGCACATCGCCACGCGAGAGCACCGAAACGCCAGTGTATGCGCTCGACGCGCGGAACGGATCGACGGTAATGATCACCGTACGACGCTCGAGCGTATCGGCCTCGGCAATGGCGGTCATCGTCACCGTGCCCGCGCGCAACGTGCGTACGGCACCGACCTCGGAAACGGTGGCGACGGTCGTGTCACTGCTGCGATAGCGAATCCGGTTGCTGACGCCCGGGCCCACCGCCAGCTGCGCCGTGAGCTGCACCGGCACCGTCGCGATGACACGCGCGGCACTCGCCGTCATCGTGAACGACTGCACCGCATTCACCGCAACCGTCACCGATGCCCGCGCCGTACCGACGGATGCGGTCACCGTCGTGCGTCCGCCGCGGAGCGCGGTGACACGCCCCAGCGAATCGACAGTCGCTACGGTGCGATCACCTGACTCCCACGTGACCGCACGACGAGGCAACACCTGGTCGGCATCGTCGAGCACGCGCACGACGAGCTGGCGCGTGCTGTTGATGACGGCCACCGCGAGTGTTTCAGCCGACACCAATCGACGCACGGGGCGGAAGGCAAAGCCTCCCGTTTCGCGCGACTCGCCACCCGTAATGGCAAACGACGGCGTATCGGACGAATCGAACGGAGTGCCGTCGGCGAGCAGTCGCAGCCGCGCGTTGACGGTACATCCCATCTCCGTGCCACAGGTGAGCTTGACCGGCACCGACACGCGCTGGCCGAATTGTGCGGCCGTCACCGACACTCGGCCGAAGCTCGTGTACGCGCCGCCGCGGGTTTGCCCCACGAGCACTTCCGCCGACGTGGCGTCGATGCGTGGCGTGAGTGACCGGACGTCGGGGACCGATACGTTGACGGTGGCGTCGGTACTGCGCGGCGGCGCTTCGGGGGCCTTGCAGGCGCCGAGCATGAGCCCGGCGGCTGCAGCCACAACGACGCGCGGATGCATTACTGAGAGTGCAGACACGCGCTGCCTCACCACATGGCGAGGAGATAGTACCGCCACCCCGCCACGCCGTTGACGATGGTGATGGAGCGCGTCGTGCCCACCGTGGTGATGCCGCAATACACATCACCGTTGGTGGCGGGGACCTGACTGACCGAGAGCCACGTGCTGTTGTCGGTGGAGATCCAGCAGGCAACGAAGGGCAAGCGTCCGCTGGCGGTGGCCGCCGCGGGGAGCGGCAGCGCAAAGGTGCCGGAGGCGTCGAACACGCCGGAGGACTCCACGCGGTTCACCACGCCGGCGGGACCGGCGGGGCCTTGAGGACCCGCGGGGCCGGCGGGCCCCTGGGCGCCGTTGGTACCGGCAGGACCTTGCGGCCCCGTTGGCCCCTGCGGGCCGGCAGGACCGGCGGGCCCCTGTGGACCGGCAGGCCCTTCGGCGCCGGCGCACGCCTGCAACAGACACAGGGCACCCGTCAACAACACGGCGCGCACGCGCGACGCCAGCACACTCGATACAGCACTCATCGAAAGACTCCGCGGAACCGGGGCACGTAGTTGGGGAAAATCAGCGATTGATTGGCGTTGTTGAGCCGCTTCTGCACGAGCTCCGCGAGGATGTCACGCGTATCGGTGGTGACGCGCAGATCCTGACCGTCTTCGAGCTGTTCGCGCGCAATGCCGGGCCAGTCGCCGAAGACGCGCCCGCCAATCACCGAGGGTCCCATGGCGAACATCACGCCGGCGCGACC
Source organism: bacterium (assembly GCA_027484025.1). Lineage (GTDB taxonomy): Bacteria > Gemmatimonadota > Gemmatimonadetes > Gemmatimonadales > Gemmatimonadaceae > Gemmatimonas. Next base: position 3,424 of record JAIXTI010000120.1, read on the forward strand.
GTGGTCGGTGCCCATGCTGCCGTTTTCGCGCACGTTGCGGCCGAACTCGGTGGCCACGACGAGCGTGACACGCACGGCCTGCGGTCCCTGCATGATGTCCTGCCAGAAGGCGGCGAGCGCTCGCGAGAACTCCGTCATGAGACTCGCCATGACGCCACCAACACTGCCCTGTTGTGCGTGCGTGTCCCAGCCGCCGTAGTCCACATGCGCCGCTTCGAGGCCGATTTCACCGCGGATCATCACCGCGATGGAGCGCAGCGCATTGGCGATGTTGTTCTCTTCGTAGCGCGCGCCGTTCGACGGCTGATAGCCCGGAAAATCGAGACCGCGCATGACGTTCACCGTCGCGAGCCCGTCGAGCGCGGCGTTGCGCATGGGTGACCACGCGCCGCTGAACAGGCGCTGCAGCGCGAGCTCGTTGGGGGTGTTGATGTTGAAATTGTTCGGCGTCGGCATGGGGAGCGTACGCGGCGCGCCTTGCAGCGTACGCGGCAATCCACTGGTGAGGGAGACGCCGCGCATGGGCGCCGATGGATCCAGCGGATTCGAACTCGCCAGGTGGCGCGCCAACCATCCGCTTTCGAGCGTGTAGTCGTCGGGCTTCCCCTGTTCGAGATAGCGTTCGGCTTCGAAGTGCGAACGCGAGTTGGTGAAGCGCTGGCCGGCAGCCTGGACAATGGCGAGCTGTCCCGCGCGATACACCGGCATGAGCGCCGACATGCCCGGGGGGAGCATGAAGAAATCGTTGAGCGCCGTGCCGCGGTTGGGCGAGTTGGAATCGGGGCGCGGCACTGCAATGGTGGGGCGCACCGCGTAGTAATTGGGATCGGCAAACGGGGCGACGAGCGTGAGCCCGTCGGCACCACCGCGCATGAAGACCGACACCACGATGTCGCGCGTGGAATCCTGCGATTGCGCCATGCGCACTTCGGGGAACCAGCTCGGCAGCGCGGTCGCCATGGCGCCCATGGACGACATGCCGATGAATCGGCGACGGTCGAGCGTGCGGTACTCTTCGCAGCCGCCACCCGTGCCGTGATAATGCTCTGGATGATGCATGGGAGCGGTCAGTAGAAGTGGAATTCCGGCGCGCTGATCGCGAGCCGAACGGCGGTGAGCACGCGCGTGTTGTTCACGCCGGCGCGGAACACCGCACGAATTTCTGTTTCGAGCGCCGAAGACATTTCGCCGCCGAAGATGCGTGTGTTGATGGCGCGCACGATGCCGTCGACGGTGCCGTCGGCACTGAAGAGCGAGAGGTTGATGACGGCGCGACCGGGCCCATCGAGTTCGCTCACGAGGTTGTTCTGCACTTCGTTCCAGCGCTCGACGATCAGTCCGGCCCAGAACTCCGCGCGGTCGGGGAAGCCGTCGGGCGTGGGCCAGTTGAGGAACGGCTGGCGCATGCCGCCTGCGGGATAGGCCAGCACGAGATAATCACGACGGATGTCGTTGACCGGACGCACCGTGGCCTGAATGGCGCGCAACGTGGATACGGCGTAGTGGAACGGGCGCTTGAGCTTGGCCGGCGCACGCAAAAGGTTTTCGCGCGACAGCACGACGCGCAGCATCGCCTTGATATCCCCCTCGGCGCCGTAGGCGTTGACCACGGCCTGAATCTGCGCCTCGCTGGGATCGGGGCGCACGAACCAGCGCAACAGCTTGGTGGCCAGGAAACGCTTGGTGCTGGGGTGGCGAATGAGCATCTCCCCAAAGGCGATGCCTTCGTCCATGCCGGCGGTGCCGGAGAACGCCTGCGCGCGGGCGGGGAACGATACGCCAAAGGCCGACTTGGCCCCGAAGTCGTGGTTGTTGGCTTTGTATTCGAATTCGTAGTCGGCGTTCATGCTCCATCCGGTGAGCATGCGCGCCACGCCAACGACGTCGTCCTGCGTATAGCCGCCGTCCCACCCCACGGTGTGGAGCTCCATGAGCTCGCGGCCGTAGTTCTCGTTGATGCCGAAACGGGTGCTCCACACCTGATCGAGATACTGCAACATCGCCGTGCTGCGCATCCCGGCACGGGTGAGTGCCCCGAAGCTGCCCAGAAGATGCGGGCGAATGGTGCGCTCGTAGTGAATCACCGGCAGCCCGCGCTCCCATGAGGGAACGTGCAGGTGGTCGGCAAAGAACTCGAACATCCGCTCCTGCAGCTGCCGCCGGGAGAAGACCGCGCGTTCGGTGGTGAGCAGGTTATAGGGCAGCTGCGAATCGAAATAGTTCGACCCGCGCTCCCACTGCTCGAACAGCTGCTTGGGGGTGAAGCCCAGTACGCGCGTGTACATGGGGTTCTGGAGGCGCGTCGCCATATCCGTATCGGGGAGCGCAGCCGCATTGAGCTGCTCCTCCAGATACGCGTCGTAGCCGATCTGCCGCACCCGGGCGACCTCGGCTTCGTTGAGCCCCTGGGTAATGCGGCGAACGAGCCGGAGCTCGGGGCTTTTCCACTGGGACTGCTGCCCCAGCTGGTTGATGAGGCCACCGATGCGCCCGACGTTGGGCTGGCGGGGCGGCTGGGCATTGGCGGCGAGCGGGGCGAGGGTCGTTGCCCCGAGCGCACCGAGCCCCGCACGCAGCAGATCGCGGCGCGAGGGAGCGGGAGATTCGGACATGAAGGACGGGCCTGGAGGGGACATGAAGAACCGAGGCCAGTCTATGACATTGACGCCAATCGGCCATAGGTCAGGTGCCCTATTCGCCGTCGCCCGGGCGCTAAGATTTCTGCCCTCCCGCCTACCGGTGTCCCCTCACTAGTTTCCGGCTGGACCTTTTTCCGAGAGACATTCCGTGACCAAGCTGGCCACTTTCGAAACGAACAAGGGTACTGTCGTCGCCGAGCTGTTCCCCGGCGAGGCGCCCATTACGGTTGAGAACTTCGAGAAGCTCGCGAACAGCGGCTTCTATGACGGCATCAAGTTTCACCGCGTGATTGCCGACTTTGTGGTGCAGGGCGGTTGCCCGCACACGAAGGACGGCAAGGGCCCCGTGGGCACGGGTGGTCCGGGGTGGCGCATCAAGTGCGAAACCGCCGGCAACCCGCACAAGCACAAGGTTGGCGCGCTCTCCATGGCGCACGCGGGCAAGGACACGGGCGGCAGCCAGTTCTTCATGGTGCTGAGCGAGTCCAACACGCGTCACCTGAACGGCGTGCACACGGTGTTCGGGCAGATCACCGAAGGGCTGGATCTGTTGCCGTCCATCGCGCAGAATGATCACATGGTATCGGTCCGCGTGACCGACGCCGAGTAAGCTGTTCGCCACCACACTCCCCGTACCTACCATGGCTGGCCACAAGCACGACACGAACCCCGACATCGGTCCCGCGTTCACCGGTCTCATCGGTGGCGCCATCCTGATTGGCGCGATCCTGTACGGCATCGTGCTCTGGACCAATGCGCGGTTCGCCGAACACCACAAGGAAGAGGGCAAGA
>JAIXTI010000159.1 GCA_027484025.1 bacterium
AAGGAAGCGCGCGGCGTTGCCCTCCAGCACAAGCAGACCCCGCCGTTCGCTGGCCAGCCAGACCCTGCCGTCGGGGCCCTCGGCCAATGCAGTGACCGCGTCGATCCGATCCCCGCCTGCGGCCAGCGCCGTCCAGCGATCACCGTCGAAGGCGTAGAGACCCTCCAGACCGCCCGCCAGCAGACGACCACCCCGATCGCGGTGGAACACCCGTACCCTGCCGACGGACAGACCCCGTGCGCGATCGTGCACGCTGCGTTCGCGTCCGCGGAGGGCCACGGCTCCGCCACTCTCGCCGGAGATCCACACCGTCTCCGGATCGGCCGGGTCCGGGTAGATGTTGCGAACGGTGCCGGTGTGTTGCTCGCCAGCCGGCCCGACCGCCTGCAGCTGGCCGTCGGACAACCAGGCCAGTCCCGCATCGGCGCCGACCCAGATCGCGCCCGGATGGCGGGGATCCGGCGCCAGCGCCCAGGCGGTCACGCCGGGCAGCCCCTCCGCCGGCCCCCACTGCGGACCGGCGCCGCGTTCTAAATGAAAGCGGCGAAGCCCTCCGGACAAGGAACCGAGCCAGACACCCCCATCACCGTCGGCCAGCACCGCCGTCGTCGAGCTGCCGGCCAGACCTTCCGGCGCTCCGAAAGAACGGACCGCGCCGCGGGTGAGTCGGGCCAGACCGCCCGAGAAGGTCCCGATCCAGAGGTCCCCGCGCGCATCCTCGGCGATCGCGCGGACCCGCCAGTCGCGCAGCCCGCGGTCGATCGGCAGCAACTCGCTCCGGCCCGCCGACCAGCGCACCAGCCCATCGGGGCCGACGAACCAGAGATCGCCACGACGGTCGAGGTGGATGCGGCCCACCCCGTAGGCAGACGAGATCGGTTCCCAGACCCCGGACCCCGGCTGCCAGCGCCAGACGCCCGCGCGGCAGCTGACGTAGCGCTCCACATCGCTGCCGATCGCGACCCCGTAGCCCAGGCAATCGGGAACGTCGGGCACCCGGACCGCCGCACCACCCGCGACGCGCCAGAGTCCCTGGATCTGGGTACGCGCCCAGATCGTGCCGTCCGGCGCACGCGCCAGGGTTCGAACCAGCGCATCGCGGCCTTCGGCATCCGGAGCCACCTGCACGCCGTCGGGGTGCTCACGGTCGATCAGCCACAGGCCGCGGTCGGTAGCGACCCACAGCTCGCCGCGGCCGGCGTCGCCCTCGATGACGTGATGAACGACCTGGCCGGCCAGGCGCCGGGTCGCGACACCGGACGCGATGTCGACGTCCACGAGTCCCGCGAACTGGGTACCCGCGATGATCCGCCCGTCGCGGGTCAAGACGAGTGCAGTGACGGACATGTACGCCTGTTCGTCCTCACCGAGGTCGAATCGAACAAAGCTGTGACCGTCGAAGCGGAACAGACCCATGCTGCTCGCCACCCACAACGAGCCATCCGCAGCCTGCACGACACCCCGCACCCAGTTGCTGCCGAGCCCGTCCGCGGCCGTCCAGCGCTGGACGCCGAACTGCGCCAAGCCGAGGTCCTGAGCCGCGTGGACATCGGCGCTGACGACGGCAGCCGCGAGCAAACCGGCAGCGACGTGGGTGGCCCGCCACCCTGCGGTCGTCAGGCCCGTACGGATGTCCCGATTTGCATGACCGACCGACATGGCGCCGAGCATATACGACCGGTTTGCCGCATCGGGCCGTCAGCATTTTGCTGACACGATTGTCGGCGTGGGCCCGACAGACGCGGCCACGACCACAGGCGCATTGTTTCTGCGAAGCCGGCGCGACCTGCGCCGGCTCGACTGGACCTGCGAGGAGTCCCTCCATGAAAGCATCCATCTGGTTCGCCGCGGGCGTCGTGCTCGCCTACACCTGCATCACACCCGCATTCGCCGAGGACCGCGCCCTCGCCGACGCCGCCGACCAAGCCTTCACCGCTGCCGATTTCGACGCCGACGGCAAGGTCACCTGGGAGGAGTTCCGCAATCGCGTCGTCGCCGTGTTCGGCCACCTGGACCACAACGAGGACGGCCGCATCGCCGGGGACGAGCACCCGGAGGCCGTCGACAAGGACGGCAAGACCGTGCAACCGGACAACGTGAGCGCCGAGTCCTTCACTGCATCTGTCGCCGAGGCCTTCAAGGCCGCCGACAAGGACGGTGACGGCGCCTTATCGGCCCAGGAATGGTCCGGTCGTTGAACCCCACCCCTGCAGCGGAGCCCAGTCATGATCAGCACACGCCCCATCGCCCTCGCCTTTCTCGCCTTCCTCGCCTCCGGCCTTGCGACGCCGGCATTCGCGCGTTCGATCGTTTGCGAATCCAAGGGCGGCGGAACCCAGTACTGCGCCGCCGATACCCGCGGTGGCGTGAGCCTCGCCGTGCAATACAGCCATTCGAGCTGCCGCCAGGGCAGTTCCTGGGGTTACGACAGCCGCAGCATCTGGGTATCCAATGGATGCCGCGCGCAGTTCGACCTCGGCGACTATCGCGGTGACCACCGCGGCAGTAGCGACTCCAAGGCCGCGGCTGCGCTCGCCATCGGCCTGATCGGCGCCGTGGCCATCGCCGCCGCACACAATCGCGACCGGCGTGACGATCGCGACTACCGCTACGACTATCGCCCGTCCGACAGCTACGGCGGCGGCTGGCACGGTCCGATCGACCATGTGACCTGCGAGTCGCGCGACAACCGCCGCAACTACTGCCCGGCGAACCTGCGCCACGCGAGCGTGGACATCGATCGCCAGCTGTCGAACACGGCGTGTCGCTTCGGCCGGAACTGGGGCTGGGATCGCAACGGCATCTGGGTCAACGACGGCTGTCGCGCGGTCTTCGCGATTCACTGATCGCCCACTGGATCACCTCGGGCCGCACCGAGCGGTCCGGGACCGCCCTGCCGCACGCCGGCCCCGGACCGATCAGGTCCGGCGC
>JAIXTI010000081.1 GCA_027484025.1 bacterium
AAGCCTCGCGCGCCCTGGCTTTCTTCGCCTGACCGCCGTCGCGGACATCGATGGCGCGAAGGTGAATGAGATGGTTACGGTGGGCTTCGATGTCGACCGCATCGATGCATCGGTCACTGCGCCGGCGGACTTCCTCCCCTTCTGGCGTAACGCTCTGGCTGCAGCGCGCCGCGTGCCGCTCGCGCCGCAGCTCACGCTACGCGAGGATCTCTCCACGGCCACCGTGAACGTGTATCACGTGTCCTTCCAGAATCATCGGGAGGGCAGTCGCCTGTACGGGATGTTGTCGGTACCCAAAGCTCCGGGAAAGTATCCAGCCATGCTGGTCGTGCCAGGCGCCGGTGTGCGCCCGTACTTCCCGGACACCAGAACCGCGGCGCGGGGCGTCGTGCACCTGACGATCGGTATTCACGGTATACCCGTCGACCGTGATTCGCTGCTCTACAACGAACTGCGCGCCACCGCCCTGAGTGGGTACTGGGCGTTCGGCATCGAGGACCGCGACAAGTACTACTACAAGCGAGTCATCGTGGGCGCGGTACGCGCGGGTGACTTTCTCATGTCGCTCCCGCAGGTGGACAGCACACGCTACGTCGTTCGCGGCGGCAGCCAGGGCGGCCTGCTCGCCATTGCCACCGCGGTCCTCGATCCGCGCGTGAAGGCGCTGGCGGTGGCACACCCGGCCATGGGGGACCACTTCGGCTATCGACAGGGGCGCGCCGGCGGATGGCCCCACATCTTCGCCGATACAACGCGCATGCAGGCGAAGACCGAGATCAGCGCCACGCTTCCGTACTACGATGCGGACAACTTCGCGCGCCTACTCACGGTGCCGGGTTTCTACACGTGGGGGTACAACGACACCACGGTGCCACCAACAGCGTCGTACGCCGTGTACAACCTCATCACCGCACCGAAGGAACTGCTCATCGCGAAGGAGACCGGGCACATCGTGAACACCCAGCAAAATGCGGGAATGATGAGTTTCCTGTTCCGACAGCTGGGCGTGCGCTGATTCCTATACTGCTGCAAAGATGCTGGATGGTCCGAACTGGTCCCAGACTGGGCTATGCCGCACGACGTACCGACGTCGTGAGTCGTGGGTAGGCGGTCTCGGGCGTCCGCCGCAATTCCGGCCGAATACCGCGAACGGATGGCGCCGGCGGCGTGGCCCCGAGTGACCACGCGGGCGGTCCGCTTCGCGGCTTCGAACCACCAAGCAACCGTCGCATGAATCGGTTCAACCCGGCCGACGCACTCGCCGGGGTCGCGTGCGTCTCGTACCCGTGCGCGAAGAGCTTCGCGATAAGGTATCGCTCTGCTTCCGCCGACATCTCCTCGAAGGCGATCCCGACACCGACCTCGCCGATCCAGCGCCGGACGACGGCAGTAAGCGTCCCCACATCGGACAGCTGCAGGTGCACACGCGCGCCCGGGTCGGGGCGCGCGACACCCCACTGCAACGCCGCGCCACTCGCGCTCATGTCGACCACGAGTACGCGGCGCGCCACACCGTGATCCGTGGCCACATGTTCTTCATTCACGATGAAGCGCTCCTGTTCTCGCGTGGGGCGGAACTCGAACGACATCAGCAGACAGACGACCATCACCAAGACGGTGATGGTCCCCCATATCAGCGACGGTGCCAGAAATGCATCCGGCGGGAGCCGCTCATAGTCGGGAAGACCGTTGACTAGCATGCCGAGCAGCAGCGCGAGGATCGTGCCTCCCGACAGCATCACGGCGCGCACATCGACGACCATCCCGGTGGCGAGCTTCCCCTTCGGAGTCACCTTGAAGCCCACCGCAAAGGGTCGTACAAGACTGTGCGCGACGGCGGGCGCAAGCCGGAAGGTGGCAAACACCGAGTGCGCGAGCGACAGCACGGTGCTGCGCTGCACGGTCGCCAGTCGACGCGTTGCCGTCAGCGTTGCAAGCAGCATCGGTACCTGAAACCGCATCAACGCGTCACCGTCTGCCGTTGGTACGGCCACGAGTCCGAACCACAAGAACGTGATCGGGCCGGCGATCATCACTGGTAAGGCGAGGTTCGACGCCACCCAGGAAAGTGGGAGAAAGAACAGTCGGGCCAGCAGCGGGAGCCCGCGGGCGCGAATCGGCCCCTCTTTCACGAACAGCATTTGAATGCCGCCACGTGCCCAGCGGGCGCGCTGTGTGTACAGCGCCGACAGTCCTTCGGGCGCAAGCCCACGCGCCAGTCGTTCATTCAGATACACGGTCTTCCAACCGCGCTGCAGCAATGCGACGCTGGTAAGGATATCCTCGGTGATCGACGACGTAGGAATGCCACCGAGCGCCTCGAGCGCAGTGCGGCGCGTGAGGCTGTTGCTGCCACACGAAAAGGCCACCCCCCAGGCATCACGCGAAGCCATGACGTCACTGAAAAAGAAGGTCTGATCATCCGCATGCTCACCGAAGATCCGGAGATTCGCCTGGACCGGGTCATCGTTGAAGAAATGGTGTGGCACCTGGACCAGACCAACCGTTTCGTCGCGGAAGAATCCGACGGTACGCTGCAGGAAATCCCGCTGCGCCACGAAGTCCGCATCGAAGACCAGCACCAGGTCGCTCGACGTACGTGCCAACGCGTGATTGATGTTGCCCGCCTTGGCGTGCGCCCGGTCCGGTCGACGGTGATATACAACCCCCCACTCGACACACCGATCCGCAAGCCAATCACGTCCGCCATCATCGAGTATGTGCACCTGAACGTGCGGGTAGTCCAGCGCCAGCGCGCCTACGAGCGTGCGCGACAATACGTCCCACTCTTCGTTGTACGTCGGAATCAGTACGTCAACGGTGGGGAGCGACGCGCCACGATCGCGCGTGAGCTGCTCATGGTACCAGCGGGCATTGTCGTCCGCCTCCGCATGACGATCGCGGCGGCGGCTCATGATGAGCAGGAACAGTACGCCCTCGAGCAGCAGCGCGAGCTCGGCAGCGAAGAAGAACCACTGCCATAGCATTTCGATGCGTGACTGGAAGGGGGCGTCCCACATGACACCGGCGCGCCACGCGGCATAGCGCACGGCGAGGGCAATCGCGACGATCGCCAGCGTTACCCGCCAACGTGGAGTCAGTGGACCGTGCGCCGGCGCCATGCCGATGCACAGCAGAGCCACCATTGCCAGCGGAACCCATGGGGGCATACCAGCCAGCAGGTCCATATTCATACGAATGACCGGCAGCGGCAGAACGACACTATTGGTCGAGCCAGCGACTCAACACACTCAACGGGCGAAACGGCGCATGCTCGTCGAAGATGATCTTGGCCTGTCGCCCAACCTGACAGAAGTTGCCCGCCGTCTGCTCGATCGTTGACGGATCGATACTGACAATCACGGTCGCGTCACCGTCGCGATTGGGTGTGAGCAGCTGCGCCGCGGCTGCGCCGTCTGGGCGCAGGCCACCACCGCGCACGCTCAGCACACGCGCAGGGTACTCCGTGGACCGTCCCGCGAAATGCACGAGCACCGCCGTTCCGGGCACAATGCGGTCGCCGTTGTACGGCGTCACGCTTGCTTCGAGATACACTCGGCTGCAATCCACCAACGTGGCGACCGGTGTTCCTTTGAGGACACGCTCGCCAGGAGCGGCGGGCACAGTCCATACCACGCCGGCGGTCGGTGCAGCAAGTGAGACCAGCGCCGGTGCGACGGTATCGGATACGCCGAGACTGCCCGCCACTAGAGCATCGAGTTCCACTTTCATGCCGTCCCGCTCGGCACGCAGTCGGGCGACATCGATCGTCAGCTGGTCCAGACGCTGCTGGGAGTACGGGGCGTCCTGTCCGCTTTCGTCAACCACAATGCCAGCTCGCGCGCTCGCCAGCGCGGCGCGCAGCCGCTTGGCATCGGCGGCGGCCACTGCCGCTTCCGCACGCGTGCGCTCCAACTCCGACTGCGGAACCCCATCGACCTTGCGCAGCGCCTCGGCCTGCTCCAACGCGAATGCACGCTCGTTCGCACGAGCCTCAGCCGCCACCACGTTGGCCTCCAGCCGCACGACAGCCGTCTGCCGATAGCGCGCGGAGCGCACCGACAGCTCCTCCTGCATGTCGATCAGTGTCGTCAACTGACGGGCGATGATGTCAATGCGATCTCTCAGCAGCGAAACGCGGCTTCCCAGATCACCCTCGCCGGTCGCCGACCACGCATCGCGCCGAACCCGCACGAGCAGTGCGCCAGAACGAACCGCCTCGCCCAGTTTGACACCCACCGTATCGACCGTGCCATCGATAGGTGCCAGGACCTGCACGCGTGGAGCATTCACCACGGCTTCTATGGACGTACGATAGAGCGCACGCTCAGCGAACACCGAGGCGAGCACCACGATGATCACGAGTGTGAGTAGTAGCCGGAACGGCTGCGAGTCAAGACGGAGCCAGTGAGTCACGTTGATGAGACGCATTTCATCATGCGAATGGCACAAAAGAGAACAATGCTATTCCGCGACACTGAATGCCGACGCGCAGCTGCAACGACACATCAGTGCATCAAGGGAAAGCGCGTTCGGAAAGGGACCAAAATGTGAGTATCGGCATGTCCTCTCAATCCTTGAGCGGCAGCGTGATATTGCCGGTCATTTGCGCTGCGGCGGTCGCTCCGTGTACCCCTCCCATTCCCATGGCGTCACCGTATTGCCGAATACCGCCTCCATCAATGGACGGAATACGCGGTCACCGTTGTCGCTGTTCGAGAGGAGCACGATGCAATCTTTCCGTCGCGGGAAGCAGATCATGTAGGTGCGCGCACCATCGCCATTCCCCTCCTTGAAGAACGCCGGGCCGAACGGGGTGTTGGTCAGCAGCCCCCAGCCGAGCCCATACGCGAGGCCGACGCGCTCAGCTTCCTCGCTGAAGGGCGGATCGTCAGGAAGCAGGAATTGATGCATGCTGCGTATGCGAATCTGCGGCGTGAGCATCTGCTGCATGGCGGCTGTCCCGAGAACACGACCGTCCATGAGCGCGATCGCGAAGCGAGCGAGATCCTCGGCGCTCGAGGTCATCGACCCCGCGGCGCGCGCATTCCGGCGTGTCTTGGCGAGGAACTGTTCTTCCGTACCAAAACGATCAGCCATGTCGGGCTCGAACTCGCTGCGGAACGCCACGGCGCTTCGCGAAAGACCGAGCGGACGGAAGATCGCGTCGTCCATAAGGAGCGGAAGCGGCTTACCGAGCCGCTCTTCCAAGGCCAGCTGCAGTACGTTGAGCCCTTCGCCCGAGTAGCGAAATGCGGTGCCGGGCTCGTGGTGCAGATGCATCTGCGAATCCGGTTCGAACATCGCAAAGTTGCCGAGCCCTGAGGTGAGCGACAGCAGCATCCGCGGCGTCACTCGCGACCAGCGCGGATCGGCCATGAGGGCGCGCGAACGTTCGGTCCATTCGGGATACGCGGACAGCGGCTGCCGCAGCAGTGTCGCCACGGGATCATCGAGTGAGATGACGCCCTGTTCGGAGAGCTGCATGACCCAGGTTCCGAAGACGGCTTTGGTGATCGACGCCGCCCACGTGATGGACTGGCGCTCCATCGGGAGGTCCGGGTTCTTTTGCCGCAGACCGTAGGCCGCGCTCCACGACAGACGCCCGTCGTTCACCACGGCCACTTGCAGGCCGGTCACGTGGTGCTGCCGCACAAGACTGCGGACGATCGAGTCGGCGGTCGCGTGGGGGACGGCGCGACCGTCGAGCCGGCGCAGTGTACCGGCGGATTGCGCATTAAGGAGTGACGCGGCGCCACAGAGCACAGAAAGCACCAGGGAAGCAACGCGGACCAAGGGCAACTCGCTGCAGAGGATGATTGCCTCTACGCAGCGGTAGCCGAAGGGTTTCGAAGCTCCAACGACGGCACTCAGCGCGATTGCAGCGGGATCAGCGGAGAGAGCTGCGCCGCCGGGAGCCATTGCTCCTTGGGTCGGAGGATCGTGAACAACACCGGTCCGAGGATGCTCGGCATCCGCACACGTACGCCTGTCGCATTCGCCCCGGCGACCAGCCGTGCCGTGGCCATCAGCCGCGACGGATGATGATCACCGGGCGTGGCGGTGACATCGGCCATGAACTCTTCGCGAAGTGCCTCTTGCACCGCGGATACCGTCGGCCACTGCCACGCCTGAAACGGACGCGAGGCGCCGTTGGGCATCCGAGCTACGAGCTCCGACTCGAGGACACGTCGAACGCTTGCGTAGCGTGTTGCGAATTGCTCCGGCGACTCGGCGGCGAGACGGGCCAGCGCGGCCCGCTGAGCCTGCGGCGTGGCCGACGCGCCGGACGTGGGAATCAATAGTCGCGACCAGGTGCACAGCAGGCGCACCTCCAGCGCACCGCCGTCACGAATGACCAGCGTGACGGCACTCTCGCGAAGCTCGTGAGCACTGAGCGGTGTCGCCCCGATGATGGTCAGCACCGTAACAACCAGGACAACCAACAGAACGAGACGCGTCCGCATCGGCGACGACCGCCACAACCGCCACCGCTGCGGTTCGACAGGGCGCGTGATCATCGCGAGCGACAGTAACTGTTCGTGGCGGTCACCGCCCCGTCCGTTTGGAATTCGAAGAGCCAACAAGTCGCCGAGGTACGCGAGTAGCGAATCACGTAGCTTCGTCCGCCATTGTCCCAACGCATCGTGCTGGTACCACCTATGGCAAGAGAGGCAGCTGAGGTTTCGAGCGTCATGTTCGACGACGGCATCGGCGTACCAGGCGGGCGCAGCGGCGCGAACTTCGACGCCTGTCCGGCGAGGTCGGGACTCGGCACGCCGTGAAAACAGCTCAGAACATACGGACTCACGTCGGTGACATGATACGCATACGTCGTCGGTGCATTGGCGTGCGGCACCGTGTTGCCACCGCATCCCGCATCGCGGGTCGCAACGGTGCCATCGGGGTTGCGATAGCCGAAGATGGCGAAACCATCGAGCGCCCAGCCAATGGGGTGCGAATCCCAATACGCAGTGCCCTGCTCACTCATGAGACACACCGGCGCGGCGTGGTAGTGATAATCGTCGGCCCGTCCTGCATGTCCGTTGCAGTCGTCGAGCTCGCCGAGCACCTTGGTGTCGCCGCCACCAGGTCCACTGCACCCGCCCTGTTTGCAGGGATTGAAGATAGGCACGCCGTTCACCGCAATGCCGATGGGTCCGTCGAGTGCGGAAGTCTTCGTAGCGCTCACCACGGGCTGCAATGGAATGCGCCAGGCGTTTGCCCCTGTGAAGTTCTGAGGAACAGGCACCTGCTGGTTCGTGGCCCGAATGCCGCGCATCATGGGATGCCGACTCTGAATGCCGGTAGATGCCACCGCTGCGTAGGTGGAATCGCAGGTCACGTCGACACCGTTCACCTGTCGCCATGGGGTGACAGAGGCGCGCACGTATCCGCAGTTGATCATGGCCTGTGTGCGTGTCACGCCTACGTTCATCGAAGCGGTCGCCACAGTGAGCGAGCGAATGGCGTCGAGCAGCGCCGCACCCGTTATCTGCGACGGTGTACCGGTCACCCGACCTGCCGCCGAGAGCGCGTATACTTGAACGGTGTACTGCTTGAGGCCGGGCCCTTGCGAGCAGGGCGGCGCATAGTTGGTGCCGGCACCATCATCAGCTTGCCCCACGGTCCCAACGCTCGCACCGGTGGAAATCGACGTGGTCGTCGAGGGAATGCCGTACAGCACCCAGCTGTACTTCGTGGCCCCTGCCGTGGGGATGGTACTCATGAGCACTGCATACTCGGCCGTACCCACCGGCGCACCGCTCCAGGACAGCGGCGGGGACTTCGCCTCTCCATCACACGTATAGGTGGTAGGCATGGTGGCGTTCGCCATATCACTGCTTTGCACCGTGAAGGTCGGTGACGTTGGTGTCGGCGTTGGTGTTGGCGTCGACGTGCCCGGAGACGTGGTCCGACTTTCACCACACCCAACCATGACCGCGACAACCAGTCCGGCTTTCAGGGAATGCCACAGCGCGTGCGCGGGTCGCTGCATTCTCATGCTCATCTCGCAGGTAGAAGATCGAACTGATCGGCGATGGCGGCGTTCCCAGCGGTCAGCCGGGAACGGACATAGGCCACGGTTGCCTTCGATGGCGAAACGGTGACGCGAATGTGTCCGGAGCTACCCAGCAGCACCCCGGAGAGATAGCCGTAGTCGGCGGCGCTCGCAGTCGCGTTTTCTCTGGCAAAACTCGGCTGCGGCACCTCGAGATAACGGATCCCATCGCGCAGCTGATTCACGTACAGGTGGTCGTGACCGTGGAAGACAGCCGACACACGATGACGCACGAGAAGTTCGTGGATGGGAAGCGGCCAGCCGGCGCGTCGCGCCGCAAACCCCGCGCTGCCATCGGCGTTCGCTCCACCCCACTCGAAGAACTGCGACGCTTCCGCGCCACCACGTGCTTCGAAGCCCTGACCGCCGACAAGGTGGTGAAGGAAGACGAAGGTGTACTTCGCCCGATTCTCCTCGAGCGTGCGCGTGAGCCAGTCGTACTGTTCGCGGCCCAGCGTCCATGCCCAGCTGGTGGTCGCGGCACTAGCCTTCGCGGTCGTGAACGCGAACGGATCGAGCACGATGAACTGCGCATCGCCCCACTGCCACGCATAGTAGTTGCGCGGTACCGCCGCCGTCGGGAACGATGAATAGAACGCGTTTGGCGACACGGTGGCAAACCACCGGAGGCGCTGGGAGCTGGCCCAAGCCGCATTGGCACTCAGCCATCCGGCTTCGGCATCATGATTGCCTTGCACCAGATACAGCGGCAATTGCGTCCCAACGAGCCCGAAGTAGTATCGCTGCGCCACGTAGTGTGCCGCGGCGTCGCGGAAATCCGAATACTTGTCCGACATGAACGTGTCGCCAAGATCGACGAGAAAATCGGCGCTGTCGGCCAGCATGTTGCGCAACGTGTTCGTGTATACGTTCACATCGGAGTTCTCGTCGAGATGCGAGTCCGCTTGCATCACGAACCGGTAGGTGCTGCCCGATGCCCGGGCCGTGCGTACCTGCCCTTCGTACACAAGCGCCGGAGCGGTGGCCGTGATGCGATAGCGGTATGCGCGATCGGGGACGAGACCGGAAAGCTCGAGAACGGACGGCTCGCCAGCGGAAAGCGTCGCGCTGACGCTCCGGCCACTTTCGAGCAACGTAAGAGTGACGGTGCGCGCTGTCGCCGAGTACAGACTGAGACTCACCGCCGTATCGGTGGGGCGAATGGGGACGACGTTGAAATCGAATGGAGGCACCGTCGTCTGAAACACCCCTGTCGGGGCCGTGGTGCGCACGGTGATGGTCGCCGTCCCCGTCACGGTGCCCACAGCCGCTGTGACCACGGCGCTGCCGACACTCACTCCCGTGACCACCCCCGAGCCGGACACTGTGGCGACTTGCGGTGCGCTGCTGGTCCACGTCACGGTTTGCCCCGTGATCGCCGCACCGCTTGCCGAAAGAATGCTGGCCACCAATGCGCTGGTGCCGCCGGGGGCCACCGTCGCTGACGCGGGGGTTACCGCGACCTGAGTCACGACTGGAGCCTGTGGTGGCGGCACGACCACCGCGGCGGGGCTGTCTCCACCGCACGCCCCGAGCCCCACACAGACCAGCAGGGCTATGCCGTCATGAATAACGCCGCGCGATGTACGCAGGTCGGATTTCATGGGATTACGTAGCTGTAGGCGACCGTGCCGCTCACACGCCCTCCGCCTTCGTCGGCAGGTCGGTACATGCGCACATACTCCACGTTTGCACCGGTCGGACCGACGGTAACGCGGGTGTACCCGGAGTTCGGGTGCTTGACACCGCTGGTGTAGGCGTCGGCATTGAACAGCGAGTAGTTGGGATCGGCGGGTTCGGAAATCGATTGATATACGACGCCATCGAGTTCCTGCCGCACCCAGATGTGATCGTGTCCCTGGAAGAACGCGCTCACCTTGTTCTGCACGAAGAGCTGATGAATGGGCGCGGCCCATGTTGGCCGGCGTGCAGGAAACTCCGTGTTGCCATTGGGGCTCCGCCCTCCCCATTCATAAAGACGTGCGACCTCGATGCCCCCGCGCCCGGTCCCCATCACGTGGTGCGCGAACACGAACTTGTAGCGCGACGTACTCTGTTCGAGTGTACGCTTGAGCCACTGATACTGCGCATCGCCGTGCGTGACCGTCCACAGATCGGAGCGCTTGTCGCCACCGAAGAACGGATTGTCCACGCACACATCCGATCCCCAGTACGGATCGATCATCACGAAGAGCGCGTCGCCCCAGGTAAAGGCGTAGTAGTTCCGCAACAGACCGATGTGCGGTACCTGCTCGGCGTTGCCGGAATAGAAGCCGTCCGGCGCGGGCTGTGCGTATAGACTGTTGCGCGCGACCTGCGCCCACACCGCCGGATTGTTCGGCGTCCCGTCGAGCAGGTAACGCGCAGCCTGCTCGTGATTGCCATTCACCAGGAAGACCGGACTCGACGCGCCAATCAATCCCAGATACGGACGCTGCAACGTATACCGCTGCCGGACCTGCGCCGCCGTGATAGTCGCCGGATCGAGAATATCGATGCTGAAGTCATCGCCGAGCATTACATAGAAGTCGAGCGAGTCCGCAGCGGCCGTGTTGAGTGTGCGCTGGTAGAGAGTGGCATCGAACTGACTGCGCTCACGTTCGGGATGTGAGTCGCCTTGGATGCCGAACCGGAACGTCGTGCCTCTCGCCGGCGCCGTTCGAAACGAGCGTTCGACCGATGGGCCGCTCGCCGCAGCACCGTTGAACTGCAACCGGTAGTAGTAGCGCGTCCCAGGTGTGAGGTCGCCGATTGGCACTTCTACTGGAACGTCCGGCGCGAGGGCAACGGTACCCGTGCGCCTGGTGTAACGACCGGGCGCCGTACCGATCAGCAGAGAAACGTCTCCGCCTTGGTCGGCGCTCCAGACATTGGCACCGACGCTGCGGTCAGGGGGCCGCCCCAAGACAACCGAACCACGAAAGGCTCCCTCGGTCCCCGTGGGCAACACGGCAGGAGTACTGGGCTCCTGCTGGGCAGGGGCCGTCGCTGCGTCGGGCGAGCGACAGGCGAGACCGACGAGCAGGATCGATGCCCGGCAGATCACATGGGAGAGACCACGCGCAGGACGCGGTGCGGCCAAGGCGGGACGTATGGACATGGGAGGGAGACGAGGTACAAGGGGAGTCGCCTTCCTTTGGACGCCGCCCGTCCCGCGTCGTTAACGCCGCACACCATTCCCCGTCCCACGCGATAAGACCGCCGGCCACTGAGACCCAAGCTCCACGGCGCCGCGCAGGCAGACCAATGGCCTGTCGTCGACCGCAGGGGCCGAGGTGTTCGGACATCACTCAGTGCAGCACGTTCGCCAGCAGGAGATGCTACGAGTCTTTCAGCAACAGCACACTCTCACCGCGCTCCAACGTGTCCGCCGCCTGAGGATCGGGATACCGCCGCTTGAGATTCGCGAGACCAAGCGCGAGACCCACCGGCGGCAGCAGCAGTATGAGTGCAGGGACACCCACGATCACCGCGGCGCAGCCGCCGGCCACAGCCGCGACGAGCGGTTCCGCCACCGTACGCCACAGTGGGGCGCGCCGGAGTTCGGACCACGTGATGAGTGGACTCAAAACCCCCGTCACAACGCCGAAGACCGCAGCGTTCCACAGGTAGTTGTCGAGCGTCGCCGGCGGTGCACCCGCCGCGATCTTGCCGAGTCGCGTGAGTATGACTCCGAACACCGCACCGGACGTCGCTCCTGCCGCCACGAGGCTCAACTGCAGCACGCGTCGCGTGGTAAACAGCTTCTTGAACAGTGACATCGCCGGCCGTGTCGTGGTGTACGCTCGAAGCGGAGCGCTTTTGGATTTCGAAGAATAACTGTTGTGCGCCTCGATAGCACGCAGAGCGACTCGCGCCGTGATCGTCTACGTCCCGTGCTGCGCCAGCCAGTCGTGTGTCAACGACATGGCTTGCGCCCACTGCGCCGCGGAGAGCAAGTGACCGGCCCCTGCGAGCACGTCGTGACGGTGTATTCGCGTGGCGCCCTCGCCCTCGATAAGGGCAGCATGAAATCGCATGACCGCTGGCGGCGGCACACTCACATCGTGCTCGGCGGTAACGCTGAGCATCGCCACATTCCGGAAACGCTCCGGAGTCAGGTGCGCACTGGTGGCCGATGGCCATTCCGGGCTGCCAAGCAGCGCAACCGCCGAGCGCACCTCAATGTCCGCAGCGATGGCGCGATACACGAGAAACGCTCCCATCGAAATACCGACGACAGAGACGGACGCCTGATCGGCCTGGTAATCATCAGCGAGCGCACGCAGCAGCGCCGGGAGCTCGTCCACCGTCTGCTCGACCTGTTCGAGCATGAGCGGCAGCGCGCCTCCATCGCGGGCGATGCGCTTGGCGATGGCCGAATCCGCGCGCGCTCCGTGTCCGACGGCATCAACCCCAATCGCCAGGAAGCCAGCCCGCGCGCATCGCTCGAGCTCCGCCGCGTGCGCGAGCGCATCGGCGCGAAAGCCATGGAACCAGAGTACGGTTGGCAGCGGCTTCGGAATGTTCGCCGGCGGACGCGACATCAGCACCGGTACGCCCGCTACACGGTGTCCCGATGCTCGACCGTCAGTCATTCGGCCGCGTGTAGATGCTGATCATCCCGCCGCCCTGTTCGAGCGGATCAACCCAGTCACGAGCACGCGGGAACGCCGGCAGCGCCGATTCGGCATGACCAAGCAGATCATCCCACCCGGGCGCATCATCGTGCGCGGTGAAGGTCTTCCCACCACGCAAATGCAATCGCAGTGTCACGACAAAGCCCACCCGCTCGGCCTCCGCCCGCTGCACATCATCCCATTCGCCGGCGGCAATGGGTCGCGTGCCACGCAGCAGGCTGAAATCCACCTCGGTGGCGACGAGCAGTTCGGGTTTCATGTGGAAGGGCTGGAGACGGATGACCAACAGGGGCTGCCCCGATTCTGCAGCCGTTGCGAAGATTGTCAACCGGCTGGCGCGCCACTCCGACATTGGCGGACGGCGAACTGTGGAGGCATGTTCTGACGGAGCGCTTTCTGCCGGCATCACTGCCGTGCTCCACCTCCCCCAACCGCTGCCGCTGTGTCTTTCCCAAGCCTTCGCCACCGTGTCGGCGTGGTGGCCGCCCTGCTGAGTGTCGGCGCCATGGCCGCGTGCACCGGAGCGCGCGCGACGCGCCCGCTGACGCCGGCGCAACTCGCCGACCGCGATCATGGCATTCCACCCTACACGGCAGCCGACGTCGCCTTCATGCAGGGGATGATCGGGCACCATGCCCAGGCCATTACCATGTCGGCGATGGCCGAGCCAAACGGCGCCGGGCCCGAGGTCAAGGTGCTCGCCGGCCGCATCGCGGTGGCGCAAACCGACGAGATCGCCTTCATGCAAAGCTGGCTGCGCGCGCGCAAACAGGAAGTGCCGCAACCGGGCGATGCCCATGCCGCGCACGATGCGCACGCGGGGCACGCTGGCATGGCCATGTCAGGTACCAGCACCGGTAGCATGCCCGGTATGCTCAATGCCGCGCAGCTCGATACGCTGCGCTCGTCCAAGGGCGCCGCGTTCGACTGGTACTTCCTGACGTACATGATTCAGCACCACCGCGGCGCCATCAGCATGGTGGATGAACTCATGCAGGCCAACGGTGCCGCACAAGACGACGATGTCTTCAAGTTCGTGTCCGATGTCGTCGCGGATCAGAGTACGGAAGTCGATCGCATGGAGCTGATGCTGCGCAAGCGCTCGCGCCCGTGATTCGTGTTCAGCCGCTGAACAACCGCTCGTCCACCACACATCACTCCCTTCCCTCCTTCGCCATGCGCTCACCGCTTCGCCAACTCGTTGGCTGTACCGCTCTCGCAGTGGTTGGTGCCACGATCCCCACCATGTTGCTCGCGCAAGGCGCGCCCGATGCGCGCGTAGGGCTCAAGGCCGGATGGTTCGACGCCGGACAGGCCGCGTGGAACATGAAACTGGTGTCCACCACGCCGCCGTCTGACCCCTTCCTCAGCAAGGTGGCGCCGGATGCCCGCCTCAAGAATTCCGACCTGGCATTCAGCGGCACGCGCGTCTTCCAGGGGAACTACAGCGGCTGGCAGGTGTGGGACATCGCCAACCCACGCAAACCCAAGTTGGCCGCCGCCGTCGTGTGTCCCGGATCGCAGAGCGACGTAACCGTGTACGGCAACCTGCTCTTCGTGTCGGCGGAAGCCGTAGCCGGTCGTGTCGACTGCGGGCTCGCCGGCGTGGAAGCCGAAGTGAGCAAGGAACGTGCACGCGGCATTCGCATCTTCGACATCAGTGATCTCAAGAAGCCGCGCTCCGTGAAGGTGGTGCAAACGTGCCGCGGGTCGCACACCAATACGCTCGTCACCGATCCCAACGATCCGGAGAACGTCTACATCTACGTGTCCGGATCGGCTGGTGTCCGCTCGAGTGACGAGCTTGACGGGTGCTCCTCGAAATCGCCCGACGTCGATCCGAACTCGGCGCTCTTCCGCATCGAAGTGATCAAGGTCCCGGTAAAGAATCCGGAGGCGGCCGCCATTGTGAGCTCGCCGCGCATCTTCGAAGGACTCTCCGAAGCCGTACGCCACGGTGATGCGCCAGCCGACCGCCGCGTGCGAGCCGAGGGTGCGCCGGAGCGGCCATCGGTGGCGGGGCGCGGCCCCACGCAGTGTCACGACATCACGACGTATCCAGCCGCCGGTGTCGCCGGTGGTGCCTGCAGCGGCTACGGCATTCTGCTCGACATTCGCGACATCAAGAACCCCAAGCGCCTGTACGCTGCCGCCGACACCAACATGTCGGCGTGGCACTCGGCCACTTTCAGCAATGACGGCAGCAAGGTGCTCTTCAGCGATGAATGGGGCGGCGGCACTGCCCCTCGCTGTCGCGCCACCGACAAGAAAGAGTGGGGCGCCGATGCGATGTTCGTGCGCCAAGGCGACTCGCTCGTGTTCCAGAGCTACTTCAAGCTTCCAGCGGCACAATCGACGCAGGAGAACTGCGTCGCGCACAACGGCTCGCTGATTCCCGTGCCGGGACGCGAAATCATGGTGCAGTCGTGGTATCAGGGCGGCATCAATGTGTTCGACTGGACCGACCCCAACCACGCGTACGAAATCGCCTACTTCGATCGTGGCCCGCTCGACTCCACCAAGCTGGTGAGCGCCGGTCACTGGTCGGCGTACTGGTACAACGGCTACATCTACGGCTCCGAGATCGCGCGCGGTCTCGACGTTCTCGAACTCGCCCCGAGCGAATTCCTCACGCAGAACGAACTCGACGCGGCCAAGCTGGTACAGTTCACCTACTTCAATCCGCAGGAGCAGCCCAAGCTCGTCTGGCCGGCGGCGTTTGTCGTCGCGCGCGCGTACACCGATCAGATCGCGCGCAACAGCAGCGTGCAGAAGCCTTGGATTGCCAATGTGGTCTCTCAACTGGCGGCAGCCGAAAAGGCCAAAGGTGCGGCGCGTGCGACACAACTCACCGCACTCGCCGCGCAGCTCGATCGTGATGCCGCCAGCAGCGCGGAGTCGGCACGGGTACGTGCCCTCAGCACGGTCGTGAAGGGACTCGCCAAGTAAACGGTACGACGCATGGCAGAACGGGCGGCGTGATCATGAAGATCACGCCGCCCGTTTTGCGTACCAGTGCTGCTACCGACTGAAAATCAGCTACCGAGTACGTTCACGCAGCCGCGTGGCAGCGCGCTCGTACGCTGGTTGCACTCGTCCACCGGAATGGGCACGAGCGGGAAAACGCGGTGCGTCGGCAATTGCTTGCGCAGCTCGCCAAGGCGGTTGTAGCGACGCGAATCCACCCACCGATGCCCGTACTCGAAAAAGAGTGAGTAGCGGCGCTCGTACAGCAGCTCGGTGACCAGATCACCACTGAAGTCTGCGGCCAACGGCGCGAGTCCGCCGGAGTTGGTGCGGACGAAGTTGATGTCCGTGATCGCCGCGGCTCGGTTGTTCAACCCGATATAGGCCTCGGCGCGCATGAGGATGAGCTCTTCGTTTCGGATGAGTGGAATGGGCGTGACGTTGGTCGGATAGACCGTCGGACGGACATTCGAACTGATCCCCTGCGTGGCAAGCAGTACACTGCCCACGATTGCCTTGGACGAGGCGCGCAGGTCACGCGAGCCATCGGCGCGAAGACGCGCTTCGGTGAGGAACTCCGGAACCGCGACAATGGCCCGTGGCGCCGGATCGAAGAGCGGGTTCGTGGCATCGCCAGACGCGGTGCTATACACATGGAACACACCGGTGTTGAGCGACGCCGCCGAGCCGGAGGCGGTGCTGATGAACGATTCGTTCAGTGCCGTGAGCGCATCGGCCCACCGTCCGCGATACGTCTCGAGGCGTGCCTTGAGTGCACGGTTTACCCTAAGGAAGGTGGCCGGCGTGTTGAATCCCGCAAAGCCCGTCGTGAGCGTGAAGGGGAACGCCGTACCACCCGCCGCGAGGTCGGTGCGTGCTTCGTCGAACAACGCCGCGGTGCGGGTATAGCCTTCGTCACGCGTGACGAACGCACCCTGCTCCGTCGGGTTCTTCGGTACGTCGAACACGAGACCGAATGTATCGCGGACACGTAGCTGGTTCAGATACTCGAGCGCGATGAAGGTCTTGACGAACCCCTTCACGGCACTGCGCTGGGCTGCAGTGTAGTCGGGCACCTTGTCGACCACATCGAGCACAGTGTACGCCGTTCGCAGATTGCGGTAGCTGTTGGTCCAGCCTACGTCGACGCCGAAACCACCGGGCTCGAGCGGACCGATGAGCAGGGCGAGTACGTTGCGCGGCTCGGCGCCGTCGAGATTCATGATCTCGCGGCCGAAGACCCCCAGGGTACTGGCCCATGTGCCGGCGCCGGCGCGTGAGCCGGCAATCACGCCCGCCACGGTGGTGTTCACCGTCGACGCGTTGGGACTGTCCTCGAGCTGCGAGGTGTTCGGACTGTTGAAGTTGCCGATGTCGGCAGCATTACAGGCAACGGCGGTGGCGCAGCCGGCCAGGAGCGCGATCGCGCGCATCCAGGACTTGCGATTCGCGGTCATGATCAGAAGTCCACGCTGAAGTTGAGCCAGAAGCTGCGGCTGGCGGGATAAGCGGCGAGTTCACGATTGCGCTGAATGGCATCGGGCACACCGCCCGCACCGAAGTTCTGCGCTTCCGGATCGCCACCGCGGAACTTCGTCCACCACACCAGATTGCGGCCGCTCAGCGACAGCTTCGCATTGCTCGCGCCACTCCACAGCGCTGCCGTCCACGCCTGTGGCAGATCCCACCCCAGCGTGACTTCGCGCAGCTTGATGTACGACGCGTCCTGGTAGTAGATGCGTGTAACCTGCAGGTAGCTCGTCCGACGGACTTCACCCACCTTGCGGCCCAGGTCATCGAGCTCGTCATAGTCACGCGAGTTCTGTCCGAGGTCGTAGTGACGCCACGTGCCGTTGGCGAGCATGCCGCCCTTCTGCTGGTCGACGAGTGCGTAGAGCGAAATGCCCTTGTAGCGCACTTCGTTGCTGAGGCCTGCCGTCCAGAGCGGGTTACCATCGCCCATGACGACCGGCACGACCACACGGCCGCCCGACTGCGGCAGCGTGTCGTTACCAATGAGCTGTGTCGCCGACTTGCCCTGCTCGATACGCACCGCACCAACCTGCGGCGTACCCAGCAGGAACGTCGGCACCGGGAGGCTCGTCACCTTGGAGCGGTTGGTACCCCAGTTGAGTCGCGACGACCAGCTGAAGGTCGGGGTCTGCACCGGGAAGGCGTTGATCGACACCTCGGCACCAGTCACCTGCATCTCGGCGCCGTTCGACGTTTCACTGCTGAAGCCCGTCGTCGGGGCGAGCGTGCGCGTGATGAGCAGGTCGGAGATGTTGCGGCGGAAACCGGTCACGGCGAAGGTGGCCCGGTTGCGCAGCAGGTTCAGGTCGATACCGCCTTCGAACTCGCGCTGACGCTCCGGACGCAGATCCGACGCGGCGCGCACGGAGCCGACGCGGAACGCGCCCAACCCACCCACACTCGAGAGATCGAGATTCGTGAACTTCTGCCCGTACAGCGGCTGGTTACCGGTTTCACCATACGCGACACGCAGCTTGGCTTCGTCGATGATCCCTTCGAGGAGGTTCGGGAAACGATAGGAGCTGGCGGCCTTGGGGAAGAGGAAGAACTTGCCCGGATCGCCATTGTTGCTGCTGCGATCAGCGCGGGCGCCAACCGTGAGCAACAACTTCTCGTTCCACAGCGCTTCGGTCTGCGCGAAGACACCGAAATCCTGCACACGCAGGCGAGACTCATCGATGTCACGTACCGTGCCCGACGTGACCACTTCGAGACCGCCGAGAAGGTTCTGCGCCGAGGCACGCGTCTGATTGAAGTCGCGATCTTCGAACTGCGTACCCACCTGCGACGTGACCTTGAACGAGGAGTTGGGCGTCCAGCCGTGCACCACGTTCAGGTTGAGGTTGCGCTGGAGGTTTGTCGTTTTGGAGTTGCCGCTGGTCCCGGGCAATCCGTCGACCGGCTCGAACTGCAGCGTGGGCGGCGAGTAAATGAGATTGCTCTGATTGAGCAGGTCCACACCACCGAAGGCAATGAACTGCAACGTTTGGCGTTCACCCGTCATGAGGTCGGCGGTGAGGCGGCCGGTCGTGATGTTGCGCCACACGTTCTCGCCGTTCTTGAACTGGTCGATGGTTTGCAGCGGGTTGGACGGATAGAACTGATTCACCGGCCACGTTCCATCGGCGTTGCGACGGAGATCGAGGAAGCTGGGAATCTTGGTGAGCGAGTACGCGATGGAGTTGCCGGCGTTGTCATTGCCGAACAGACCACGATCATTCGCGTTGTTCAGGATTTCGTTACCGACCTGCAAGTTGAGACGCTTCGAAATGCGCTGATCGAGGTTCACCCGCACGTTGGTCTTGCGGGAGAAGGTGTTGTCCACGATGCCCTCTTCGTTGCGGCGGCTCGCCGACACGAAATACTTGGTGGCATCGGTGCCGCCGCTCACGCTGAGCGAGAGGTCGGAGTTGACGGGCGTATTGCCGTAGGCCAGCGATTCGTAATCGAGAAAGCGATTCGCGTCGTAGAACGGCGTAATGCCGGCGCCGAATACACGCACCGCGTCGTCGAGCGTCTGGAAGCGGCGTGAGCCGTTGCGATAGGCCAGCTCGGAGGTGCCGGCGCCCATGCGCAGCGCGAAACGCGGCTTGCCCGCCTTGCCGCGCTTGGTCGTGATGATGATGACACCACCCGACGCCTTGGATCCGTAAATGGCCGCCGCCGCCGATCCCTTGAGGACATCGACATTCTCGATGTCATTCGGGTTGAGGTCGGCAATGCGATTGACCGGCGCCTCCTGGTTGCCAACGGAAATACCGGTGCCCGCCGCGCGCGTCACCTTGTTCGTGCCCGAGCCAATGGAAACGTCGGTGACGATGACGCCGTCGATGACGTACAGCGGCTGCGCCGATCCGAGAATGGAGGAGATACCGCGAATGCGGATACGATTGCCGCCGCCCGGGGCACCGGTGGACTGCGCGATCTGCGCGCCCGCGATCTTGCCTTGCATCGCGTTTTCGATGGACTGCGCCGACACCTTGTTCATGTCGGCGCCGCTCACGCTGGCCACGTCGTTGGCGAGGTTACGCCGCGAAATGCCGCTGGCCTGACCGGTCACGACCACCTGATCGAGATTGAGCACATCCTTCTTGAGTACGATCTCGAGCGTGTTGCGATTCGCTTCGAGCGTGATGCGCGTGAGCGGATAGCCGATGCGACGCACCACCAGCACGATCTCGCGGGATGGCACCCCGACAATCGAGAACGCGCCATCGTCGCGCGTCAGCGTGCCGATGTTGGTGCCTTGCACCTGCAGCTGCGCCGCGGCAATCGGCGCGCGGGATCCTTCTTCGAGCACCTTACCGGTGATCGTTCGCGTTTGCGCGAGCAGTGTACTGGCGGACAGCGCGAGGCCTGCCATAAGCAGCCCTGCGCGCTTGAGAACTCCGGTCATGAAGCGTCTCCTGTGAGGGAAGGAGGGATCGAGCAGCGAGTGGTGTGCGGGACAGCGGCGATACGCGGGGTGCCGGGTTATGGGGTGAGAATGGGAAGCATGAGGTGCGACGGACGGGCCGTTGAGCGGAAGACCGTCATGGTGGCCCGTTGGAAGTCGGCGTCGGTGGCCTTGTAGATGTTGGGCACGAACCGTTGCGGATTGCGATCGACCGCGGGGTACCACGTGCTCTGCACATGGACCACGATGCGATGCCCTTTGCGAAAGGTGTGAAACACATCGTCGAGCGGCACACGCATGGTGTCGGCAACGCCGGCCGTGAGCGGCACACTCCGGTCATAGCCACGGCGCCAGCGCGCACGCGCCACACCCGGACGGACCAGACGCTCGTAGCCATCCAGACGTGGGCCGCCGTCGAACTCCGGCGCAGCATCTGCGGGGTACTGATCGATGATCTTCACCACGAAGTCGGCATCGGTCCCCGTGCTCGCCACGTGCAGGAGCGCCGACACCGGTCCTGCGACGGTGACGTCTTCCGTGAGCACCTCCGACCGATACACCAGCACGTCTGGACGACGCGACGCAAAGCGCTGGTCTTCGGTCGGGTACATGGCATTGAAGCCGAATGTATTGCCCATGGTGTAGGGCACCGGCTTGGCGGGATCACTGACGTACTGGTCAGCAGCGGTGTTGCCTGCCACGGTTGGCGCGCGAAACTCGGCGCGTCCGTTCTCGCGCAGATACAGTGCCCGCGATTGCGCAGACTTCGGCGGCCACGCATCGAACTTGCGCCAGCGGTTCGTGCCGGCTTCGAACACCAGCGCGCCACCGAAGCTGCCGCCGCGGCAATCGTCTTTGAGGAGGCAGCGGAACGTGGGCTTGCCAATCGAGTCACGGAAGAACGCGCCCGTCGGGCCACCGTTGGAGAACGCCCCGAAGGTGGGAAAGTCCGCGCGATTCCATCCACCGTGCGACCACGGCCCCACTACGAACATCTGTCGCGTACCCGCACTCTGTTCACGCAGACTTTTGTTGAGGCGCAGCATGCCATAGGGATCTTCGACGTCGTACCAGCCGCCCACGAGGAGCACCGCCGGCGAGACGTTCTTCACATGCTTCCAGAGTGCGCGGGACTGCCAGAAGGCATCGTAGTCCGGATGCGCGGTTATGGAGTCCCAGAACGCCACCCGTCCCTGCAACGGCCCGGGTCCGTACTTGGACATCGCCCCAACGCCGAGGTGCCACGCGTACCCATCGGTGGTGCCGGCATCAGGGCCGGCCGGATAGCTGGTCAGCGGACCCGAACGCGGCTGATCGAAGTTCTTCATGAAGTTGTACGTCTGCGACAACTTGAAGAGCCCGTTCATGTGTCGGTCGTCGCCCATCCACCAGTCGATCATCGGCGCTGATGGATACGCCAGCTTGAGCGCCGGATGCGCGTCGAGCATGCCGGCCGCGACAAAGAAGCCGGGCGCGGAATTGCCCCACGTGCCTACTCGACCATTGTGGTGCGCGACGTTCTTGAGAATCCACTCGATTGTGTCGTACGTGTCGGTGGATTCGTCGACCACCCCACTGCCCCGCTGCGGTCCGCGGTGTGGCGTCATGAAGGCGTACTGCCCCTCGCTCATGTAGCGACCGCGGACATCCTGATTGACGAAGATCCACCCTTCGCTGTCGAGATCAGGAAACGGGCCCAGCTGTACGGGGTACGCATCGGCGCCGTATGGAGCAATGCCGTACGGCGTACGCATGAGTAGAATGGGCACCCTCGCGCCCGTATCCCGGGGAGCGAAGATCGTCGTGAACAGCTTGGTGCCGTCGCGCATGGGGATATACAACTCCCGCTTCACGTACTGCGCGCGAACGCGCGCGACCGCCGACGGGTTGGGCGCCGCCCGGCGATCCTGCGCCGGTAACACAGTCGAACTCCACGCAAGCGTCAACGACGCCCACGCCACGCACGCACGACGGCCGAACATGGTCTCTCCTGGGGAGGGATGAGGGACCGGCAAGGCACTGCCGAGTAGCTGAACTCACGCGGTGACGCCCGCGCTGCGAAACTACGGCTCGCGGGCGTCCACGGTCAGTAGTACGGCCACCGGGGTGCGGATCGTTGACGCGCGACGCCGGACGAGCATCTGCCCGTCCGGCGTCGCTGGACTGCCGTCAGCGGGTGAGGCGAAACTGCACGCCGGCAATCCGGAACGGCGCGACGGGCTCGAACGACATCAGCATCGTGAGTTCGCCCTGGTGCACCGAGTTGACCTGCATGGCGAAGGAGTTGTCGGGCGCGATTCGCACGCCGACAAATGTCAGCTTCCCCATGTCCCCGAAAATCTGTTCATAGCGACTGACGCGCTCGTCGAGGCTGCGACCGTCCTTCGTGATCTGGGTGTCGATGAACGCGCGCATGGTGGCCACATCGCCGCTGGAGAAGGCGCGGAGATAGGCGGCAGCCGCACGTCCCTGTGGCGTGTCCGGAAGCGTCGCCTGCAGCGGGCCTTCCGGCAGTGGTGGCATGTCGCCGCCTTGGCCGGGAGCACGCATGATGATACGCGGTCCACCAACACGCTCGTCACCAGGGGCACCGGGACCGCCCGGGCCGCCACCGCCGCCAAGCCAGGACTCCACCGATTCAACGATCATGCCAGCAGTGGGCGGATCGAGGTTCGCGAGCACGATGACGTCGTAGCCACCCGGAAGTCCCTCGGCGATGAACGCATTCGACCCGGGGCTCCCACCGGCTGCCATCTCCTGCCCAGGACGCGCGGGGACACCAAGCGTGCCGGCACGACGCGCGTTCAAGAACCGGAGCAGATCGTGCACGTTGGCATAGGCTCCGCCGGCAGCGCTCCCGCGCCGCGGCTGCATGGGCGCGCTACGACGCAACGGCGGTAGCACGGCCGGAGGGGGGGCGTTGGGGGGCACCCCCCACGTGTATCCATTGGCGGCATTTGCCGGCAACGAGTCGATGGCGGGAAACGCACTGGCCGTCATGCCGGCGGCAGCGAAGACGTGCCGGCGGATGTACTCGTGATAAACTTCTCCCGACACACGCTCCACGATTTCGCCGAGCACCACATAGCCCGCGTTGGAGTATTCCTGATCCGTGCCAGGTTCGAACGCCAGCGGCTTGCTCGTGGCCGCCGGAATGTTGTCGCGGTTGCTGCGCAGCGTGAGCGGGTTGGCAAAAATGTCGCCTTCGATGCCGGAGCGATGCGAGAGCAGGTGACGGATGGTGACCTTGCGCGCCACAACGCGATCTGGGTAATCGGGCCAGTAGGTGGCAATGGTGCTATCGAGCGACAGCTTGCCTGCCGCCGCCAACTGACCGACGGCAATCTGGGTGAACAGCTTGCCAATCGAACTCACGTTCATGATGGTGCCGATCGTCATCGGGCGCTGCGCTTCGCGATCGGCAAAGCCGTAAGCACCTTCGAACACTGGCTTTCCTTCTTGCGCCAGCAGGATCGTACCGGAGAAGCGACCCTCCTTGGTCAGTGACTCGACCAGGGTCTTCACCTTCTCGCGAAGGTCCGCCTGAGAGATCGGCGGCGGTCCCATCTCACGCCTCACCATGGCCGGCGGCGCGCCAGCCTGTGCACCAGCCCGCGGCGACAGGACGACACTCGCCCCGGTCACGACAAGGGCGCATTGGAGGATGAGCGCGCAGCGCGGGCGCGGCCAAACGTGCATAACGTTCATACAGGGATCTCCGAATTGATGCGGAAGGGATACGCGTTCTGCTGACAACTAACCACGTGGTCGTGAAGACCGTATGAAGATCGCAAGGTGCACTGTGTTCGTTTGCTCTTCACACGGTGTTAACATCTGCGTGCTATGGATACTGCATGACGTCTCCTGCCGCCCCTGAACCACGACGGGCCACCGTGCTCGTGGTGGAAGATGACGCCAAGACGGCCGACCTGGTGGCGCTGTACCTGACGCACGCCGGCCACCGGGTGTCGACGGAGCGCTCGGGTCGCCAGGCGTTGGAACGCCTGCAGACGGAGACCTTCGACTTGCTGGTGCTCGATATCATGCTGCCCGGGGTAAGTGGCCTGCAGATCGCACAGCAGGTCCGCACCACGGCGTCGACGCCCATCATTTTTCTCACCGCGCGCACCATGGAGGAAGACCGGCTGCAGGGGTTCTCCATGGGGGCCGACGACTATGTCACCAAGCCGTTCAGCCCGCGAGAACTGGTCGCGCGCGTGGAAGCGGTGCTGCGACGTTCACCGCCGGTGGAGTCGGCGCCGGTACGATACGCCGACCTGGTGCTCGACCACGCCCGCCGCGACCTGCGGGTCGCCGATGTGCCGGTAGATCTGACTCCCAGCGAGTACGCGGTGCTCGCCGCCCTGCTGGCGCGTCCCGGACTCGTGTTCTCACGTGCGGAGCTGCTGACCCGGTTACCCACGGACGGCGGCCATCAGCTCGATCGCACCGTGGATGTACATGTGAGCAGCATTCGCAAGAAGCTGGCACACGGTGAACTTGGCGCGGGCTATATCGAGACAGTCTTTGGTGTGGGATATCGCATGCCGCAACGCCGTAGCGGAGACCGGCGCTGATGCGCAGTCTGCGTGCACGCATTTTCCTGTCGGTATGGCCGCTGTTCGTGGTGGCCATCCTTGTAGTCGGCGCCCTCTCGAGTCGATCCGCCCGGCTCGAGCTGGCGCAGTTCGAAGCACGATTACCGTCGCCGGGTGCAGGCGCCACGCAGCAGCGTCTCGCGGACAGTCTCGTCGCCGCGTGGCCCGTGCTGCGTACGCCAGAAGGCAGTGCCAGACTGCGACGGCTGTCGGTGCAAACGGGCGACTCGCTCGAACTGCTCGTGCTCGATACCGCGGGCACGTTCGTCGCATCATCGGTGCCCTCGTTACGGGAGGCCGATATCAGGATGACCCCGAACGGCGATATCGATCTCACGCGCACGATCGATCACGACGGGGAACGACAGCTGCAGCGCCTGATGGTGAGCGGTGTGCCGCTGATTTCGGCAGCGCAAACACGCGTGGGCGTTGTGTATCAACTTCCGGGTAGCTTGCCTCGGCCCTCCGGCGCACAGCGCATGCTGGCCGGCATTCAGCGCTCGGTGTGGCTGGCGGTGCTGGTGGCGTGTACACTGGCCGCAGTAGGCACCTGGCTGCTGGCGTATCCCGTGGTCGCGCAGGTGCAGCGACTCACGGCAGCGGCGAGCAGCGTGCAGGCCAAGGCGCTGTCCACACGCGTGCAAGTAACGTCGAACGACGAACTCGGAACGCTCGAGCAGTCGTTCAATCGCATGGCGGAGTCGCTCGAGCAGACCGAGCTCGCCAAACGACAATTGATCTCCGATCTTGCGCACGAACTGCGCACACCGCTCACCAATGTCATTGGGCTGTTGGAAGCGATGCGCGATGGATTGCGCACACCCGACGCCGTTACCCTGCAATCGACCCACGACGAAGCGTTGTTGTTGAAGCAACTCATCGATGAGCTGCAGCAGCTGGCCCTGGCGGATGCCGGTGGGCTGACCTTCGACCTTCGCGACGTCGATGCGGCGGCGGAAGTGCAACGCGCGCTCAACGCGTTTCAATCGTCATCACCAGCCATTCGCATGGTGGTCCCCGAGCACTCAATGCGCGTACACGCAGATCCGTTCCGACTCGCGCAGGTGCTGCGGAACGTGCTACAGAACGCCATAACCCACACACCATCGGCTGGTCGGATCTCCGCGACGCTGCGGTCGGATGGCGACAAGTGCGTGATCGAAGTGGCAGACACCGGCCGCGGGATTCCCGCCGATCAACTGCCGCTGATCTGGGACCGCTTCTCGCGAGTTGATCCCTCACGCGATCGCGCGACGGGCGGCATGGGGCTCGGCCTCGCGCTCTCGAAGCGCATGGTCGAGGGGATGGGCGGTACGATCAGCGCTACGAGTACGGTAGGGATTGGAACGACGGTGGTCATTCGCCTGCCGCGCGTCGACGACGGGCGCGTGCTCTAGGCGGCCCGGATACGCGCCGACGTGAAACCTCCTCCGTAAGGGATCGTACCGATACCCTACGATGACCCAACAACAGCATTCGCGCGCCCCCGTGTGGCGAAAGGCGCCGTGGTTCACTCTGGCCACCTGTGTTATTGGTGCAAGTGCGCACGCGCAGACGCCAACTGCCGTGGTGTCGCGCGCCGTGGAACAGGCGGGCACCATCTTCCCAGGCCTGTGTACCGCGGTGGTCGACCGCGACAGCACGAGATTCCTTCGCGCCGTTGGCTACGCCGACGTGGCGGCACGGCGCGCATACACCGACTCCACCGTGCAGCCCGTCGGATCGATCACCAAGACGTTGATCGGGATGCTGCTCGCGTCGGCAGCGACCGATGGCACGATCGTCCTCGACGCACCAGTCGCCCCCCTGCTGCCGTTTCCTGTCGGCGACGCTTCCGGCGTTGGCAGTGCGATGACATGGCGCCAGCTGGCAACACACACGACTGGCCTACGCGATCGCGAGCAGGGCTACCGCGCCGCGTATGTTCCGGCCGCATCGGCGGACACATCGTTGAGCCGCTACCTGCAGCGTTATCTCGCACCGACGGGCACCCTGTATCGGGCCGAGCACATCGCACGCGTGCGAGATCGGCGGCAGTTCTCCTATAGCAACATCGGCGCGGCCGTTGCCGCGTTGGCGCTCGAGACGGCACGCGGCGCGTCGTTCGCTACGCTGGCCACGCGAGAGATCTTCGGCCCGCTCGGCATGCAGCAGTCACGATTCACCGCCGCGCCGGCTTCGCCTCACGATGCGGTCTTGTACGACGCGACACGGCAGGTGGTCGAACCGTACGTCCTCACCACGTATCCCGACGGCGGACTCCGAACCTCGTGCGCCGATCTCGCACGCCTTGCCACCGGCGTCCTCGCCGCGGAACAGGGCCGCCCAAACAGCATGATGTCCAAAGCGGCCGCCCGGCTCATGCTGTCACCGCAGTTCCCCGACTCGGCCATGCCCTCTGGCGTCGATCCACGTGAGCCCAATCAAGGACTCTTCTGGCAGTTCCGTCGCACTGGCGGGATTGGCCATTCGGGAAGTGATCCCGGCGTCACGGCCTTTCTGCTGATCGATCCCACGACAGGCACGGGTCGACTGTTCATGACGAACGTTGATTTCGGCGAGGGGAAAACGGCCGAGCGGTATGCGGCCGCCTTTACGGCGGTGTGGGGAGCGCTGGCACAGTATCAGGCGACCATCGTGTCGCGTTAGCACATGAACGGTGTTTCTGGTGGGATGGTCATGCGAACGCTGTGCGCCTTCCTGATCGCGGTGATGGCCATGGGTCACGCCGCAGTTGGCGTGGCCCAGTCTCCGTTGCCGGTTCTCCGCGGCAGCTCGCGCACCATGCGCGTGCTGGACGGACATAGCCGCATGGAGTGGTGGGTGGATACGTCGTCGCAACCGGACACGTATCACATGGCGTTCCCACTCGCTGGTGGGACTGTCACGTTCATCTCCGATCTCGACACGTTGACGGTGTCCGTGAAGCCCGGTGAGCAGCGAGATTTCATGGTGCAGCTCACGGACGGCACGCGCTGCCTCACGCGGGTCAGCGCCGTGCCGACGTACCCTCGCGCTCGTGTCCTGCGCGGCGATTCACTCGCCGTGCAGGTCATTCCGTTCACGATGCGGGACAATCGCGTGTACGTGCAGGGGTCAATCAACGGCTCGGCGCCACTGCAGATGCAGTTCGACCTCGGCGCTGGCGCCGTCAATTTCAGCAAGCGATCGCGAGCGAAGGCGCCGATTTCGTGGGACGCAAGCGACGTGCTGATGAACTCCGACGGACGCCACATGGTACCCGCGAGTACGCGCAATACCATCCGCATTGGCGCCCTCGAATGGACCAGCCAGCGGGTGATTCAGACGGAGAACATGGCGTCGTACGAGGACGTCATCATTGGCAACTCGCTGTTCCGTGATCGGACCGTCGAGATCGACTACGATCGCATGGAAATGCGCGTGCACGCCGTGCCACCACCCATTCCGTCCTCGTTCACGCGGCACGATCTCGCTCTCGATGGCGGCGTACGCCCGCTCATGCAGGCGGACTTGCTGGTAGACTCGCAATACGTCACCGACTGGTATCTCTTCGACACCGGGCTGACGAGCACCCTGCGCCTTTCAGCGCGTCAAAACAAAGCGCATCGTCTTTCCGCGCGCCTGGGGGCGTGGATCGGCTTCGGCGGCCGCAAAGTATTCCGCGCGCGCAGGTTCCGGATTGGCGGCATGGAGATGCCCGCCGGTATGGCCGTCGTCGAGACCTACGACGATGTCAACCAGGGACTGATCGCTGGCGGCGCGATCGGGAATGCGTGGCTTCGTCGCTTCAACGTGATTCTCGACAACCGGCGCGGCGCCATCTGGCTGGCGCCGACTCGCGAAGTGCAACTGGCGGCAGAGGCGCGCCGTTTGTGACGCCATCCGCGCGGCGAGCGCGTCTCGCCGAAGGCCAGACACGCTTACTTTCGGGCGGCACTCACCCGGTCGAAATAGTCGATGATCTTGCGCGACGTGCGCCCGATCATGTCCTCTGCCTCACCGTACTGCCCCGTGATATCGTTGGTAAAGAACACGATGAGCACGGTCCCGGAACGGGCATACACCATGCCCACGTCATTCGCGATCGTCGGACCGTCGCCGGTCTTGTGCGCCACCGGCACATCGAGATAGTGCGGGATTCGGCGCACGCCAAGCTGCTGGCGACGAAGCATGGTGCGCATGGTGGCCGACGCCGATGCCGACGCGAGCGTTCCCCGCTCGATGCCTTCGAGCAGACGCGCCGTCTCTCGGGGATTCATATCCCCGAGCCAGTACGAGCGGTCGCGGACGGTCAGTCGACTGCGGGCGTCGGCCAATTTCGCGCGCTGCGCCGGATCGCGAACGAGCGCCACCCACTTGGTCCGCTCACCGGTAAACAGCGGCGCATACAGCTCGAACAGCGGATTGTCGGTCGACGCGTACTGCAGGGCGGTCGTCTCTTCGGCGGTGAGGCTGGCAAACTCCGGATTGAGCACGGCCAACAGCTTGCGGCGATACTCGTATCCGCGCGACACCATACGCGTTTGCGCGTATCCGGATGCCGCCAGCCAGGCGTTGAGGCTATCGACGCCACCCACCAGCGTCGTCATAAGGTCGGTGGCGGTATTGTCGCTGGTGATGATCATCTGCGTGATCAGATCGCGCACCGTCGGCTTGAGGCCCATGTCGAGGTACTGATACACGCCCGTCCCGTCGCGCAGCGTCGCGCGGGTAATCTCCACGCGCTCGTCGAGATTCAGCTTGTGCTGATCGGCCAGCTGAAACGCGCGGATCATGATGGGGATCTTGATGACGCTCGCGCTGCTGAAGCCTTGGTCGGCGTTGACCAGTGCTTCCTCGCCGGTGCGCAAGTTCTTGACGTACACGCCGGCTTTGGCCGGGTACTTCGCCAGATCGGTTTCGAGGAGTCGCGTGAGTTCGCTCTGTCCCGCCTGCGCCGTTGCGCGCGATGGTAGAGCGAGTGTCACCAGTAGGGCCAGCAGTGCACGGCGCATTCAGGATTCCCGTTTGATATCGATGACGTACGGCGGCGTTGACGGCAGCAGACTATAGCATGCGGCCATCGCCAGAGACCAGCAAGCTTCTGCCTTGCGGCGAGGCGCTAGTCCGCGTTGTCCGGCAGCACAGTTGGCGGCGTGATCGCGTCGAGCGCCGCGAGAAACTGCGCGGGTTCATCGACATGCAACCCCAGACGCGTCATCGGACGATAGAGTATTCCGCCACGCAGCCGCACGGAAACCTCCGCGTGCAGTTCGAGCAGAACGTTTGGTTCGGCCGGCGCCATGAGGTTGAGGTACTTCGGCGTGTCGCGCGCGGGCACGTCGCGCCAGGTTGACTGTATGGCGTTGCGCACGTGGCTGCGCGCTACCGTGGCCGTAGCACGTCCCGGTACGCGCAGGTGAATCGCCGATGGCGTGACCTGCAGTCGCGCCGTGCCCCACGCACGAAACTCGACGGCGAGATAGATCATTGTGATCGCACTGAGCACGGTCATCGACCACGCCCAGACCGGATGTCGCGCCTGCAAGAATGCGTGCAGCGCTATCGTTTCGACCACGATAGCGAGCGCCAGTCCGGCGGTAAGCGCGCCGGATCGTGCTGCGCGAAAACTGAAGGCGGCCGTACCGTTCATGCCGAAGTCGCCATCGACCGCTGCTCTACGGAACACCACTCGACAATGCGCCGCGCGCACCTCATCGATTCCGGATGCATTCGGCGCCTCACGGCAGCAACCACGGCCCGAGCCCTTTCATCCAGAGCGCCCACCCCGTCGCCGTACCGACGAAAAGGCCCAGCCACGTTGCACCACGTGCATCACGCTGGAGATGGCGACCGATCCACCACAACACGGCGATGCACAACGCCGATGTCGCCGCGAGGAGCAGGTCACCCGACCACCCCAGCGCCGCACCAGCCTTGTATTCGTCGAACGCCGGCGGTGCCAGCTGCGCGCCCACGAAGCGGATGATGCCGGTGACGAGCGTATAGGGTATCCCCACGGCAAACCGAGTCACCGCGGTGACTGCCAACGCGAGCGCCCACGGCGTCGCCGCGCGCCACCCAATCCAGACGCAGGCCACCAGCGCGAGCACGGCGCTGACGATTGGCCCCGCCAGGGTGGCCAGCCCTAACGCGCTGTCCGGTAAGCCAGCGGCAGCGCCGGGGTCCACGCTGCTGAAGTGCAGCACGGGATTCGGGAATCCCACCGCGCGCGCGACCAGCAGATGGCCAAGTTCGTGGATCACGATGGTTAACGGCGCAAGCAGGACACTCCAGCCCGCGCACTGCCAGAAGCAACGTGTGCTTGATGTCGTGCGGGGCGCTGGTATCGAATCCATCGCAAGAT
Source organism: bacterium (assembly GCA_027484025.1). Lineage (GTDB taxonomy): Bacteria > Gemmatimonadota > Gemmatimonadetes > Gemmatimonadales > Gemmatimonadaceae > Gemmatimonas. The sequence continues at coordinate 31,004 of JAIXTI010000081.1, forward strand.
CGGGTGGCAGTGGCGGATCTATAGCGTCACCGCGCGCTCCTTACAGCGCGCGTCGGTCAACATCTATCCTTGTAGCAAGGACACACACGGACGTACGGCCTATCGCGTCAGTTCCACCGTCACCCGCGCCGCCCGCCCGTCGCTCGGCCACACCCCGGGCCCCGGATACATCGTCGGACGCTTCGTAAAGTACTGCGCGTTGGTGAGGTTGCTGATGCCACCACCCACGCGAAGCCAGTGTGCCACCCGCATCGATCCGTTGACGTCCAGCAACGTATATGCCGGGACCAGCCCACGCGCGCCGTTCGCGGTTGGTGTGACGGTATTCAGTGGATCCGCGTACGTGTCACTCGTGTAACTCAGCTGCCCCGTCAGGCTCCACTGCGTGCCCGTCGCCGTGATGCCGTTCCGACTGATCCAGCGCGGCACACTCTCCACACGCTTCCCCGTCAGCGCCGTATTGACGCCCGCATTATTGATCGTCCCGGCGCGATAGGTCGCATCGAAGAACGACGTCGCCGTGAAGAGTTGCACCGTGGCGCGCCCGCCTGCGTACACTAGTGCATCGAGGCGAGCCTCGACGCCGCGCGTTACCGACGAGCCGACGTTCGTCTTGAACACGAATGACTCACGCGTCTGCTGGTCGGTCTGCACCACGGCCCCGTAGCGATCGTCGTACCGCAGCACGAATGCTCCCAGATCGTACGAGAGGCGACTACGGAGCGTGCCGCGCACTCCGCTCTCGAGCGTGTACCCCTTGGCGTCACGCAGATTGGGATCAGTGCGCTCAATGGCGCTTTCCGGCAACACGTCCTTCAGAATCTGCGGCCGGTAGGACTGCGTGATTCCGCCGTACACTTCGCCCTGACCGCGAAGCCGGTACGACGTGCGCACCCCGAACAACGGAAAGTTGTGGCGCAGCATCTGCGGCACGTTGGCCGGATCGTAGTAGTCCAACCGTCCACGCATGCGGGTGGCGCCACGCTCGACACGCACCCCCGGCACCACCATCCAGCGATCAGTGATCCGCACCAGCTGCTCGGCAAAGAGCGCAATGTGGCGCGTGGCGTAACGCACATCGCGCGCGAAGTCGCCGCTGCTCCGAGTCAGATCCCAGTTCGAAGCGGTGGTGCCACGCCCCAGTTGCCGGCGTTGCGTGTCGTTGTCGGACAGCGCAACACCCATTGCCAGTGGATGCGACCTGCCACTGATAGTCCAGTCGTGCACCAGACGCACTTCGCCCGTCAGGCTCGCAAAGTTGTCGATATCCACCTGACGGGGGGCGAATGCCCCGGTCAGTGGATTCACCGTATCGCGCGCCGTCGCAAAGCCGATGAACTGCACACTGTTCCGCGCCCCGAACACACCACTCAGCTGCGACAGCACGCGCGTGTGCGGCGTCGGCGTCCATTCGGCGGACAGGGATGGCACCACGATGTCGGGGCCGTAGTAGTTGCGGGTGCGCGTGGCCAAACGTGGATCGGCCTCGAACTGCGCATCGGTAAGGGGCCCCGGAATGCGATAGCGATAAGTGGAGCGCCCGACTTGCGCGCGCAAGGTCAGCGTCGGCGATGCACGCCAGATCACCCGCGCGAACTGCGCGTCACCCTCCGACTCGGCGGCGTCTCGATACCCGTCAGCGCGTCGCAGGTTGAGGTAGGCATAGTAGTCCAGCTTCCCCACCCGACCGCCGACGGCGTTATACGTCGAGCGGAGTCCAAACGACCCGAGTGTGTTGTTGCTCTCAACGCTCACGGCACGGGTGGTGTCAGCCGATTTGGTGATGTAGTTCACCATGCCACCGAACTGCGAACCGTACTGCAGCGCGGCGGTACCGCGCACCAGTTCGACCCGTTCAATGGACTCCAGTGGCGGGCTGTAGTGACTGGCGGGGTACCCGAACAAATCCGAGTTGATCACCACGCCATCCTGCCGGGCGTTCAGCTCCCACGAGCGATGCGCATCGAGGCCGCGTGTCGAGATGTTGATCTGGTTGCCCGAGCCGTCCATGTCGTAGACGAACACCCCGGGGATTTTCGCGAACAGCTGACGCCCGGTCTTCTCGGTCAGGTTCGCGTCCATCCCGCGGACCTGAAGCACCTCGCTTTTCACGCCGGCCAGCAGCCACGCGCCATTCACCTCCGGTGCCGCGCGCACACTGCCCGCAGGCGGTGTGGCACGCACCGTAACACCGCCGATGATGGCCGGCTTTGCCGCCACTCGGTCTTTCGTGCTGTCGCGCGGCGACACGCCCTGCGCGAACGCGGCGGCCGGCACGGTGAGTACGCCGAGTGTCAGCAGAATTCGGGGAAAGGGCGCAAGGCGCGGTGACAAGCGACGGATCTTGGGCACCTTGTAGATCGCCGTGTTGTCAGCGAAGCGTCTTCAGCAGCTCGGCCCCTTCCTGCTTCCGCTGCTCGTCACCCGGCTCCTGATTGCTGAGCGCGCCGAGCTGCTGCAACACAGCGCGCGCGTCGGCTGAGCGATCGTTGGCGATGAGCGCGCGCGCGTACTCGAGCTGAAACATCACGAAGCCCGGGCGCAGTGTCGTGGCGCGCGCGAGATGCGTGAGCGCGTCGGCGGTGTTGCCGAAGCCCAGGCCCAGTGGCATGCGCAGCGGTCGCGGCGTATCGGTGAGCTTGAGATGCGTACGGCCGAGAATGTAGTGCGCACTGGCGAGCGTCATGGGCGGCACGCCGCGCATGCCAATGACCTTTTCGGTGTCGTCACGCGTTTGGATCACGAAGTCCGCCGCATCGAGCACGCCTGAAAAGAGCGCGACCTTGCCGTTGGCCGCGGCTCGGCGGACATAGCCGTCCGGCGCGGTCGGGTTGGCCTTGATGGCGCGTTCGGCGAGCGCGAGGGCCTCGCGATAGAGCTTGTCCTGCGTTTTGCTCTTTTCAGGCTGCGCGTCGCCCTGCAGCAGACGCACGCGCGAGGCGCGCCAGAGCACCTCGAAGTCGCGGGGCGCCGCGGCGAGGGCCTGATCGATCTGCGCGATAGCCGCGGGGACCTGGCCCGACGCCACGAGCGTATCAACGCGAGCGATCGGGGCGGACTGCGCCGCCAGCGGCGCGGCAGAAGCAAGCGAGACGACGAGCAGGAAAAAGCGGCGCATACTGGGTGCGATCCGTAACCGAAGGGGGCGGGGACGTTTGCCGAGTGATTTGATCTGCATTATAACTTCGCCTCCCTCCTCCGTCCCGCCATGACTCGACTGTCGCCGCTTCGGCTCTCTCTCCAGCGCCCACGCGCGCTCTCGGCCACCACCCCGTCGTTGGTCGCGCTCATCTGGCTGTCGGCGTGGGCCACACCGGCGGCGGCGCAGCGGGAGCGCCTGACCGTGCGCCTCGAGCGCGTCGGCAGCACGCAGGTGACGCGTCCAGCGGGAACCACGGTGGGCAATGACTTCTGGCAGGAATCACTGCAACTGTACTTGGGTCAGCGATTTATACGCCAGCAAGGCAACACCATTGCCGTAGTTGGGGGTCAGTGGAGGATAGTCAACGCCACGCTGCCTCGCCAAAGCGCCTCGCAGAACGACGTGACCACGCTGCACGTTGCCGCCGCCGACCTCATGCTGTTGCGCACCTTCGGCAGCAAACACACGCTGGTGAGCGTGCTGCGCCCGGGGCTCTACGGCGACGCCGTCCGCGTGGAAGGCGCTGCCTTCGTCGACCGCATCGTCTCGCCGCGAACGACGGTGGGCCTCGGGCTCTCGTATGCGTCCAGCTTCGGCAAACTGCTCCCTATCCCGGTCGTGCACGTGGTTTCGCGGCCCAAGCGGCGCCTCTTGGTAGACGCTCTGCTGCCAGCCCGCGGCGACCTCTGGTGGATGCCACGCAAGGGGCTCGACGTAGGCCTCAACGCCTCTCTGGTCGGCGCCCAGTACGGTCTCTCGGCGGCCCAGCAGGTAGCGGGCGGCACCGATCTCTGGCTGGCCAACGCGACCGTTGGGCCCCAGCTGCGGTGGGCGCCACGCGGCGGCAAGTGGCAGCTCACGGGTGACGCCGGTATGACCGTATTGCGGCGCCTCGAGTACGCGCGCGACGGCCGCAGCGTCGCGGACCTCGCGCCGGGCAACGTGCCGTTTCTTCGCGTGGGCGCCAACCGTCTCTTCTAGAGCGAGCCCGTCCGGCGCTGCCACGTGGGCAGCGCGCGGCGTTTCCTTCGTTCCATGTTTTCATGATGCGTGTGCGCCGTCGATCTGTTGCCGTGGCCCTGACCACCGTCGCCCTGTTGGCGGTGCCGGTCGTCTGGATGACCCGAAGCGACGCACCGGTGCGGGAGACTCGGCGCGTGGTCGCCGACGCCGCATTCTGTGCCTCGCGACAGCAGCTCGCGCTACCGCTCTCACAGCATCTGGCACCGGTGGCCGAACGCCTGCGCGCCAGCACCGGCGTCTTTACGCTCGAAGAAGGCGATGTCTCCATGATCGCGCGGGCCTGGCTGACGGAGACCGCCGAACGCACGATCGATATTCAGTACTTCATTTTCACCGCGGACAACGTCGGACTCATCGCGGCCGACTATCTGCTGCGAGCCGCCGATCGGGGCGTGCGCGTGCGCGTGTTGGTCGATGACTTCATGCTCGAAGCCGACGGGGAGACGCTGTTGGCGCTCGATGCGCATCCCAATCTCGAGATTCGGCTGTACAACCCGACGACCAACATCGGGAAGTCGCTCTCGACGAAGCTGTTCAACCTGACCACCGACTTCCGCGGCTTCAATCAGCGGATGCACAACAAGACGTTCATCGTCGATTCGCAGGTCGTGATAACCGGTGGCCGCAACATTGCCGACGAGTATTTCGACTACGATCACGCGTACAACTTCCGTGATCGCGACGTCTTGTTGCTCGGAACCGTGGCGCGCACTGTGCAGCGCTCCTTCACGCAGTTCTGGAATGACCCGCTCAGTGTGCCGGTGGCTTCACTCGTGCGGGCGACGGTGTCCCCGGCAGATACGGCCGCAGCGTATCGGTATCTGCATGACTATGCCTGCGACCCGCGCAACTTCTGGCCGCAGGTGCGCGAGCGCATCGCGCAAGTTCCTGCCACCTTCGACCGGATGCAGCAGTCCGGCGCCCTCGTGTGGACGGACAGCGCGGAGTTCGTCACCGATCTTCCCGGCAAGAACGCCGGCACCGATGGTCTCAGTGGCGGTGGACTGAGCACCGATGCGCTGATCCAACTGGTACGTAACGCGAAGACATCGATCACCATTCAGTCACCGTATCTCGTGACTACGGCGCTCAGTCAGGCGCTCTTTCGCGACGCGGTCGCGCGTGGTGTACGGGTACGTATCCTCACCAACAGCCTCGCCTCCACCGATAACCTCGACGCGTTCAGCGGTTACCAGCGCGAGCGGGCCGCGCTGTTGGCGCTGGGGGTTGAACTCTACGAGTTCAAACCCGATGCCGCCGTGCGGCGGCGAATCATGACAGGAGCCCTGCAGGCGACGATTGACTATGCCCCCGTGTTCGGACTGCACGCCAAGTCGATGGTGGTCGACAATCACATCGCCGTCATCGGTACGTTCAACCTCGACCCGCGCAGCGCCAATCTCAACACCGAGTGTCTCGCCATCATTCATGAGGCGCGAATAGCCGGCGATCTGACGCGCGCCATGGAGGAAGACATGCGTCCCGAAAACGCGTGGCGCACGACGGCCACATTCAATCCCGATGGAAACGTTCGGTTCGGCAAACGGTTGGCGGTCTGGTTCCGCCGCGTCGTCCCCAAAGCGGTACTCTAGCGCGGCGTGGAAAAGGGGTCAGAGTCGTTGGTCCGCCAATTAGCTACTTGCTCGAGCAACCAATAGCCCGTACGTTCGAAAGGCAGTTCACGCTGCCACCGCTGTCCCGGAATTCGATGTTTTGGCACGCCCGCCTTGTCCGGCTTGGACGCCTCCGCACGATGCTCGCCTTGACGACGTTCAGCGTCGCCGCATCGGTTGCGCTTGTCGCTGGGTTCTTCGTGCTCTTCAAGGCGCCACCGGAGAAGGCATGGGCCTACTTCATTCCTGCCGTGATCGTCCCGGCGTTGGTGGCGCCGCCGGTCATTCATGTGCTGCTGAGCATGGCCCTCGCGCTCGACGCGGCGCATACCAATGCCGCGCAGCAGCAGGAACAGCTCCAGACGATCCGACAGCTGGATCTCATCGGGCGATTGGCCAGCGGACTGGCCCACGACTTCAACAATCTGCTGACGGTCGTACGGGCCAACGTCGACGCGCTCGGCGGGGCCACGACGAATGCCGAACTCGCCGCGATCGATGATGCCGCGCTGCGCGGCGCGCGGCTGACGCGACGGCTGCTCTCCATCAGTCGACACGAACAGGTGGTGCTGGTGCCGCAACCGTTGGCGCCGCTCCTGCGCGAAACCGAAGAGATGTTGCGGCGCGTGCTACCAGCGAGTGTGCCGCTGGAGCTGCCAGCCAATGTTCCGGCAACCGTATTGCACCTCGACCGCGACGCTATCCAACAGGCACTACTCAACCTGGTACTCAATGCGCGCGATGCCGTGGATGATCATGGCCAGCTCGCGATCGAGGTGCAGGAACGAGCGCTCCCTGATGGATCATGGATCGTCATCGAGGTGCGCGACAATGGCCCCGGGATGTCGCCGGAAGTGCTCGGACATGCCACCGAACCGTTCTACACCACCAAGGCAGCCCACCAAGGCACCGGGCTGGGACTGGCCATCGTGCAGCGGACCATCGAGGACCACGGTGGCCGCCTGGTGATCGAGAGTGCACCGGGCGAGGGGACGAGCGCCGCGTTGTGGTTTCCCCTGACACCTACCGGAATCACGACCGTTGCGCGCGAGACCTCACGCCTCACGCCGACACCGCGCGCTCCACAAGCCACCGCCCACAACGGACCGTATCGACTGTTGGTGGTTGACGATGATCCGCAGGTGCGACGCGTCACCGAACGTTCGTTGCAACGACTCGGCCACCACGTCGTCAGCGTCAGTGACATCGCTGCGGCGAAGTCGCATCTCGAAAGCGATGCTGACGTGCAGGTCATCATCTCGGATGTCATGATGCCCGGTGGCACCGGGTTCGACCTCGTGCGTGACTTGCGCCGAAACGGCAATCACACTCCGGTGCTGCTCGTCTCCGGCTTCACGCATGACGCGCTCGCTCACGATCTCGAGGCCGATGCCCGTGTAGCCCGGTTAGCGAAGCCGTGGGATCTGCCGTCGCTCGTGGCAGGAATTGAACAGGTCAGGAGTGGTCTGCCGCGCGCGTGATGAGCAGGTAGGAATTGCTCTCAGGCGCACATAGAGAAGCATCACGTGCGCCACCGTTGCGGACTCGCGCCGACTCCCCATACTTCCCCGTCATCCGTCGCGCGTGGTCTTTCTTTTCGCCGCGACTGGAGGGATCGCTCTCCCCACCACTCTCTCGCCCGTTCCCACCGCTCGCGTGGCCACTTCCCCAATGTGTTCGACGACCGCGCGTGCCCTCCGCGCCGGACTGCTCAGTGTAACGCTGCTCGCGTCGTCGCTCGGCGCCCAAGCCAAACGCGCCGAACCCACGCCCTGTCCCGACGGCATTCCGGCAACGGTGCAGTGCAGCCTCGGCACCGATAGCGCGGGGGCCTTCTACTGGATCGCGATGCCGGCGTCGTGGAACAAGCGGTTGGTTGTGCACGCGCACGGTGGACCGGACCTCGGTGCACCGGATCCCAAGGGGAGTGCCGATGACCTGACCCGTTGGAATATCTGGACGCGCCTCGGCTTTGCCGTAGTCGCGAGTACGTATCATCAAGGTGGCGTCGCGGTGCGTTCAGCCGCCGAGGATGTGGAGCGCTCCCGACAGCTCTTCATTGCGCAGTTCGGCCAGCCTGAGCGCACCATCCTGCACGGCCAGTCGTGGGGGGCGGGCGTCGCAGCGCGCACGGCCGAGTGGTTCGGCGCACGCGATGCACAGGGGCGCGTGCCGTACGACGCGGTGCTGCTCACCAGCGGCGTGCTTGGAGGGGCGACCTACTCGTACGATTTCCGCATGGATCTTCGCGTAGTGTATCAGGCGGTGTGCAGCAATCATCCGCGAGCAGACGAGCCGCAGTATGCGCTCTGGCAAGGCCTCCCCGTTGGCGCAACGCTTACGCGCGCGCAGCTGGCCGATCGTGTCGATGCGTGTACCGGTGTTCGCAAAGCCGCCGCGAACCGCACGCCGGAGCAAACCAGGAATCTCGCCACTATTCTCGCCGCCGTCCGCGTGCCGGAACGCACACTCATTGCGCATTTGAATTGGGGCACGTGGCATTTTCAGGATATCGTCTCCAAGCGCACGAACGGTCGCAATCCGTTCTCGACCGCCGGTGTGCAGTATACCGGAGGCGCCGCGTTGAATGAGGCGGTCGCGCGCTACAGCGCCGATGCCGATGCCGTAGCGACACTGGCGGCCGATGCCGACCCGACGGGCCGCATTGGCGTGCCCGTACTCACCATGCATGGTATTGACGACCCCACCGCGTTCGTGGAGCTCGAGGATACGTTCAATCGCACCATGGAGCGGGCCGGGCGTGGTAAAGCGCTCGTGCAGTTGTTCACGCAGGATCGCGAACACAGCTATCTGAGCGACGCGCAGTACGTCAGCGCGATGCTCGCGCTACTCGCATGGGTGGAGCAAGGGACGGTGCCTACACCAAACGGGGTGGCGTCAGCGTGCGCGCAGACTGCGGCCGCGTACGATCCGGCCACCGGGTGTCGCTTTGTGCCAGCGTATACACCAGCACCGCTGTCCGCGCGTGTCCCGCCGCGCCAGAAGCCTCGCCTACCCCAGTAGCCACCGCACGCTCTATCTTGGGGCGCGATGACTTCTGCCCAACAATTGCTCAGTCAGTCCGAAGACGACGAGGATCTGCTCGAGGCCGAGCTGAGCCTGCTGGCGTTTCAGCACCGCGTCCTCTCGATGGCGGCCAGCCCGGACGTGCCGCTCATCGAGCGCTTCCGGTTCTTGGGGATCGTCACGAGCAATCTTGACGAGTTGTACATGGTTCGCATGGCCGAGTTGCGGCGGTCGGCGGTTGACGCCGTCGGCGACAACGGCGTGGCGGCCCGGACGCTGGCCCGTGTGGAATCGGCCGTGGAAGGCATCATGGCCCGCATGGACCAGCTGGCCGCGGCCTGTCTTGCTGAGGCCGCGGCGTACGGGGTGAAACTGGTTCGGTGGGAGGCGCTGACGCCGTCGGAGCAGCGGGCGTTGCAGGAGGTCTATGAGCGCGACATCCATCCCACGTTACGGTCGCATGCGGTCACGCTGAGCGCCGGACACCCCATCCCGCATCTCGCGCATCTGGGGCTGTTCATCGCCGTCGTGTACCGCGAACATGCCGAAGCTCGGCTCCGGGTGGCCGAACACGAGTTGCCAGGCGATGTCCCGCGACTGCTCCCGGTGCCCGGCCGCAGTAGCCATGTCATCCCCCTCGAGGATGTGTTGCGCGCCAACGTCTCGTCGCTGTATGCCGACGTACAGGTGGAGAGCGCGCATCTGTTCCGCGTCACCCGCGGCGGTGATCTGCAGCTCACCGACGACGATGGGCAGGATCTGCTCGACGCGGTCGATCGCGCCACGATGCGCCGTCCGCTCAATCCGGCGGTGCGGGTGGAAGTGGACCGCAGCATGCCAAGTGCGGTGAGTGATCTGCTGCTGGAAAGCCTGCATCGCGAAGCGTCGGCCCGGGATCAGTTGCTCACGGTGTCGGCCGTGCAAGTAGTAGACGGTCTGCTCGACCTGCGGTGCCTGACGCAGTTGCCCTTTGCTGCCGCTACCGTTGAACTGTCCTGGCCCGAACTGCCCCATGCGTCACCGGTTGCTGGCCGTTCGCTGTTCGAGGCCATCGGCGAGGGCGATGTGCTCGCCCATCACCCGTTCGACAGTTTCAACGACTCTGTCGTCCGATTTTTTGAAGAAGCCGCCGCCGATCCCGACGTGACATCGATTTCGGCGACGCTCTATCGGGTTGGAAACCCATCTCCCGTGGCCGGCGCGTTGCTCCTGGCGGCCCAAGCGGGGAAGCAGGTCTTTGCACTCGTCGAACTGCAAGCGCGATTTGACGAAGAGCACAACGTGCGCTGGGCGCGGGCCATCGAACGCGCAGGCGGACACGTGGTGTACGGATTACCGGGCCTCAAGGTACACGCCAAAGCCGCGCTGGTCGTGCGCCGCGAAGGCGAACGCTTGCGTCGCTACGTGCACATTGGCACGGGAAACTACAATCCTCGCAGCGGGCGTCTCTACACCGATCTGTCGCTCTTCTCCGCACGCGCATCGCTGGGAGAAGACATCACCGCGTTCTTCCGCGCCGTCAGTGGCGACGATGGAGGCACGCCGCGCGCGCCGGCCGCACTCCCACGTGAAGCGTTGGTGGCGCCGGTACAGTTGCGCGCCGCGTTGCTCGACCGAATTGCCCGCGAGACCACACACGCGCGCGCCGGGCGCGCCAGCGGGATCACCGCCAAGGTCAACGCCCTAGCCGACCGCGAAATGGTGCGGGCGCTGTATACCGCCTCGCAAGCGGGAGTGCCGGTGCAGCTCGTTGTGCGCGGCATTTGCACCTTGCGTCCGCAGGTCGCCGGGCTTTCCGAGAACATTCGCGTAGTGAGCGTCGTCGGGCGCTTTCTTGAACACTCGCGCGTCTACCGGTTCCAGAACGACAACGCGCCGGAGTATCTGATTGGCTCGAGTGATCTTCGCCCGCGCAACTTGCGGCGGCGGGTGGAGCTGCTGGTGCCAATCGTCTCGTCAGCACATCGGCAGCAACTCGACGAACTGCTGGCCCGATACCTCAATGACCCATCGGGATGGCAGTTGCACCCGGATGGCCACTACACGCCGGCCAATGGCGATGGTCCATCCGCGCAGCAGCAGTATCTGCGGGACGCGTTCACCACGGTATCGCGTCCGTGACCACGACGTAGACTCGTCTTCACGATCCCGTGACGAAGACGACACATCATTGCGGCTTATCCCTCACACTCCCCTAGAGAGAGCAGCCATGAATATCCGATGTGTCCGTCCCTTCTACGCCGTTGTTGCCGCGCTGCTCTCGAGTGGGTGCAATGATGATTCCTCGACCGCACCCGGCGAGAACGTGACCTACCCCGCAAAAGCAGTGGATGCCGCGCCGGTGACGTGGGGTACGCAGGGTGGCGTCGCGATCTCCGGTGGGTACGGCTCGGCGGTCGTCGTCGATCCCACGGATCCCTCGGTTTTCTGGATCATGACCGACCGCGGGCCGAACACCACTACGGCTGTCGCCAACCGGCTGCTCTTTCCGCTCCCGAACTTTGTCCCGACCATCGGCAAGTTTCGCATCGCCGGAGATTCGCTGCGTCGCATTGGCGTCGTGGACCTCAAGAACGCGTCGGGTGTGAGCATCAGCGGCCGACCAAACCCGGCTGGGCAAGGCGCGACTGGCGAGTCTGGTATTGATCCAGCGGGCGCCCCGATCACGCCGGACCCGGACGGGATGGACAGCGAAGGGCTGGCGTTGGTAAAGGATGGGACGTTTTGGGTGTCTGACGAGTACGGGCCACACATCGTGCACTTCGATGCTGGCGGACGAACCATCGAGCGTATCAATCCGTTCGGATCGGGCACCGGTGGTCGGCGGTTACCGCAGGTACTAGCCTTGCGCCGCCCGAACCGCGGCATGGAAGGCTTGGCCATCACTCCCGATGAACGGACGCTGGTGGGGGCGATGCAGTCGCCGCTCGACAATCCCACCGCAACCATTGGACGGGCCAGCGATGCGCACCGCATTGTCACCTTTGACATCGCCACGGGCGCGACCAAGACGTTTGTCTATGAAGTGGATGCTGTTGGGAACCTGATCTGCGAAATCCAGGCGCTCACGGCCACCACGTTTCTCGTCATCGAACGTGATGGACTTTATCAAGGTGGTTCGCCTGCCGCGGCGAGCAAGCGCATCTACAAGATCGATATCAGTGGCGCGACGGACGTGAGTGACCCGACCAACTCGGCGGCGGGCAAGCTCTTTGGCGGCAAAGTGCTCGAAGCGTTGTCCAAAGGGGAGCGTGCAAGCAACAGCATTACGCCCGTCAGTAAGACGCTGGTCTATGACCTACTCACCCATCCCGGCGGATATCCACACGACAAGCTCGAAGGCGTGACGCTGGTGGGGCGCGACCTGCTGGTGGTCTCCAATGACGATGATTTTGGTGTCGTCGACGGCGGCAACAGCACGTTCATCTCGAAGCTGCTCCCCGCGACGCAGCAGCGCGACCGTGTCGTGCTGTACTTCATCAAGTTGAACACGCCGCTCAAGTAAACAGGCCGCAGGATCGGAAGCCGCTTATGTCTGTCGTGAGCGGCTTCCGTGCGTGTTTACCCCGGCCTCACGCCGAGCAGCCAGAGCACACCGATCACGACGAGCCCCCACAGCGACACGAGCGAGCGCAAGCGCAACTCCTCGGGGGAGCGTCGTCCCAACAGTATGCCGTACCATGGCCCTTTGCGTTGGGCTCTCACCGCGGCACGATCGGCATAGCCATATCGGGGGAGCAACACCATCAGTGCCAGGAGTGCTCCTCCTGCCGCACAGAAGACAGGGATGAGCCACAGAAGGATGATCACTTCGCCAAGGCGCCCCCAGGCGGCGCCTTCCCCCCCGGCGTGGCTGCGCACGTCCTGAATGAGTGGGACGGCAATCGGGACAATGACGAGCGCCAACGTGAGTGGTAGCCACAGCAACCACGGCCGCAGCGTCCGACGTCTGTTGAAAACGAGCAAAGCACCGAGACCGGCGAACACGGCCGGAACGAATACCACTTGGAACACGCCGGAATCGGATGGACTCATGATGAATGCGTCGACTCTCAACGAACCGCGAGAATGGTTTTCGGGAACCAGCGCGGATCGTGGCGCTCACTCTCGGTTATGCGGCCATGCTGCATGAGCAGCGCATGCGTGAGTTCGTGAACCCACACCTGCTCAGACAGTAGACTGGCCGGCGAGACGATCACGACCGAGGCCACCAGACTGTCGTGTCCCGCGATCGCGCGCACACTTTCGAGCCGCGCGTCGCACCGCCCGCCATCACAGGCAATCTGATTCGTAAACTCGCCGGCGAGCACGACCAGAGGATCCGGCCCGCGCCATGTAAGTCCCGTTCGTCGCTCGACCTCGCCGCGCAGACGCCCATACGTCTTCGGAAGCTGCACGAGGTCGCCCCGATGAGCGCCAACCAGCTCGTTCGCGAGCGCCCGCTGCGCGCTCGACAGCGCGGCGACAACGCCGCGCCCCTCAGCCATCTGCGCTGGCAGCTGCCGCGACGCGATGGACAGGAGCAACGTTCCAACTAGCAGGCTGGTACGGCAGACTGGCATGACGGCTCCGAAGCGCGGGTATGGTCATACAATGACCGCGCCATGCCGTCCGGCGTCACACTATCGGAGGTCGCCCCCCCGCAACGGCGGGAACGACAACAGCCGCCGTGCCCTCCGCACGACGGCTGCCGCCCTACCCAGACCGCCGTTGAGGCGTGCTGGTCCCATCAACGTCGGTCCTAGAAGCGCGTGCTGAGGGTCAAGAAGACCTGACGCGGCGCACCGGTGAGCAGCGTCTGGTTGTCACCACTGGCGGTGTACCCGTTCGAACCCATCGTCGCGACGTAGCGCTCGTCGAACAGGTTGTTCAGGTTGAGCTGCGCCTCGAGGCCGCGGAGCGCACCCACACGACCGAAGTCATAGCGCAGTGATGCATCCGACACGAAGTACGACGCCACCTTGCCGGCGCCGTCACCCGCCCTGTCGAGATCGTTGGTGTACGTGAAGTACCGCTCGCCAACGAAGCGACCGCCGAGCGAACCCGAGAAGTGCGCCTTGTTGTACGACAAGCTCGCGTTCAGCAACTGCTTCGGCGCGTCCTGCACCGTCTTGCCCTTGGTGAAGACCTCGGTCTTTGGATCGTTTTCGTTGGTGCGATAATTCGAACCGAACTTCGAGCTGTTGTAGGACGCCGACGCATACAGGCGGAAGCCTTTCGTGAGGTCGGCATTGACTACACCTTCGACGCCAGCCGTATTCACGCTGCCCACGTTGCCGAAGCCGGTGGCGCACGTCACGGTCGCCGGGCAAAGTGCGATGCCGAGGAGACGATTGCGGTAGTCGATCGCGTACCCGGTGAAGCCCGCTTCGATGCGGCCACGGCGCGTGCGCACACCGCCCTCGATCGTCGTGGCGCGCTCCGGCTTTGCCGTTTGCTTGAAGTAGTCGAACGTGGTCGGGTTGGCGTTGTACACGCCGCCAGCGGGACTGTACGGAAACTGATTGACGTTCTCCGCCCAGTTGAGGAACAGTTCATTGTTCTCCGTGGCCCGGAACACCGCTCCCACCTGCGGCAGCACGCCACCCTTGGTGGGCGCAGAAAGCGACGGACGCGTCGGGTCGGCGAAGATCGGCGCCACCACGCCATCGGTCGGGGTGTTGCCGTTATTGGTGAAGTCGGCACCGACATTCAGGTACTTGGCACCGTAGGTCAGCGTGAGTCGGTCGCGCATCAGCTTATTCGTGTTCTGCGCATAAACCATTGTGGTCATGATCTCGGCCGTGCGGTCGTAGTCGAGGCGCAGCACGTTCGAGTAATCCACCTCGGGGCTCGACGCGTAGTTCCTCATGCGCCAGCGCGGACGACGGTTGCTCGAGTTGTTGTTCTCCAGCCACGTGCCCACTTCGAAGGTGTTGCCTACGCCGGCCATCGTGAACACCGACGTCAGCTTGCCTACGACACCCATACGGTTCGCTTCGTACTGCGTCTGGCGGAACATGATCGGATCGGGGCTGTAGCTGGCACCGTAGCTCGGGGCATGCCAGTCACCACCACCACGGTTGAGGTGCAGATAGGGCTGGACTTCAAACCGGACCGCATCGTTCACACGGAACTCGCCCTTGAGATACGCGAGATGGTCGAGACGCGCCCCCTGCGCCGAATTGAAGTACGCGGCGTCCGTGAGCGGGTTGTACGTCCGCGTGCTCAACTCGGCGAATTGCTTCGCCGTCGCCCAATCCGAGAAATAGTCGAACATCGGACCGAACTGGACACCGGGTGCCTGCACCGATCCATTGAACACGCCGAGCGAGAGGTCCATGTAATCGGACTCCTTGCGGTTGGCGTAGTTGTAGAAGCCGGTCACACGATTCGAACCGAGGTACAGCGTTCCCTTGGCATTGATCTGCTCGTGCCAGGTCTGCCCTGCACCGCCAATGAAGCCGTTCTGTCCGAAGAGCAGCGACTGATTGCCCGGAAAGCTCGAGTACCGATCACCGCCACCCTTCCATTTGTTGCCGTCGAAACGGGAGACGGACACAAAACCATTGAAGCCGTTGTTGCCGAACTGCTTGAAGCCGAGATCATAGCGCAGCATCGTACGACGCGAGCTGTACTGCCCGCCCATTTGCTGCAGCAGAAAGGTGGGCTTGGCCGAGGCATCGGCGCTGGCATACTGCACGACGCCACCGAGGTTGTTGCCGCTGGCGGTACCGAGGCCACCGGTCCCCTGCGTCACCTGCGTCGACGACAGATTGGAGGCGTCCACCGCGCGGCCGATCCCGAGGCCGTTGAAGTTACCGTACGACATGTCACCGAGAGGTATGCCGTCCATCGTCTGACCGATCTGCTGCGTCTGGAAGCCGCGCATCGTGATGCGGTTCGACCACTCGTACATCCCGAAACCGTCGACCGACTGCATGTTCACACCCGGGAGGCGCTCGATGACCTTGAGTGCGCTTGTACCTGGCGCCGTCGATTTCAGCTGCAGCGAATCCACCGCCGCCGCAGCGCGGGCACTGCCGCGGCCCGTAACGCTGGTGACCTTCACCGTATTGAGCTGCTGCGCTGTGTCACGCTTCGCCGGCTGTTGAGCGGGCAGCGCATGCGCCGCGACTACCGAGAGGGACGCGAAGAGAACGAACCGTCGCGTAGATGGCATGTGCACTCCGGGAGGGGGAAGAGTAGGGTCCCCTATCATCGGTTCGTTCTGTGACAGCCCCGCGATGACGCGGTAACGATCAGCACGCCATGCGTCACGAAGAACGTCAGCCAACCTCAAGCGTACGCACGTGACATTCGCGAAAGCGTCCAGCGTGATGCACTGTTCCTATTCAATGTTGGCCTGATGTGAACGGCTCGCGGCGGTCACCGACCGCCACCAAGGAGGGTTCCATGCGCAAAATGTTCTGTTTGGCCTTCGTACTCGTTGCCTGCTCGAAGGCAGAAACTCCCGCTGCAGATACCACGGCAGCAGCGATGACTCCAGCCCCGGTTCTGCTCACCGCCTCCGACGTCTCTGGCAAGTGGAACGGGATGTCGATGGGTGAGACGAGTGATTCCGTGACCGCACGTTGGACCAGCGAAAGCGTCGACGATGCGAGCGGCAAGCTGACGATCGAAGGATCGAAGGACGCCATACCATTCACGCGGACGTTCGATGGCGACAGCATGATCGCGACGTCGACGGCGCCCTATTCGAGCCCGGCGAATCCGAAGGGCCCCCTGATGAACTTCCGCTCCGTCGGTCGCATGAAAGACGGGAAGCTCGTAGGCACCTTGGTGAACACGCTCGCTGACAAGCCGGACTCGGTCGTTGCACGTGGCCGGTGGGAAGCATCACGCGCGCCGTAACCACGCGACGCCAACAGCGCACGTAGCAGATCCGGCCGATCGGTGGTGATGCCGTCAACACCGAGTTCGATCATGGCTTTCATATCGGTCGGATCATCCACCGTCCACGGATAGACGCGGAGGCCCAGTGCATGGGCCTCCGCGATTCGTTCGGCGGTGAGGTTGCGAAAGTTCGGCGACCAGTGCTTGCCGCCAGCGGCCGCAATCGCGCGCGGCACAGACCCGCCATGCGCGTCCACGTCGATCCCGCCCATCCAGATCGCGGCGCCCGCGCGGCCAATCTCGATCGTGTTCCAGTCCGTCGAGTCCCGCCCTTCGAAAGTGAGATAACTCGTGGGGATGTCAGCCGCGATCTGTTGCACGCGCATGACCGCGCGCCAATCGAACGCGATGATCTGCGCTCGGTTTGCAACACCGCGGCTCCGTAACTGCGCGACGGTGCGCTCGGCGAGCAGCGCAGCCGGAGCAGACAGCTCCGGGCGCGTGGGATCGGTCTTGATTTCCACGACGAGTCGCGTGGGTGGCGCGCACTCGGCCTTGAAGAGGGTGATCACCTCATCGAGCGTGGGGACACGCTCTCCGCTACGCGGTTCCTGCAGCGGATGACGCTTGGCATAGTCGGACCCGGGCCGCAGCTGCCCCACGTCGTACGTACGGAGCTGCGCGACCGTCATCTGTCGCAACAGCGGGCGCGGCTCGCCAATGCTGTACGCGCCAGCGGCATCACGCGTGAGATCCGGATGCAGCGTGTAGTCGTGGTGCACGACGAGCACACTGTCGGCAGTGAGATGCACGTCGAGTTCGATGCCCGTGACACCAATGGCGCAGGCCCGCCGGAACGCCGCCAACGTATTCTCCGGCGCCAGGCCAGCGGCACCACGATGGCCGATGATCTCAACCGCACGGCGCTCGCTTGTGGCTTGACCAGACAGTGGCGTTGCGGCGGCGGCGACAGCGACCAGCAAGGCGGCGGTACGTGAACGTGTGTTCGTCATGGTCAAGGGCAGGGTCACGCAATGAGACGATCGATCATCATCAATTTGTGGCGCGCCTCATGCGCCGGACGTGTGCTTAACACGAAGTTTACCGAATCTTGGCCTGCTGGTGACGCATCAGATGTGTAGAACCCGTCGCCGAATGTGTGAGGTGAAGAGCTGGAAGGGTAGGTGGCATCCCCTTCGAGAGACGTTGCCATGGCCGAGGCTGCGCCACAATGCGTAGCATGACCGCCACACTTCGCGTACGCATCGGTATGCGCCTCGATAATCAGCCGCTGTGATTTCAGGAGGGAGTCTGCAGAGCGTCTCTTTATACAACCGAATCGGCATACTTCTTGCCCCACTTTCCTGATGACTTCGGTGTAGGCCCCGCACCGAGTCTGTTGCTGGGCACCTGCCCCCTCCGTTCGCTCATCTCGCCCCCAGAGGTACACAGTGCGTCATCTCCGCCTCCTCCTTGCCGCCTCCACCTTGGGGCTGGCATCGACTGCCGGCGCCCAGACGGTCATCAATTTCGACAATTTGAGCGACGGAACGGTGGTAACGAACCAGTACTCGGGTGTGGTGTTCTCTTCGAGCCTGGGCAACGTGAACTACATCACGAGCCAGAGCGGGTACAACGGATCGAAGCCCAACTTCATCTGTTCCGGTCCGATCAACAGCAGCATCGATTGCGCGGCACCGACAACCGTGACGTTCCTCAGTGCGGTAAGCGGTGTATCGCTGAAGGGCATGGGAATCAACGACGTGGGTAACGTGAAGGTGGCGCAGGTCAATCTCTTCAATGGCCTCAGCTTCCTTGGTTCGCAGAACATTCTCGGAAACGGTGAAGGAATCGACCCGGTGTTTATCGATCTCTCGTCGTGGGGTACGATCACGAGCTTCGAGTTGACGAACATCACGGACGGCGGCGGTATCGGTTGGGATGATATCGCTTATACGGCCGGCCCGAGGTCCAGCGTACCGGAACCCTCGTCAGTCGCGCTCATGATTGCGGGCCTCGCTGGAATCGCCGCAGTCCGTCGCCGTCGTGCGTGAATGATTTCCTGGGGACGGTGACACCATCCCTTGGGTAACCGGTGCAGCCAAACGGGCGACGTCTCCTTACGTCGCCCGTTTGTGTTCGTGTCAAGCTTGCAGCACGCACCCTCCGAGTACGGTTCAGCCTCGATGCGGCTGACCTCAGCGACTGTGTCCCGTGCGTCGCGAGAAAGACGTCAGTGACTATGCGGTACACCGGCACAACGCCGCCCCGCGTTCACGCGCTTGTTATTCCGGCACCACCACATCCAGCGCCGCCGTCTCGATCACGCCACTCATGCGCCGCACTTGGACGAAGATGCGATAGCGTCCCGCCGATGGAATCGCGACCGGAAAGCTGACCACGCCCTGCGCCGCGACCGCACCTGCACCTGCACCTGCACCTGCACCTGCACCTGCACTCGCTGACGCCGCACCTCCCCCGTGCGATGCGTGCATGTCGGCCATTGCCGCCATGGGCTGCGAATCCCCATGCATTAACGTATCGCCCGCCTCGCGCCGCACGAGCCGTTCCTGGGCCGCCATCGAGCTGGTACCCATCGGGTGCAAGTGCATGAACACCCCGCCATCCGTACGTAGCAGCATCGCGTGGCCGGCCATGCCAAGCCACGGCGCCAACGGCATGGGAGATCCATCGGCATTGGTGAGACGCGCGGTGATCAGCACATCGCTCCCCACCGCCGGGGTCTTGTCGAGTGCGATCGCGAAGGTGGCGCCGTCGCTCAGCGCTGCGGCGCCCGCATTGACCGTGGGCGGCAACAGCGACCACGCGTCGTCACCATCAGCGTTCGGCGACGATTCACCGGCCGCCACCGTGACCGTATCGACGATAGTGCGCGTCGCACCGCTCTCATGGACTACGTCGGCGAACAGCCAGTACGTCCCCGCAGGCACCGCGGTGAGCGGCGTGGTGAACGTGCGCTCGTCGCGGCGGACCGGATGCAAATGCGCCACCGCGCCCTTGCCGCCCGCCTCTACCAGAAAGAGGTGCATCAGCTTGCCGTGGTCCGGCATGAGCGGTGTGCTCTGCCCTCCACGTAAACGCTCACCGGGCTTGGCAAAGCGCCACGAACTGTCGGTCACCGTCAGCGTCAGTGTGCGCTCGGCGCCCGCACTCACAGTGCCCTCGGCGCGCACCGGACGAAGCAGGGCATCCCGGTAATCAGCTTCCACCGCCGTCCACCACTTCCAGCCACCAGTCACCATGACGGCGAGCATCACGAACGCCATCGCCGAGGCCAACCGTGCACGACGATAGCGCGGCCCATCGGGGGTGAGTCCTGCGGGAAGCGTGGCTTCACGCGAGGCGGCGCCAATGACCGACACGAGTCCGAACACCAGGAACGCGCCGAGCGCTGCCAGCACCCAGCCAAGCCAGTCGGGCATGCCGAGCGTGGCCGTGGCAGCACTGGTATACGGCACGATGAATGTGCCACTGCCCGCCGGCCCGGTTGCCGCCACGTGAATGGCGTACGACCCGCTGCTCATGATCCAGATCTGTGTTTGGAACGTGCCCGGTTCGCCCGGAACAGCCGGTGCCGCTTCGGGAGCAGGGGCGCCCTTGGTGCCGTAACGCCAGAGCGCAGGCTGCACCGTGACGGCCGACGGACGCGTCGATGGGGTCGTGGTGCGAATGACCACGTCTACCAAGCCGGGAATTACCGCCGGCGGACGCACGAGCACGCGCAATCCGTAGGGCCCCGCCACGCCATCCTGCACCACCATGGTGCTTCCCACGTGCGCACTGCTGGTCAGCCACAACGCGGAGAGCATCAGCAGTGATACGAATCGACCGCGAACGTTCATCGCTTCACCTCGCGCAGCCATCCACCCCACGCCAGACCCACACGCGCCGAAATGATGGCGGCGAGCACGCCGTAGGTCACCGTCTTGTTGAGGGCAACGACGACACCACCTTCATCCACCCAGAACTCACGCGGCCCTACCAACCATTCAGCCGGCACGCTGTACGGAGCGAAGCCCCCACCGAAAAACGGATGCCGACCAATCTCGGTGGCGAGCAGCGACCCGAACGGCCACTGCACGGCCAGGAACGCCACCATGAACGACACGCCGAGTACGAGCGACGTCAGCCACGCGTTGCGATGCGCCATGCGCTGCAGTACGAGGTCGATGGCCAGCGCCGGTGCAATGAGCAGCAGGGGGAAGTTCATCGGCACCATGTGCGTGACCTCATGCCCGATGGGACCGAGCTTGGGTGTGGCGCCGAACAGCGGAAAGATCCACAGCTGCACGGCCATGATGGTCATGTAGAATGCCGCTGTGGCGGTCGCCGGCCAGCGCAGGCGCGATGCGCGCGACGCCGCCACGAGAAACAGGGGGTAGACCGCGCCGGCGACGATGTAGAAGAGCGAGTTGTGCATGATGTCCACCTCGCTGTACTCGGTCGCCGCGATGGCCGCGAGGGTGAGCAAGACGCCGCTCGCAAACGCCACGACCGTCGCTCGCGCCGTGGTATCCCCCTCGACGTTCTGCGACGACACGGCCATCGTCTGCGCGCCGATGAGAATGCCGAACAACCCGGTGAGCAGCACGACATGCGGCGGACTCAGAATCTGCACATCGAGCCCGTAGGCGTTGTGCCACCAATCGTCGAAGGGCGCCGAGGTGAGCATGGCGAGCGCCCCCCAGATGCAGATCCAGCCGCCGATAGGGCCGGTGAAGAAGCGCCACAGTCGTACGCCGTCAGTGGCGTGTGTCTCCGCGCGCCAGAACGAATTCGCGAGGACCCGCGCGCCGCACGAAAGACCGGCCAGCGTTCCGCCGAAGTAAATGGCCATGTGCGCTGGCGTCCAGAACGTGTCGCGGCCGATGGTCATGTGCCACGAAATGTCCCAGATGAGGCCGACCAGAATGCTGGTGGCGCCGAGGACGACGGCTGCCAGATGCAGTGGAATCGCCTGCGCCGCGCCGACGGAGCTCGCGGATGCGGTGCTGCTGGGTGTGTAGAGCGACGTAGCCATGGTCCGGACGGGTCAGGAGTGCGTGAAGAAGCACACGTCAAGCATACGCGATTACTTCGCGAACAGCAGGGCCGGCGGAATGGGATTGCCCGGCGTCTCAGCTTCCCAGTAGATCGTGACCACCCACCAGCGCGTGCCGTCGAAGAAGAGCTGGAAGGAGTTCACACCACGCGCGAACGGTGTGGGATCACTGAGGGCGCGCTTCGAGTCGTACGCGCTCATGAGGTGCACGACGTTGCCGTAGCGCTCGAGCTTGCGACCGATCTCGCGCTCGAAGAAGCCGCTCCGCTCGAGCTGCGGGCCGGCGTTCGCGATGTACTCCTCTGCGGTCCACACGCGCAGGACGCCCGCGCCGTTCGGTTGCTTTCCGGTGGGAATGAGCCGTGCACCGGGTGCCATGAGTGAGCGGAAGCGATTCCAGTCGCGCGCCTGACCGGCCGGCCCCGAAATCACGTCGTAGACCGCCCGCATGATCGCATCGATGCTCTCCACATCGCCGGGACGTGCCGCCGGCGCCGTGCGTGCCGTGTCGCGGGGCGCTGTTTGTTGGGCCACGGCGAGCGCGGGGGTGAGCAGCAGGGTTCCAGCGAAGAGCGCGAGTGGAAGTGAACGACGCATGGTCCTGAGGTATGAGGGAGGTGTGGCGCGCAGACATCGCGCGTCGGTATGTGGCCCCGTACGTGGACGGGCGGACCCCGGTTTCCCGGTGCGCAGCAGGGCGTGCGGCCCGCCCTGCTGCGTGCCTTACCGGCGCACCATCGTGACATCCAGCAGCTGCTGGCGCACGGCCGCGGCCTTGCCGGCGCGCTCGAGCGCGGCCCACAGTCGCGCCACCGTTTCGATGTCCACCAGTCCGGCCGGTGAGCCGCCACCTTGGTATCCCCGGACGTTGGGCGTGCCCATGTTCTCACTTCGACGGAATTCGTTCACCGCGCTCACCGCATCAGCGGTGTACAGCGTGGCGTCCGTGTCCGTGGCGCTCACGGGTTCCCCCTTTTTGTAGAAGCCAAGGGCGTTCAGCATGACCTTCAGTTGATAGATGTCTCCACCGGCGTATTGCTGCAGCGTACGGTAGCCCAGTGTCTGCGAAATGGCGTTGTACACGCGTCGCATTTCGCTCACGGGTTCCGCGTGTTCGCAGACACTGATGTTGACCGTCTGACCATCGGCACGCCGCGACATCCCCGGACGGGCATCGGCGACCACGACCGCAGCGGACGTGCGTAATCCATGGCGCTTGTCTCCGCCGAGCACGTAGCCGGCGTCGAGCGCATCGATGAGACGGTCCGCCAGATGCCGCGGAGTACCCTCGCTGGCCTCAAAGCTCTTGGCCACGGCCGCAATCACTTCAGCGCCCACCAGAATATTGCCCTGGGTCACGTAGTTCCGGCCTGCGCGATGACCCGCCCATGCACTGGGGTTCGTGCCGGTATGCTGCGCAGATCGCCCGTCGGCGGCAATCACGCCAACCTGTCGCGATTGAAAACCCGTGTCGGCCGCAAGCAGTCGTTTGAGCGCCGCGTCCGGGGCCTCTCCGCGTGCCAGAGCGTCGAGCAGTTCAGTACCATACTCCGTGCGCGTATTGGCCTGAGTAGCCACGGCGCCCACGCCCTTGCGCACCCAAGGGACGCCATTGCCCACACACGGCACCCGCGTGGTCACGGCCACCCCGACCTCACCGGTGCGCGGATCGACGGCGGCTATGGAGAAGGTGTGGAAGACCAGCCCATCACGCCATTCATAGGGTTCTTGCGCCTGCGCGGTGCGCGGCGCGCCCACGACGGCCATCGTGAACGCGAACGACAGCAGTCGGACGATGGGTCGGCGAGCAAGGGCAAACATGGAGAACCCGGAAGAGGTGAGCGAGTGTTCGGCGCGCATCAGCGCGGGCCAGCGCCGAGATGCCGATCGAAGTGCGTAACCAGCTTGTTCATGAGGTACCGCGCGTAGTACGGCCGCTGCGTCCAGCCATGTGTCGCCGCGGGTGCCATCGCGAAGTCGAAATCCTTGCCGAGCCGCATGAACTCCTCGGCCATCGCCACGATGCTTGCAAAGGGCACCACGTCGTCCTGCATGCCGTGAATGAGCAGCAGATGATCGCGCAGGTTGCCCGCGTATTGCAGCGCCCCGCGCTTGAACGTTTCCGGGTGTGATTGTGGGCGGCGTACGATGGCTACATCGTCGCTGCCGAACTGGAACGGGTCGACCGCCGCGGCCGCGGCGACGCCGGCCTGGAACAGCCCGGGCTTCTTGAGCAACGAGTAGATCGTGAGCGTCCCGCCGTAGCTGCTCCCCCAGATACCAAACCGCTGCGGATCGACATACGGCAGCGTCTTGAGTGAACGCACCACCGCCTCGAGATCTTCGAGATCACCGCCGCCCCAATCCATCAGGAACGCCTCGCGAAACGCGCGCCCGTATCCGGTGCTGCCCCGCACATCCACCTGCACCACCAGATACCCTTTCTCGACGGCGAGATATTGCTGCAGCATGCCGTTCATGCCGCCCCACCGGTTGCGCACGGTGTTCGAATACACGGGGCCGAACAGCACGGGATATCGCTTCGTCGAGTCGAGCCCGGGCGGCACCAGCAGACGCACCCGCAAGCCGACACTGTCGCCGCCACGCGCCACCGTGAAGTAACGCGGCGTGACGAGCGGCAACGCGTCGAATTGGGCTGTGGTAGAAGTCGTGATGCGCCGCTCCGTCGCGCCGGCAACCGCGTCGAGCAGGTACAACTCGGTAGGTTCACGATCGCTCGAGTGCAGCAGCGCGATCGTGCGCCCATCGGGTGAGGTGAACGGCGTATGCGACCCGGGCTTGGTCGTCAGCTGCCTCGGCGCGCCACCACGCTCGCTGACACGGAACACATGGCGTTCCGCCGGGCGCGGAGCACTGCTTACGTAGTCGATGCTGCGGGTCGCGCTCCGTGCAATACCCTCGCCCGCAACATCCTCCGTGGACGGCGTGAGCGCGACCGGCACCGAGTCACCCGCGGTCACGCGATACAACCGGTAGCGGTCGTCGAGATCACCGGTGAACAGAATGGCTTTGCCGTCGGCGCTCCACGCGGAGTGAATGTCGTTGTACACCCGTGTGTCGCGCCGGTCGCGCCACGCAAGCCGCGGGGTCGGTGCGGTCGTGGTCAGCGTGTACACGGTACGGGTGATGGCATCGTCGCTCTCGCGATCGATGAACAACGTGCCGGTTGGCGACCACGCGAAGTTCACGATGCGCGTGCTGCTCGAATCGGACAGCGGCACGAAGCGCAGGGTGCGCGACCCGACATCGAGCAGTGCCACGCGGCGCACTTCGTTTGCCTGTCCCGGTGCACCACGTCGCACACGATTGAGCTGTGGCGCTTCGCCCAGGTAGTACGGCATGCCGTACACCGGCACACCACGGCGATCCACATGATGCACGGCAATGGTGCGCCCGTCAGGGCTCCACGCATGCGACGGACTCGGCCCGCTCCAGGTGGCGCTGCCGACTTCCACGTCGCGCCGGAAGTAGGTGCCCAGTGGCACGGCCCCAATTGGCGCTACGCTCTCGCGCGTGATGCGCTCCGCGTTCCCACCGGCCATTGGTGTAAGCCACAAGTCACCGTCGCGCAGGAACGAGAGCCACCGGCCATCGGGGGACATCGTGAGTTCCGCCGCGCCACCCCCATCGTTGGTGCGCGCGCGCACCGCGCCCGTGGCGACCGTGACATGGTATAGATCGTTGCGCTGCGCAAAGACGATGGCATCGCCGGCTGGCGTCCACACGAACTCGCTCACGCTGGCGCTGTTCGGTGCCGGCAGCACGCGTCGTGGCGCGCCACCCGCGCGCGCAACGATCCACAAGGTGCGCCCCGCCTCGCCCGGCGGGTTCCAGAGAAACGCGAGCTGCGCGCTCGTGGACGCCCACGCGGGGGCGGCCGGCGCGGTACCGGTGTACGCCGGCCCCATCGTGATGCGCTCGAGCGTCAGGCGCTCGGTGCGGGGAGCGGTAGCAGCGACAGACTGCGCGTGGGCCGCCTCCGCGACGAGTCCCAATGACAGCAGTGGCAGCAAGTACCTGGAGAGGCGCACGCGTGCGGTGCTCATGATTTCATTTCCTTGGCGGGTCGGTGGTCCAGGTAGTTTACGAAGCGCTTCCGGAGCGCCGCCAGCGCCGACTCCGCACTGGCGTAGTCGGCTTGATGATAGGCACTCCGGCGCGGATTGAGTCGCTGCGCCGCCTCGTAACTTGCCACCGCCTCCGCCACCAGGCCGCGCTGCTCCTGCAGCCGCGCCAACGCCAGCCGGAGACGATAGGCGTCGGGCATCAGCGTCGTCCCGAACGCAAGGATCTTCTCCTCGTTGGCCGGATCGTATTGCGCCGCGCGCTTGGCGTCGGCCAGCAGGTGATAGTCGTACAGATGATACGACGAGAGATCCGGCTTCGTGCGCAGCGCGGCGATCGTCGAGTCGATGTTGTCCATGCCATCCTGCAGGGCACCGTGCACCGAGTGCGTGTGCACCGCGAGGACCTCGTAGTCGAAGACCAGCGTGGAGTTCGGTGGAATGCCATCGGTGCCACGTGTGCCGTACGCGATGCCCGGGGGCATAATCATGATGACGCGGTCACCCTGACGGACGTGCGTCATTCCCTCGCCGAAGCCGCGTATCACGGGGTCATAGCCCATGCGATACGCGAAGGGCTCCCCGTCGGTGCGGGAGTTCCAGAACTCCTTGCCGTCGACGAATCGACCGATACCGTGCACCACGAGCACGTCGCCGCGGCGCGGAACCGAACCCGTACCGCGTTGCGTGAACAGATACCGCAGACCGCTCGCCGTACTGATCGTGTCGGCTTCCGCGGGCCGAGGAACTTGGGCAGATTGTGCGCGCACTGAACGCGCGGCAAGCAGCGCGAGGACCGTGAGGCCGACCGAGCAGCGCCGCGTCAGCGTATGTGATTTCGAACCGGGCGTCATCCGAGAAGACTACGACGGGCGGTAAGGAATGTCTAACGCTGAATGCCCGACGAACGGGACGTCGCAGCAGACGCTCCAAACGTGGCTGACTTGCGCTGAGGAGGCGTGTCGGTTGACCTTCCCGTTGCAACGCGTCATGAGACCTCCCAAGCGATGACTATGACTCTGTACGGCATCCGCAACTGCGACACGATGAAGAAGGCCCGCGCTTGGCTCGAGGCGCGCGGCGTCGCGTATACGTTTCACGACTACAAGGTCGCGGGCATCGATGCGGCGACGCTCCGCACGTGGGCGACATCCGTCGGCTGGGAGAAACTGCTCAACCGCGCGGGCACGACATTCCGTGGGCTGGCAGAGGCGGACAAGGCCAATTTGGATGAGACCAAAGCGATCGCGCTGATGGTCGCCAACCCGAGTCTGATCAAACGTCCGGTGTTGACGGGCGTGTCTGGGGCACCGCTGGTGGGATTCAGTGAGGCGGCCTATGGGGCGGCGCTCCCCTGATCAACTACGGCCGCTCCACCAACGCCTTGATCAATCGGTCCTTGAAACTGTCGAGCTTCCCGAACGCGTCGGGATCGAAGCGATCCGTATTGCTGAGAATGATCAAGGTCTTGTTGATGCCGGGCATGCGAATGAACGTGTGATTGAAGCCAAACGATCGGCCACGCCGTTCCACCACGCGCGGTGAACTCGGGAGAAAATAATAATCGTACACCCAGCTCCCATAGGCCACATAGCCGAGCTCGGGGTGCGACGTGTACATCTCGGCGATACTCGCCTTCTTGAGCAATCGTTCGCTGTAGAGTGCCTGATCAAAGCGCAGCAGGTCCGCCACGGTGCCGTACATCGCGCCCGCGGCGCCGGCATTCTCGACATAGTCCGACGGCTCGGGGGTGAGACGGCCGGTGGAGTCTGCGAGATAGCCTTGTACGATGCCGGTGCTGGCGCGCGACGCCATGCCGGTGTGCTTCATGCCGAGCGGTGTGAGAATGCGCTCCGGCAGCACGGCCGCGAAGGGCTTGCCGGTGATCTTCTCGATGATCAGCTGGAGCAGGAGGTAGTCGAGATTGGCATACGCGAACTCGCCGTAGGGGCGATACGGCAGCTTTGCCGTCTCCATTACCATTGCCCGTGCGCTGCGCGGCGTGGCGTACAGCGCGTCCGGCTCCTCGGGAGACCCGGCGCGGTGCAGCAGCAAATCGTGCACGGTGATCTGCTCGGCGCGCGGGATTTTCAGGTCGGGCAACACCTCCGCAATAGTCGACGATACGCGGAGTCGCTGTGCTTCCACCAACTGCATGACGAGGACCGCAGCAAACGCCTTGGTGATCGATGCGAGTCGGAAGCGCGCAGTTACGGCCATTGGCACGCCTGTACCGGCTGATCCCAGCGCGGCCTGAAACACGGTGGTGCCTTGCTCCGCCACCAATACGACGCCGGAAAACTGACGCTGGGCGACTTCGGCGCGCACAATGCTGTCGAAGGCCGCGGTGGATGCTGACGCGGACGCGCGCGCCAATGCAGCGGATTGCGACACAGCAGGCTGGGCGCTTAGCAGCCCCGCGAGACTACTGAGCACGGCGAGACGGCGAGTGCGCATGGGATATGTGACGTGGCTAGTCGGCATCATGACTTACGGCTCCGCTGGGTAGTACCACACGCGATGCACTTGTCCGGCGCGCACCTCGTAGACGACGACACTCGACTGTCCGCCCGCACCAGCGGTCGGCGAATTCCACCGCGTGCGCTCGTGCGTGGTGACCCATGGTCCCAGGGCGTGCGCGGCCAGAAGCTGCGACTTGGCGGTGGGGACTTCGCGAAAGTAACTGGTGAGCAGGCGCTGAAAAGCGTCGCGTCCTCGTCCGCCGAGCGTGGTGGAGTCTCCTGCGACGTTAAGCCACACCATCTTGGGTGAGACGTATGACATCATCGCGGTAAGATTCTTCGCGTTGAACGCCGACACGTACGCGCGCACGACCGTGATGGGGCTAGTGTCTCGTGGCGTAACGGCCGCACGGGCCTGCGCAAGCGCGTCCGTCGCGCACAGCAGCATCAGGAGGAGTACAAAAAGCGCCGGGCGCGCCACGCTACAGGCGCCCCGAACGCATGGCTTCCTCGACCCAGATGCCGTACTCCGCCTGCATACACGTTTCACAGGGTCGGTAGCCGGCCGCGATCGCGGTCGCCTCGTCGGCGAAGAAGACCCGATGCTTCGCATATCCCGTAGGGAGCGAGCCGATCGCGCTCCGGCAGTCGAGGTGCCCATAGATCTTCCGCTTGCGGTTCCCCCCAAGCGTGCCCGGTACGACACTGAGGACTTCGTTTCCGTCTGGGTCAATCAGCGTGTAATGTTTTTCGGTCATGGCCGAAAGATGAGACGGTGCGTGCCAGATGTCTAACGAACAAGAGTTGCCCAGCAATGAAGTCTTCATCCCGACCACACGACGCCGCCGCCGGGGCGCCGGCTGCGCATCGCCAGCGGCGCCGCCTGCTCATCACCGGTGGCGCGGGCTTCATCGGTGGCAACTTCGTCCACTACTGGGCGCGCACGCGCGCCACCGATTTCGTGGTGGTGCTCGACGCCCTCACCTATGCTGGGAACCGCGCGACCATTGCGTCGCTCATCGATGCAGGAGCGGTGACCTTCGTACACGGAGACATTTGCGACGCGGCAGTGGTTTCGAAGCTTTTGGCCGAGCATGACATCGATACGGTGGTGCACTTTGCGGCCGAGTCGCACGTGGATCGCTCTATTGCCGACCCGGGGACGTTCGTGAAGACGAACGTCATCGGGACCCACACGCTGCTCGACGCGGCCCGCCGCGCGTGGTGTGTCGATGGCCAGTGGACGGGTGGGGTGCGCTTTCATCATGTGTCCACCGATGAAGTGTACGGGACGCTCTCGCCCACGGATCCCCCGTTCAGCGAAACGACCGCCTACGCGCCCAACTCGCCGTACGCCGCCAGCAAGGCGGGCAGTGATCACCTTGTGCGCGCCTCTGTGCACACGTACGGCATGCCGGCCACGATCAGCAACTGCTCCAACAACTACGGGCCCTATCACTTCCCCGAGAAGCTCATTCCGCTGCTGATCGTCAATGCCCTTCACGGCAAGGCACTGCCGGTGTACGGCGATGGCCAACAGGTGCGCGACTGGCTGTTTGTGGAAGATCACTGCGTCGCGATCGCCAAGATCCTCGAGGCCGATGTTGCCGGCGACACGTTCAACGTGGGCGGACGCGCGGAGCACATGAACATCGACATCGTGCAGCACGTCTGCGCATTGCTCGACGCCCAGTTCGCGACGGATGCGTCACTGGCGGCGCGCTTCCCCGACTGTCCCGCGGCGCGCGGCACGGCGTGCGCCACGCTCATCACGCACGTACGGGACCGGCCGGGTCACGACCGGCGCTACGCGATCGATCCCACCAAGATCGCGTCGCGGCTGGGCTTCGAGCCGGCCGAGTCGCTCACGACGGGGCTGCGCCGTACGGTCGAGTGGTATTTGGCGAACGAGGCGTGGTGGCGAGGGGTGATGGACGGCAGCTACCGGGCGTGGATGGATGCCAACTACGCGGAGCGCGGGTACACTGTCACGAAAGGCACCGCGGCGGCGCTGTAACGTTGCCAGTTGATGACCCGATCGGTATCGTTGCTCGTCTGACGCATCATTCCCTTCCATACCGGAGCTCAGATGGGCCGCAATCGCATCGCGTACGTATTGGTAGGGCTCGCCTTACTCGCCTCCCCAGCATCCGCGCAGACGCTGCTTTTTCAGGACACCTTCAACGGCCTGAACGGTGGCAACAGCCAGCTCAACTATACCGGCTTCCCCAACTGGTCGGTGACCGGGAAGGTGGATCTCGTGAAGAGCGGCGACTTCGGGATCACCTGTAACGGGCAGTGTGTCGACCTCGACGGCTCAACAGGACCCGGCACGATCACCACGGTGCAATCGTTCGCCTTCAACTCCGGCGACGTGCTCCGGTTTTCGGCGCTCATGGGCGGTTCGCAGCGTGTTCAGAATGGTACCGACGCGTTCACGTTCTCAGCACTCTTTGCTGGCCCAACCTCGGGGAGCGATTTTACGGCTATCTCCGGGGGTAGTTCTTTCAGCTTTGGATCGTTTGCCTCGTTACCTGGTCTCGACGTTTCGGAGCTTACGTACGGCTCCAACTCTCCGTTCACGTGGTATGCGCTTCAGTTCACGGCGTCGACGTCCGGATCCGTTCGCTTCGCGCTGAGCACTTCCAGCGCCGACAACATTGGTCCGCTGGTAGACGAGGCCAAGGTCGAACGGATCTCCTCCGCCGTTCCCGAACCGGGCACGTTCGCATTGATGGCGGCGGGGCTCTCGGCACTGGCGTTGGTACGTCGGCGTCGCCGGACGCTCTAAACGATTCGTTGAAAGGGGCAGCGGCGCGAACTGAAACCGCTCGCTGTGATGGCAAAACCCTGACGACGCCTAGTCGAGTATCAAAGAGGGGCGGAAGCTCTCAGCATCGCTGAGCTTCCGCCCCTCTTTCGTGCGTGTTCGTGGGCCACAGTCGCGGGCCGTGGACATCAGCGCCGCAACACGAGCGTCTGGAACGAGCCGATCAACCCGCAGGCGGATTCCACTGAAAGTTCGACGCATGATGGTGCACGATGAGCCACGTGTCACCCTCGCGATGCAGGACGAACGTCCGTCTCGCGAACGAGAGCGGTTCCTTGATCGGAGTGGGAGGCACATCGCGCAGGTGCGCCGTGACAATGGCCATGTCCCCGAACATCTGCGCTGTCACGGCAGCCGGTGTAATGGTGATCGGCCCTGACCTGCGACCGAATATTGCCGCAAACGCCTCCCGAATCTGCGGCTTCCCCGTCAGCCGATACGGTGCATCACCCACGGGCATGAATAGCGTCGCCTCCTCGGCGAAGGTACTCACCATGAGGTCGAGATCTGCCGTTTCGTTCGCCCGAATGAACGTGCGAACCGTTGCCAACGCTCCGCCCTCGTCGGCCGCCGGCTGCGCGTGAAGGGTGGGCGCCAGGAGCAAGCCACTGAGGAGCACCGCATGCAGTAGGCGCATCTGCAACTCCGCGCGTCTGAAGGTTGGGTTGGTCGCACCGTCTATGGCCACTAACCTTACGCCCACCCACAGTGTGCGCCAGCACGAGACGCGCGATCGCGCTGTATTCTCCAGCGACCCCGATCGTAGTGCCCTTGCCTATGCGCGACCGGTGTTCTGAGTCCACGTATATCCTCTCGTCATGCCTGACCTCCTGCACCGCCTCCTCCGGGTCGGCGCGATCGCCATCACTGTGGCCTGCTCCGGTGCCGCGTCCTCCACGGCCACGATCGCCCCGACGCCAAGCGATGTCGACGCTGACGGGGTGCAGATGCTCTTCCCCTCGGCACCGGGTGCGTCGTTCCGCCTCGGGACCAGCGATCCGAATCGCACCGCGCGGCTCGTGATCGAAAAGGGAACGACCGCGACCGCCGGCGTAGACGGTGGTATTCGCTTCTGGAATCTGCCGTCGTATCCGCTCGAGTACTCGAGCGGCGGCACCGGTGTCACGAGCCGCCTGCACATTCAGGCGAGCGACGCCGCGCAGCAGTTCACTTGGCGCACGCAGCGTGGCTTTCTCGCCGCGCCCACCGATCTCAAGAACCAGGAGTTCACGATCTACGCGCGGGTGCATGGCCTCACCGATCTGGCGCGCGCGATGCTTACCATGAAGGTGCGCGGCGGCGGACACAGTGCGAACAACGGAGATCTCGCATCGTGTGTCATGATCACCGTCGCCCCGGCCACGGCGCCGGGCGGGCCCACACGCTTCGGCAAGGAGCTCGTGCACCCCGACTACGACTACGTGCGGCTCACGCCGCGCTTCGACGCGTCACTCGTCGAGAATCAGTGGCTCGGCATCAAGATGGTGAGCTGGAACGATCCGACCGACAGCACGCGGGTGGTGAATCGCCTCTATCTCGACACCGACCCATTCGATCGGGCCAGTGGTCGGCCGCGCAACGGCTGGCGCTTGTACAGCGAATACATCGATGTGGCTGGCAAGAGCTCCGGACGCTACAACACCGTCGTGAACTGGGGTGGATGGCAGACCACGATGCGCCTCGACGGTTACCGCAGCGTCGACTTCGCGCTGCTCTCGGCGCGGGAGATCGTGCCACCGCGATAACAAGGTGCGACATCGACGCGGAGGGCATTCGCTTGGCCATCGTTCTCCGGCGCTATCGTCACCGGGCGAGACGCGCCTCCTGACTACGATGCGGCGCGGCGCTGCTGCCGAGGCTCCTGATCGTCAGACTCGTGCCGCCAGTCGTCGCCCAGAACGGCGAGTGTATTCCATCGTTTTAGCGAAATAGAAGCAACCACCCCTCGGGGTCTATCGGCAGCCGGCGGCAGACTGTCGCACGGGAATAGTGGTTATGACAAAACGAGAAGACGCGTAAAGCTGGCTGACAAACGCTTGCATCCATGGGAAGTCTCACGAAGTCCGCTCAGCGAAGTTGCGGCGGCACAACCGGTACGTCCGCCCGCTCACCGCGTCGCACGCCCGATCAGTCGGTACAGGTCCGCGTAAATCGAATTCCAGCCACCGGCATCCTCCTCCGACCGTCGACCGGGATGTGTCCAGCTGGCGTAGCGCACCACCACCGTGCGTGTCTCAGGGTACACGAGCAACCACTGGCCCCAGCTGCCCGAATGGTACACCACCTGCGCCGGCCCCCGCGTGCGCGGCGGATCCACGCGGCCGCCGGTCTCGGCGTACCAGCGCGGCATCCCCGACGCGAAGCTGCCGCTCCCGATGGCCGTATCCAGCACCATTTTGAATTGCGACGTGGTGAGGGTGCGCGCGCCGGAGTCGGGCACCAGGCGGCGCAGCGCGGCGCGCAGCGGCGCCGAAGCCGCGGTGGCCTCTACACGTGCGAGCCAGGCGGCGTCGAGAGTCACGTGGTCGTCTCCCGCCCAGCCCCAGCTGGCCGCGAAGCCGTGCGGGGCGAGCGGCAGCCCGCTGGCACCGTTGATGTGGGTGAGCGTGTCGATCACCGCGCGTGACAGGAGGCGCTGCCCGTGCCACTCGCCGCCGTCCAACACCAGTTGTCCGAGCGCGGCGAGGTCGCGCGCCCGCAGGCGCACGCGCGAGTACGCGTAGTTGCTGCCGCGCGCGTCCACATCCCACGACCACTGGCCGATGCACAGCGGCCGGAACAGCCGCGCTTCCAGCAGTCGCGCCAACGGCTGCCCCGCGCGTGCCTCAGTCACCAGCCCCATCAATTGCGCGCCCACATTGTTGTAGCGAAACACCGTGCCCGCCGGCTCGGCCATCGGTTGCGTCGTGACGAAGGCACGCACATCGGGCTGCCCGACGAACTGCGCCTCACCTCGCGCGGCGGCAATACCGCTGGTGTGCGACATGAGCATGCGTAGCGTCACCGGCGCCTTGTCCTCGGCGGTGAACTCGGGGAACAGTGTGCGCAGCGGCAGGTCGAGCGACGGCAGACGCCCGTCGTCGAGCATCAGGCCCACGCCCAGCGATGCCACCGCCTTGGTGACCGACTGGGGATTCCACACCGTGTCACGGAACGATGGATGCCGCCAGTGATGCACCACGCGCCCGTCGCGCACGATGACCAGTTCATCCGTCAGCGACGCCTCGGCCACGCGCTGAATGGAATCGATCGTGGCGCGCGGGATGCCAGTGGATTCGGGCGTCGCGTTCGGTAATCCGGAACAGCTGGCGGGCGCCCCCGCGATCGTCTCCGGCCCGATACGGCCGTAGTCGTAGCCTCGTTTGCCGCAGGCGCCGAGTAACGCCGAGGCCGCGATCAGCAGCAGGGCGGCGTGGCGTGGAGCGCCGGCTCGGCGGGATGAGATGGAGAGCGTCATTGGCCGTCCAACGTGAGAGTCGTGCTGGAAGCGCTGCGGCAGCGCTGGCTGACGAAGGTCCGTGACGAGCGAACGTCGAAATTGGTTGAGCACCTGACGATTGAGTTCGCTGCAAGGCCCTTCGATAAGTTGTGGTCAGTGAGGGCCCGCGAAAAGGCCACAATGGTTGAAGGCACTGTCAAGCGCAACGCCTCGTTGCGCGTGCGGCGCGCCATCCGAAATGCGCCGTCAGCAGCAGTCCGTCGTTATGTCGCGGCGTCACGATTGACGAAGGTGCCATCGTCATAGGCCACGAGGAACTGCTGTAGATGAAGAAGGGCCCGCCCCTGTGGACGGCTGATCGGCACCTCGATATCCCGAACCGATCCTACGGCGATCAGCGCGTCCAACACCGCAAAATCCTGCCCGCCGATCAAGGTCACAAACCCCTGCTCCCAGTCACTAGGATCGTAGCTCGCCAAGCGTCCTGCCAGCCCGTCGACATCGCGCATGGCGAGCCACAGGGTGGGCATCGCCGGTGTCCGCTCCGCGACCTCTCGCAGGTGGGTGGCAATCTCCTGAAGCGCGGCAACTCCAGTCGCGACGACCGCGGCGAATCCGACGGGTAAATGCATCATCTCAGTTTGGCGATACACCGTCTTGCGTTCTGCTGCAGCGCTCAAAACAAGATGCGCCGCATCACCGCATCGTCATCCCACTCCGTCGGGCGTTCGACTTCCAGCTCGATCTGTGTTGGCGGGCTCACGTGCGTGCAGGCGGCGAAGAAGCGGTGGAGATCTTCCCATGCCCGTTGCACGCCGCGCCGACGAAACGCATGCCCGAAGCCAGTGGATTTACTTGGGTGATAGGAGACGAATTCTGCGGTACGCATTGTCAGTGGGTCAGTCGGTCCGATCGATCGTGTTCACTGGTGACGATGTTAGCGACAGCGTCGCGACGCCGGACTGCAGCAAGCAGCGTTAGGCAGGGTTTCCGTCCTACTCTGCGTGCTATCTGCCGGAGCGTTCGGCGCTCAAGGTCCCGACGAGCCGCAGCCGCACGCTTCGTTGCCCATCTGCTCTCGTCGGATCACTCGGGGATTGCGTCGTCTCGGTGGCCAGGACTTTTACCGTCACCAACACCGTCGAGTCGTCACGGCCTGCGACGCTCCGGGGCTGGACGCGGCACCCCGACGAGGTGGCGCCAGGACTTGGTGTCTCCATCGTCCGACACGTGCCGATGAAGCGCTCAAGACGTCCGTTGGGGCTAATCTCGAATGACCCAGTCACATCGGCCAATCCGGGGAGTGCCCCCGAGAATCGGTAGGATCCCGATGGCGCTGGTGACCGCGACGGTCCAGCGTGTGCGCACGCCGCCGTCGCGACCACGAACGCCAGAGCCAATCTTTGCGCTATCGATGCCACGTGTCCCCCTTTCTCGATTGTCGAATGTATACGGACCGTATTCACATCACACAGATCCGCTTGACTGACTGCCATCTAGATGCCGCACTACCAGCGCGACCAGAGCAGGAGTGTGCCGCACGGCGAACCCCCAAAAGCGAACTGAAACGGTAGAGTGGCGGGCGTATAGAACTCGGCGGCGCCGATCGTGGCGGGCTCGATGGAGTCCAGATTCAGTGGTGCCGCGTCGAGGCTCCCGTCGAAGATCACGCGTATCGGGCACTGCGGCTGCGAAAAGCTGATGCTCCCACGACTCGAGACCAGCGTCCGACGGCCGGTGTCGGCGATGCGCATCCCGGGGATTCGGCTGGTGAGGAAATTCAGGATGTTTACGCCTTCGGCCTTTGCAAAGTCATCCTGCGTCAGGAACCTGCCGAATCCCATCTTCCGCCTTTCTTCGAAGGCCGCGAGGTTGGGCCCGAGCCGCGTGCGCGCCATCGCGTTCGCGCGCACCTGCACGGTATCCAGCACCAGCGCGCGCACCAGCGCCACCACCTGCGCCACGGTGTCGCCGGGCACGAGGTCGACCGGCTGCTGTCGCGGCGCGTACCCGAGCGCCTGCACGGCGAGCGTCCACGTGCCGGTGGGTGTGGCCGCGAGCAGGAAGCGCCCCGCACTGTCGGTGCGTGTCTCGAGCCCGGTCGCACTCAACCCGACGATGGCGTTGGCGAGCGGA
This sequence comes from bacterium, assembly GCA_027484025.1. GTDB lineage: Bacteria > Gemmatimonadota > Gemmatimonadetes > Gemmatimonadales > Gemmatimonadaceae > Gemmatimonas. The sequence goes on from JAIXTI010000081.1 coordinate 67,659, forward strand.
CGTCCATCATCTGTCTGCACCGTGCCGCGCACCCCACCCGCGCCACGCAGCACGATGTCCACCAGACCACTGTCTTCCGGTGTCTGCGGGCTACTCGGCGATGTCACCACCGTGTCCGCACGCCCAAGCACCATGTCGCGCGACACAATGCCGGTGGCCGACGACGTGAACGTGGTGACGCCGCTCGCCCCTTCGGCGCCCACCGCGCGCAGCCGTACGGTGGTCTCGGTGGGCACGCCGCACAGCACGTAACGGCCGTTGTCGTCCACCGGCACGTCGGTGGTCACGATCGTGCGTTCGACACGCCCCGTCTCGACCCGCAGGTCCGGCCACTGCGCCGTCACCTGTCCGGCGCTGAGCGGCAGCTCGCTGCCCGTCGCTGCTGCGCGCGACGACGCGCTGGTCCGCACGGCCCGCCGCACCGTGCCGAACAGATAGCCGGTGCCCGGGGTGGCCGCGCTCCCGCACACACGCGCCACGAGTGTGTTGACCGACGGCACCGCCGCGCGCACGGTCACGCCCCTCCCGCCGCGCACCGTGAACGGCACCGCGACGCTGCCCACACCGAGCGTATCGAGGCGTGCGTGGCGCGCCGTGAGCACCCACGGCCCGGCCGGCAGGCTGTCCACCCGCGCGCGTCCGCGCGCATCGAGGGTGGCGTCGTGCACGCGCGTCGTATTGATCACCGACACGAGTCGCACGCTCGCCCCCGCGAGCGGCAAGCGTGTGCTGCCATCCACACCCGTGATGTCCACGCGCCCGGGACGCCCCGGCAACGCGGACGCTTGCGCGTGCACACGCGCAGCGCCGAGCATGCTCACGCACGCGACCATGGCGGCGACGAGGAACTGCTTCCGATGCGTCATCACTGGCGATTCTCCATTTATACCGATGCGTTCGAGCTACTTGCGAGCTGTCCAGCACACGAGTGCCCCGCAGTCCATGGTGAAGCGCTGGAACCGCGGCGGCGCCAAGGTCTTGCATTGTCGTTCTCCCCGCCGAGCACGTCGTCGAGATCGCTCTCGGGAGAGGCATTGCCATCGGGCTGGGCCGATTGCCTATGGAGCATACGGCTGGATCACCGGCCTCGCCAGCGCCTCGGGCCGGACGGCGGCCTGCCGTCGATTATGCGCTGGCAACCGCCGCGAGCCCGAGCAGGTCACCAAGCACCCAAGACGGCGCACTCGCGGGCCATCGCACTGGAACAACGCCGCCCCCAACCGGTGAACGAGCTTGCCAGTTGGCGGAAATCCGCGTAACACGCCGACGTGCCGCCCCGTGGAGCGCATTTAGGCGAACGCTCGATCGCCTTCGGCCACGCACTCGAGAACTTCGCCGCGGTAGTCGGCCTATCGTAAGTCCTCACGCACCGGCGTGAACATGTCGATCACGTCCGTCGACTCGATCGCGAGTGCATGGTGCGGCGTTCCCCCCGGAATGAACACGGTCGAACCAGGACCCATCTCGCACACGGTCTCTCCAACGACGAGCTGCAAGTGCCCGCGCACCACCGTCGTGACCTGTTCATGCGGGTGCTCGTGGCGGGGCAACATCGCGCCGGGCTCGAGGCGTACGCGCATCATCGTGATCCCGGTGCCGTGCATCAAGCGGGCGAAGATCCCGGGCGCGAGTTCGCGCTCCGGCAACGTGGTGTGGTCGATCAACATGGGGAGAGTCTACTGAAGGAGGGACCGGAGGCCGAAAGTGTCCCATTCATGATCCGGTGGCGGATCGCCATCGGACCGAAACCATGAGACACCTTGGGGAGCCGGCTTATCGTCGGCTCCCCGCATCGTCGTACGTCGATGATCGACCGACGAGTGATTACCGATGGCTCACGGAATGATCCGACCCGGCGTCCACGGCGCACCCTCCGCTTCCGCCCTGCGCTCGAGCGCCGCGAGGTCGTTCGCCACGAATGTCGTGAGCGCCGCATGGATGGCCGGGTAGCGCTGCATGACGATCGCCAACTGCTGTTGCTGCGTTCCCGTAGGCCCGTGCAGCCCGCCTCCGGCCAACGCCGTGTTCAGGCGCCCGAGCAGTGAGGTCTCCGTGGGCTCGGAGTAGCGTCCAGGCGTGTTGTCGCCGTTGAGCTGCTCCCGGATGGCACGTAGCTTCGCGGTGGCCGTGCGAACCTCGGCGTCGAGCGTTGTCGGCTTCGTGACTTGCTGGACGGCGCGCTGGAGCGCATCGAGGCGCGTGCTGATCTCGGCCATCAGCGCGTTGTCGCCGAGCACCTGCCGCTGCAGCGGCTGGGCGTCACGATAATACGCCACCGCACGCGCGCGCTCGGCCGGTGTGATGGTCGCGTTCGGAAGGAGCTGCACGTCGAACGGTGCAGGTTGCGTGAGCGCGGTGCGGACGCCCTGCACACGCTTGAACAATTGCACACGATACGTGCCCGGTGCGACGAGCGGTCCGTTGCCGCCAAGCGTGCCGGCACCCGCACCACCACCACCACCGCCGAATCCTCCACCGGCACCGCCGCCAGCGCCTTGCATTGGCGTCACGCTCGGCCAGCGCAAGTTCCACGTCACACGATTGCTGCCGCCGGTGTTGGTGCCATCGAAACGCGAGACGATCGCGCCACTCGCGTCGCTGATCTCGACCTCGATCGCTGGGGCCTCCTCGTCCTGCTCGGCCTTGAGCACGGCCCAGCCGGGGAACGGAACATCAGCGCCGCTGCGATTCAGTGCGGTCTCCCGCTGCTGCCGCACCTGGCGCGCGCTGCGCAACGCGGCACGCAGGTGATACGTGATGGTTGCACCTACCGGCGGGTTCGGCGCGACGTACAGCGACGCGCCCTGGAACGACACACCGTTGCCGCCGAGCGGTGACGCCTGCTGGAACTGGTACGTTGGTGACACACCGAGCAATGCTGCCTCGGCGCGGAGCTTCTCCGGCGCAAGGTCGCGAAGTGGCGCGTAGTCGTCGAGGACATAGATGCCGCGCCCCATCGTGGCAACGACCAGGTCGTTCATCTGCGGCTGAATCGCGATGTCGTATACGGCGATGGTAGGGAGCCCGCCGCGCATCTGCTGCCAGCGCGCGCCGTCGTCGAACGAGACGAAGAGCCCGAATTCGGTGCCGGCGAAGAGCAGGCCCGGCTTCACAGGATCCTCGCGCACCACATGCGTGGGGCCACGCGCGGGGAGATCCGCAGAGACGAGCGTCCACGTGCGCCCGCGATCACCGGTGCGTACGAGGTAGGGCTTGAAGTCGCCGCGCTTGAAGTTGTTGATCGCGGCATACGCCACGTTGGCATCGTGCGGCGAGGCGGTGACGTACGCGACGAACGACGTATCCGGCACGCCCGGAATGCTCGCAATCTTGCGCCACGTCTTGCCGCCATCTTCGGTGACCTGCAGCAGTCCGTCGTCGGTGCCGGCGTAGATGAGCCCTTCCATCTTTGGCGACTCCGCGACGGTGGCGATGCTGCCGGCAAACGAGGTGGAGGTATTGCGCGCCACGGCATCCACGCTCCACAGCCGGCCAAGCATCTTCATCGATGTGCGCGGAATGTTGCGCGAGAGGTCGGGAGAGATCGGCTTCCAGCTGTCACCCCGATCATCCGAGCGGTACAGCCGCTGCGAGCCGAAGTAGAGCCGCGTGTTGCTGTGCGGGCTGATGATGACCGGCGCGTCCCAGTACCAGCGCGCGGGATCCTCGCCGATCTCCTCCTCGGGAACGATGCGCACGCTGGTGCCGGTGCGGCGGTCGAAGCGCACAAGGCCACCGTTCTGCGATTCGGCGTAGACGGTATTGTGGTCTTTCGGGTCGATACGGCTCTGAAAGCCGTCGCCACCGTTGGTCACGAACCAGTCGGAGTTGCGGATGCCGTTGTTGTTGTTCGTGCGTGTGGGGCCGCAGAACGAATAGTTGTCCTGCGTGCCGCCGCACACGTTGTAGAACGGCGCGTTCATGTCGACGTCAATTTTGTAGAACTGCGTCACGGGCAGGTTGCCGACGAACTTCCAGGTGCGCGCGCCGTCGAAGCTCTCGTAAATGCCGCCGTCGTTGCCGTTGATGATGTGGTCGGTGTCTGCCGGATCGACCCAGATGACGTGGTTGTCGACATGCTTGCCCGCTTCACCCAGGCCGGTGAACGTGCGGCCGCCGTCGTTGGACACCTGGTTCTGCACGTCCACGGCGTACACGCGGTCGGTGTTGATGGGATCGACCCACAGCTCCGAGTAGTAGAGAGAGCCCGACGAGTATCCACTCTGCCGAGTCCAACTCACGCCGTTGTCCGAGGAGCGGTACACACCTCCGCGTTGGTTGGCCGCCTCGACGATCGCGTACATGACGTTCGCGTCGGACGGTGCGCGCGCGAGGCCGATGCGGCCTTCTCCTTCCGGCACGCCGCTCAGCTTCTTCCACGTCTTGCCGCCATCGGTGGAGCGATGGAGTGCCGACTCGGGACCGCCGGCGAGGTAGCCCCAGACCTGCCGGTGACGTTGCCACGTGCTGGCCACCAGGATGTCGGGATTGCGAGGATCGAGCGAGACGTCGTTCACGCCCGCCCACTTTTCACCGGAGAGGAGCTTCGTCCACGTTTCGCCACCGTCGGTCGACTTGTAGAGGCCGCGGTCACCGCCCTCGGCCCACAGCGGCCCCTGCGCCGCGACATAGATCACCCGCGAGTCGCGCGGATCGATCACGATCCGTCCGATGTGCTCCGACTGCCGAAGACCCATGTTGCGCCACGTGCGCCCCCCGTCTTCCGACTTGTAGACACCATCGCCGAACGCCACCGCGCGCTGCGCGTTGTTCTCGCCAGTGCCGACCCAGACCACATTCGGATCGCGTGGATCGAGCACCACGGTCCCGGTGGAAAACGTGCTTTGCGTATCGAAGATCGGCGCCCAGGTCGTGCCGGCGTTTTCGGTCTTCCAGACCCCTCCGGCAGCGACCGCCGCGTACCAGATCTTCTTGTTCGGATGGATGGCGAGATCCGCGATGCGCCCCGAGGTGAAGGCGGGGCCGATAAGACGAAAGCGGAAGGCTGCAAGCGCGCTGGCGGGCACTCCACCGGCACGGGCAGAGTCACCTGCCGGCGCCGAGTCGTTGGCGGCGCGCGCCGGCGGGCGGGTCTGCGCCTGCGTGAGGGTCGCCACGGTGGCGAGGAGGAAGAGCGAGGATCTCATCACGTGAGGAGTGCGGGAAAGGGGGATCATCCAACCGAAAACCAGTGAGCCGAGCGCGTGATCCGGGAGGCAGGATCGCCGGACCATCTCGCCGAGACCGAGAAGATGGCACATCGCACCCTGCGCGTCACGCAATGTGTCGGCGTGTCAGACCGTTCGGGGCGCGGCGGCGGCAACCTCCAAAACCGGTATCTTTCCTCCATGACCCGACTCCTCCTCGCTCTCGCGCTGGCAGCCACCCCAACACTCGTCGCCGCGCAAACGACGTCACCGCGTGCGGCCACCACGGGCAGCATTCCGCCGAACGCTCTGCAGCAAGAGTTGCTTGGTCGACTTCGTACGCGTCTCGACTCCATTGTTGCGCACGCCGACGGCGTGGTCGGTTACGCCGTGTACGACCCAACGAGCGGCGGCGTACCGCTTGCACGGCTGGAACGCGGCATCTTCCCGACAGCGTCCACGATCAAGCTCGCGGTGCTCGATGAGATGTTCCGGCAATACGACGCGGGCGTCCTTGATATCGATGCCGTACGAACCGTGCCGAAAGAAGCGATCGTGGCGGGCTCCGGCGTGCTGCAACATCTGACCGCCCCTCAGATGCCCCTGAGGGATATCGCCACCCTGATGATGATCGTCAGCGATAACACAGCAACGAACATCATCATCGACGCGCTCGGCATGGACAAGATCAATGCGCGCATTGCCGCGCTTGAGATGCCGGACACACGGTTGCGCAGAAAGATGAACGACATGGTGTCTGCGCGACGCGGGGTGGAGAACGTGGCGTCGCCTCGGGATCTGGCAACGCTGGTGTACAAACTCTGGAACGGAGAGGGACTCACTGGGGCGAGCCGTGATGCCGCGCGGCGCATGTTGTATGCAGTGCCCGGGCGCATGCGAAACGCCGTACCGGCGGATGTACGCGTGGCGCTCAAGACCGGAGAGAATCAGGGCGTGCGGGCGGAGGCGGCGGTGGTGGAAGTGCCCGGGCGCTCCTATGCGATTGCCGTGATGACCACCTATCTCGCCAGTGACCAACGCGGCTCCGACGTGATTGAGGCGATTGCCGGCGAGGTGTACCGCACGATGGCGCGACTCGGGAGCGGGGGCGAGTACGGTCGAAAGCTGCCGTGATCGGGAAGCCACGCGCTACTGGTCCCAGTACTCGCCGGCGCGATAGTTCCCGAAGTACCACACGTGATTCTCAATATCGAGGACTTCGTATCCCCTCGCGCCGTAGTCTTCTGTTCGAAGCTCGCGAATGACTTTGGCGCCCGCAGCGACGGCGACTTTGTAGTGCGCATCCGGATCTTCGACATAGACGTTCAGTGCCTGAGACACGCCGGGCATTCCGACTGGGCTCAGGCGGCCAAGCTCCGGCTTAGTCGAACCGACCATTACGACGCCTGTACCTAAGCTCAGTTCCGAGTGCTCGATCCTGCCGCCCGCTCCCGGAAGGACAAATCTCTTCACGAAGCCAAAGGCTTGGCAAAGCCACTCGATTGCGGCCGGCGCATCGTTGTACGTAATGCTCGGGTAGATGTCTGAGGGACTGCGGTACACGCTTGGCACGATGCGATTCCTGTTCGGTGAGAGGCGGCGTTGCCATTGTGGCCTAACGGGTTTTCGCGTGTTCAGAAACATTGCCAACGCTGGCAACGAGTGGGTGCTCACGCCGAGGCTTTTTCTGTGAGGCCAAAGCGAGCGCAGCGAGCGTCCGAAGATGCCCGTCTGCAGCAAGTGCCGCCAGACCGCGCCCCGCGGCTCAAGCGTCCGGGCGTGGCCCCGATCGTTACGCAACACGCCCCTTCCCTGCCGGCCCCACATCGCGGCTACATATTGCAGCATGGCCCAGCCACGTGATGTTGCCGCCCGTGTATTGTTGCCTCGCCAACGGGTACGTACCCTGTCTGCCGTCCTGGCGCGCGCGTCTGCGATCGTGTGCTTCGCCGCGATCAGTGTCGGCTGCGCGCGTGACGCGTCCCCCGCACTCGGTCCGGATCTTACCGATCCGCGTCGTGACACCACGGCGCAGACACCACCCACCGGCGCGCCTTTGCGGCCCGCGTCGTGGTCGTTTACCGGCCCTACGCCGTCACCGGTGCCATTCAATGAACCGGGATGGGACGTGCAGATTCATTCGCGCGATCGCGACACGTGGCTCACGCCGCAACCGGTCGACGCCCATCACGCCGCCGATTGTGGCCCGCATCCCGGCACGCACGCCGTTACACGCTACGAGCAGATGGTGTTTCGCTGCCGCGACCATCTGATGACGTCGATCCGGGCGGACGGCTATGGCGTCGTGGTGCTCTCCCCCGATCGCATGCTCGATTGGACGGCGGGCGAGGCCGTGCTGCGTTTTGATGTGTCCACCTTTCGCAGCTCATCGCGCGATTGGATCAAAGTGTGGCTCAGCCCGTTCAACGCGCAGCTTCCCGTACCAGCTGGCGCGTTTGTCCCCGACCTCAATGGTCCGCCCGAAGACGCCGTCTTTGTCGAGATGACGGCCAACGGCAATCTCTGCGCGCGTGTCGTGCGCGACTTCGTGATCAGCGAGCTCCCGTGCGACGCCTGGCGGGATCTGGCCGAACGCGTACCGCCCAGTGCCACGGCGCGCACCACCGTGGAGATCCGGCTCTCGCGCACTCATGTGCGCGTGGCGCTCCCACAACACAACATTGTGCTGGCGGACGCCGCCTTCCCCGCCCCGCTCCGCTTTGCGCAGGGCGTGATACAGTTCGCGCACTACTCGTACACGCCTGGGAAATGCGACGGGTGCACCGGCGCCAACACGTGGCACTGGGATGAGGTACACGCCGCGCCGAGCGTGCCGTTCACCATCATCCGCGCGGATCGTCGGCACGTGGACGGCGCCGGCGGCGAGGTGCGATTCGCGAGCCCGGCTCCGCGCAACGCATCGCTCCGTTTCGTCGCCGCCGGCGTGGCGCCGGAAGTGAGCTTCGACGGAGGCACTCGATGGATGCCGGCTCAGCCGCAACGCGTGTCCAAGGAGGCCGACCCCGTGCGGCAGTACTGGATGCCGGTTCCCCAAGGCACCGACCGCGTGGCGATTCGTCCCGGTGCGCCTATCACATGGTGGCCACACCGCGACGTGTGGATCGCCCGAGACTTCGCGCTGTGGGCACGCTGAGCGGTGAACGGCCCGCGCTCGCCACACCCCGCTCGCCATCGGCTCCTGGCTCTACCGACTCCTGTACGGTTTCTGGTTCACGCTCACGGGTGGTCTCGGACCCAGGGAGCACTTCGACGGTCCGTTCGACGCGGTGATGGCGTTCTTCTATCTGCCCGACCTCGTCGTCGTGGACGCACTCGTGCGCGCAACGGGCCGGACGCGTCATCCGGCATTCGTGTGGGTCAGCGCAAGGATTCTCGCTGCCGGTAGCGCTGTGCTCTGCGTTGGCACCTACTACTTCGGGCGCTAGTACTGGGGACCCGCGATTGAAGAACGCTTCGCCCGGCGGGAACAGCACCACGAACTCCGGGGCGTCGGCACACTGCGTCCAATACCTCTTGGCGGACCAACGTTGCACATGACCGCGCAACGCGGCGGCGAGGTGCGACGCCCTCAATACAGCCGCGACGGCACCACGTGGAGCATGACAAAGAACGTGCTATTGCGCGAAGTGCCGGCTTGGCGCTCGCTGTCGAGGAGACCGAGTTCATACCGCCCCTCCACGCCGAAAATGCTGCCATCCCTTGCTCGCCTCTCCAGCCCGAGGCCAAGCATCACGCCAGCATCGACGCGTCGCATGCGATAGTCCCGCGCAAAGGGCGCGGTGAGCACCTGGTCGCACCGTTCACTCGCCGAGATGGCTTGCAGTCCTTGCAAGCGACAGGTCGCGAGCACCGCCACGGTCGGCCCCAGCGAGAGTACGGGACTCAGCGCCGCGCCGGTCGGCGCCAGTGCCCCGAGACGCAAGAGCACCGGAACCTCCACATAGCCGAGCGTACGCGTCGGCTTGCTCGCTGGGCCGTACCCTTTGGGCACCCAGAGCAATTCCGTCTGCAGCACCGTCCGACGCCGAAGGGAGTGACGATAGGTGAGACCCGCCGCCACGGCGTTCCGGTTTTGGTAGGAGCCGGCGGTACCATTGCCATACGTCGTGATGATGTCGGACGTCGTCCGCGCGACCGTCAGACCCACGTGCTGGGCGCGGAGGCCGGCGAGTGGCACGAAGACCCCCACGAGCGCCATGAGCGGAATCAAGAGACGTCTGCGGTTGTGCATTTGCAGTGAAAAGAAGGGGGAGGGAACGCGCGTAGCGCGTTTGCTCGATAGCCGCCTTGTCAGCAGTCGCTGCTCGTACGGCGGCTGGCTTTGAGGAGTGCCGGAACGCGCAGTTCCAACTGCCGAAGGCGAGTTCACGCGAGTCCAAGTTGTGCGATGTGCTGGTCACACTCGTGAACACCCGGAAGGAGGCCGACTGCCAGGTACAACGCTCTGGCCTCGCGCACTCGCCCCTCCATCCGATCCTGCCTGGCCTGCTCGACGATCGACGCAGCGACCCGTTATGGCGATTCAGTCGCCGTTGCTTACCCTCCAAAGTCACTGGACGGGACACGCGACGCGCCGTCCGGCGAGGCGTGCTCGGTTCGGTGGTGCAAGTTCATCCGTTGAGAATCTTACAGTACCACGAACGGAGTCTGTCGAGAGCTCACGGAGCATCATCTCATATCCCCAGTCGACATCGTAGTACTCGATCTCAATTTCACCCGAGGGCCGAGCCGACCAACGTCGCGCTTGCCCGAGGGTGGGCGCGCGATCTCTGTACATCTTTACCCATCCCGTCGGTTCCGCAGTCGGCCCGTCCGCATCGGTCGCGAGCCAGAAATTTGCGTGAGAGCCTTTGGCTGGCTCCTCCAGCAGCCAAGAAGGTCGCCAGCGAGACGCGTCGCCGGTAGAAAGCTGATAGCATCTCGCATTGGCCTCCGTGTCCGACGGCGCAGGTCGTGGGCGTTCGCACCCGGCGATGGCGGTGACCAACAGCAGTGCCGCTCCTCTCGTACGTCGATTCATTGCATTGGTGTGCGCGATGTCCGCCGCCATAACGCTGGCGTTGTACTGCAGGGCCCTGTAACAGGATGCGCCCAGTGAGCGCGGCGAACAAGGGCGCAATCCGTGAAGGCCCTGCCAGTACCAACGCGAGGTTAGACACCCATGCCACCTACTGGCGGCGGCGCGGTGCGCGAACGGCGCGGCCTGGCGTCACCCCGTCTACCGCGCGCCCGTTCGTGACGACGGAAACGCCGCCGACGAGCACATGGGCAATCCCCACGGGCGGGAGCGTCGGCTCACGATACGTCGACTGATCCAGTACCGTCGCGGGGTCAAAGATCGTGAGGTCGGCGTCGGCGCCAAGCGCGATGCGCCCCTTGCGGCGCATGGCTGGGACGCGCGCCTCCAGTCGTTGCGCCGGCATGAGCGTCATCTTTCGCAGCGCGTCCATCAGCGAGACCGCGTGCTGCTCGCGCACGAAGCGCCCGAGCACGCGCGAGAAGGTGCCCGTCGTACGCGGATGGCCCGTGCCGTCCTGCCAGTACGCGTCGCTCCCGATCATCACCAGCGGGCTCGCGATCGCGGCGGTCACCATGGGCTCGGTGTTCCTGAAGATCACCACGGGGCCGCCGATCGCCGTGTACTTCGCGAACCGCTCGCGGTTCATGCGTTCGCCCGTGCGCGGCCACTCGATCTCGGCCAGCACGGAGTCCGGCGCGTTGCGATACGCATCCTGGACGGTGGCCGACTGGATTTCTGTCATCCCCGCGGTGTACGGATACGCTTCCGTCGTGACGTCGCTGCCCGCGCGCCGCGCCTCGGCAATCAGGTCAAGCATCGCCGGCGTCTCGGCGTAGCCCGCGCTGTTGATGTGGACCACGTGAAGTGCCGCCCCAGACACGCGCGCGAGGTCGAGCGCTTCCGTCAGTCCCTTCACGCCGCCTCGGATATGTACGTGCACCGGCGTCTTCGCACGTGCCGCGACACGGAAGACGTCGAGCAGCTCCGCATGAGACGCCGACGGCGTGTACGTGAAGCCGGCACCGACGCTCACGGCCCCCGCATCGAGTCCGGCTTGGATCCGTCGCGCGATCTCCTGCGTCTCCGCCGCCGTGGCGACGCGATACGCGCCTGGCCCGACGGGCATCACGGTGCCCGAGTCGCCGAGTACCGCCATGCGCACCTTGATGTGGCCGATGCTCACGCCGTAGTTGATCCGCTGGCCGGGCGCACGGGCCGCGTACCACGCCGCGATATCGGCCGTGCCGAGTTCGAGCTCGAAGGACGACGTCACGCCATCGAGCGCCTGAAAGCGATACGTCTCCGCCGTCTGCCCATGCGCGTGCACATCGATGAAGCCGGGGGCCACCACGAGCCCCCTCGCCGCAATCGTGTCCCGTCCACGGATGGTACCGGTCGTGACGGCCGCGATGCGGCCCGCCCTTAGGCCGAGATTGCGGACGGCGTGCAATCCGGTGGCGGGATCCATCACCGTCCCCCCGAGGATGACGCGGTCGTAGGTGGTCGTTGATTGGGCCTGCAGTCCCATCGCCGAAAGAGCCAACGTTGCAATGGCGAACCGAATCGAGGGTGCGGACACGTTTTCTGGCTCGTCTTTCTAAAGGGGTCAAACGCACTCGCGCACGCGCGCGAGTCAGTCGGGGTGCCTAACGCTCGGTTTTGTTGCAGCACTCTCATGAAACTGCGCGCATGGCGCGCATACCGCAAAGCGCTGTCAACAGCTACGATCGTTATGCACTCGCGCGACGAGACGGACGTGTCGCCGCATCGCGCTCGACGGCGACGCGCTCGGCCAGGTAGACTTTCAAGAGTGACTGGTATGGCAGGAAACAGTTGGCGAGCAAGAGCGGGACCTTACCCGTGAAAGGCGATACATGGTTTCCAAGAAGGCCAGCGCGATGCTCCGAAGCATCTGCGGGAGCCGGGCTTCATCGTGGACCACGGGCACGGCAAAGCACGTCAGGAGCAGGAATGGGTGGAGAGCGACGTGGCGAAGTCGTTCTGGGTTGGCATCCACTCCAAGGGTCGCGGGTGCGACTATCGCGTATCGCTATCGACGCGCGTGCAGTACCAACAGTCCGCACGTCGCGAGCCCGCGAAACACCGGCGGGATCTCGCGATCGTTGGCGTACCACTCCAGCGACTCGAACTGCTCGGGCGCGAACAGATTGAGATCGATCGGATCGCCGAGGCCGAAATACAGTGGACGCGAATCGAGAAACACCGCCGACGGACAGCGAAACCTGATCGCGCCGCTACGCGGCACCGCGCCGTTTAGCACCGCGCCCTGTGGCACCGCGCTCGAGACGTCGCCAGAAGGTACGGCGCCACTGCGTGCAATGGTCGGCGTGATCGCGGCCTCTCGCAGCGTGCGCAGCAGATCGCCGAGCGGCTTGCCTTCCGCGCGCTCCAACCGATCGCGTAACATGAATTGACCGGGGCCCTTTCGACGCGCCTCGAATGCGGCCCACTGAACCGCCGCGGCTGCGCTATCGTCCGCGACACCGCTGTTCGCGGCACGACCATCGGTGGAACGCGGCGCGGCGCCAAGTCGCGGCAGCGCCGTGAGCACCAGATTGAGCGTTGAATCGGCACCCGCCGCAAGCGTGATCGCGGTATCCAGCGGCGCGAACCCGACGCGCCGCACACTCAGCACCACACGCCCGGCACTCACGCGCGGCATTCGCCAGGCACCCGAAATCTCGGTGACGGAGCGCCGCAGAAGCGAATCGATCGACACCAACGCCCCAGACACAAGACGCTGTTGTCCGTCGCGCACCACGCCGCGCAGGGCGCCTTCACTGGCACTGCGCGGTTGTACGTCATGATGCTTCACACCGTACGGACTCGTGCCATTGAGCTGCACGCGCACGGGCGTCGACGTCCGCGCGCCGCGCTCGGCGTACAAATCCAACGGAATGTCGGGCGGCAACCCACACAGCCGATACTGTCCGCTCGGCTCCGCCCGCGTCGAGAATCGCATCGGCATACCGGTGTACGGATCCATCCACACGGCACGAACAAACGTCGGCTGCGAATCGCTCGCACTCGTGGTGTTCACCTCCGCGGTCTCCCGCCCGAGAGAGTCCGTCGCGCGGGCGGTGACCACTCCGTGAATGAGCGACGGTACGCCCGATGTCGGGAACGTCGCCTCGCGCACGCACAGGCCGGCCAGTGACTGTCGTAGCGATGGAACGGTCAGTCGCGAGGCCGACAGCGAATCGGCCACGAGCAGACGCTTGACGCTCGCGACCCCGAGCGAATCGAGCGAACTCGTGTTGATCTGCAACGTGTGAACGCCAGGGCGCACAGCACCGATCGTAAACGCGCCCACACTATCGGTGACTGCAACGCGCCCGGACTCAAGCAGAAGGAGTTGCGCGTTGGGCACAGGCCGAGCCGTTACGGAATCGCGCAGCACACCGCTCAGCGTTGGAAACGGTTGCACGAACACCGTGTCATCGCCGCGCCGCGCCTCGAAGACTCGCCCACCCACTTGCTCAGCGTACACGATCGCGCGGGCTTTCCGATCCGGCCGACGCGGCGAGCTATCGACGACCGGGACGCGGATGAACCATTCGGTGACGAGCCAGGAACCGTCGCGTGCGCGCGCGAACTGCATGCGCCCACCGGCGCCGGCGTTCACGGCGGCCGCGTCGACATTGGTGTAACGGAACGACAGTTCGCGCAGTTCGGCGGTATGACGGTCTACTGCGATACGGCCGGTGATGTCGATGATCGCCCGGCGCTTGCGGCGTGGCTCGAACGCCAGCACGACCAACGACGGATCGCTGGCATCCTCGAGTCGCGCGCAATGCTCGGCCGAGAACTCGCTCGAGCCAAGGACCTCGAGACTGGGCGCCCAGAACTGCATGGTGGTTGGTGTGAGCCAGCGCGCGTAGCCTTTGTCGCGCATCACGCGCGGTGACGGGGCGTACCACGGCGCGCTGCCGGAGTCGGCGTCCTGCACGTCAACGGTGCGCACGGTGACCGTGCCAGCGCGATCGATCCGCTGATAGCGCATAAGCAATGTCGATAGCGGCCGCGACGACGTGGTGGCATCGGTGGCGAGCAGCGCGGTCTTGGTCTGCTCCCACACCGCCGCGACCGGCGAGTCGGTTCGCGACAGCGCGACACACGCGGCCGCGCGAATGCGAATCGTATCGAGCGCGACGGCGAGACTTGAGAGTCCGATGGGGACATCGCGCACGATGCCCGTCGTCAGTACGAACGTGGGCGTGCGATGCGGCGCAAACCCGATGCGGCGCGCGAGCACGCGAAACGTGCCGGCGCGTGGCGCGATGATGCGATAGACACCGCGCTCGTCGGAGATACTCGCGCCGGACGGGGCGTCGGTGCTGTCCAGCAACTGGACGACGACCCCGGGAATCGGCGCGCCGGCTCTGGTGACGATCCCGCGCACCGTCTGCGCGTGCGCCGCACTGCCCGCGAAGCCCGCGAGCAGTGCAAAAAGCGCGAGGACGCGCAGCATAACGCCGTGATTACTTGGGCGCGCGCGTGAAGATGAGATAATCGGCGCGATCAGCGTCTTCCTCCGGTAACGGCGCCTGCCAGAATTCTGCATAACGCTTGCGTTGTGCCGCAGCCGCTCAGAATAGGAAGCCGTGAACGAGCGGGCGCCAGCCCGCGACGTTACACGGCGCACCGCTGAGCGGCTGACTGCACCAACGCGAGGGTAGATGGCTACGTGGGCACTATCCCCCGGTGCCGATACCTCAGGACCGCACGACAGGTCGGTCGCGCGCGCCGCTCGGGGCAGCGAGTACTCGACTGGCGATCTTCTCGCGCTCGTTCACCCTCACGCAGCACGCCGGTCGTGGAACGTACGACTTTCCACGCTTCCCGAAAGTGGCACGATGGTGGGCGCCATGCTCTCAGTGTTCGACTAGCCCGCGGCCACTCCCGAACTCCCAGCCGCGAGCGTTATCATCGTCTGGTTGCCGCGGCGCGCTCGGGGGCGCGCGCACCCTCTCCACACCCGATCCGCCTATGCACACCATCAAGCGTCTCCGGGCAGTCGCGAGTTCGACGACCCTCGTGCTGGCGTTCGCCGCCTGCGCCAACTCGAAGGCCGACGCGGTGGACACTGTCACCGCCACGTCCGCCGCATCGCCGACGGTCACGGCCCTCGCCAGCGCCCCTGATCAATCGTTCCTGCGCGGCGATGTGCCCATCAACTACCGCGTGATCGGCGCCGGTGAGCCCGTCCTGCTGATTCATGGCTACGGTGACAATCTGATGATGTGGAGCGGCTTTCTGGCCGACTCGTTGGCGCGTGACCATCGCGTGATCGCGATGGATACGCGCGCGTTCGGCAAGAGTGGCAAGCCTACCGGCGCGACGAACTACGGCCTTGAGATGGTCGACGACCTCGTGGCGTTGCTGGACCACGAACACGTGGCCCAGGCGCATGTAGTGGGCTACTCCATGGGCGCCGTCTTGGGCGCGAGGCTGGCGACCGCACACCCTACGCGCGTCCGCACCGTCGCACTTCTGGCGGGTCCGGCCTTCAAGGACTCGACGGCGGCGCGCACGCTCCTCGCGCCGTGGCTCGCCGATGCGCACACGGGCAAGCGCCTGAAGCGCTTCGTAAAGTGGATCGTACCCACGCTCCCGGACAGCATGGTGCAGATGTACAGCGACCAGATGTACACCGACGGAGATTCCGCCGCACTGGAAGGGGTGCTGGACGCGTTTCCGGCGCTGACGCTCGACTGGAGCGCGGTCGCGCAGTCCACAGTGCCGGCAATGGTGGCGGTAGGCGTCGACGATCCGCTTCGCCCCTACTCCAAGGAGCTCGCCGCCACGTGGCCGAAGGCGCAGCACCTCGAACTGCCATCGACGGACCACACGAACGTGTTCACCCGACCGGAGGTGCTGGTGGCGGTGCGGGCGCTCTTAGCCGCGAACCCCATTCGCTGACGCGTTCGGCGCTCGCGTGGGGTTGTCAATCGTGCCCGTTCATGTGAGATGACTGCTGTTGCTATCTAACGCTCTCGTTCTGCTGCAGGGCCTTTCAACAAGTTGCGGCCAGCGAGCGCAGCGAGCAATAGGCCGCAATCCTTGAAGGCTCTCCCAGCAGCAACGCACGGTTAGGCGGTGGCCGATGCGACGACCTGCCCTCCGACCGCGGCCACGGTCACGACCGCACGACACCACCGCTATACTCGACGCTTCCGAGGGCCCGCGGTGGGCCGAGACTTCGTCGACCGGCTCAAGTGGTCGACGTGCCGAAGGTTCGCAACGGAACTGCATGCACCGCGCAGGCGTCCGTCAGGGAGAAGCTAGTCTGACTCTCGGGACGCGCATACGTCACGACACAGCTCCGAAGCGATTCGGGCGCCCCGTCGCTCCGCTGCGCAAGTCCTGACACCCCCACCTCGCGATGGCGGCTGCGCCGACGACTGTTCGCTGGTGCTCGCGAGTAGGGGGACTGCTACCTACATTCAGCCCAATTGGAGTGAATTGCCTATCCCGGTTCGAAGCCATGCGGATCATACCGTCCATGCACAAAAGAGCGCTCATCTTCACACTCGTAATCGCAGGCAGTGCCGACGCACACGCGCAGACTCGCGCCAGTGCGCCCGTCACCGAATCCATTATCGTCGATGCGACCATCGACCAGCTTCAGGCGTGGATGAAGTCCGGGCAGCTTTCGTCGCGCAGACTGACCGAGGTCTATCTCTCACGCATCGAGCGATACGACAAACGGGGGCCCAGAATCAACAGCCTGCTTGAGGTCAATCCAGACGCATTGGCAATTGCCGACTCGCTCGATCGTGAACGTCGAGCAAAAGGACCTCGTGGTCCGCTGCACGGCATCCCGGTCATCTTGAAGGACGCGATCGCGACGGCCGATCACATGCGCACCTCGAACGGCTCGTACTGGCTGATGGATGCCGTACCAACGACGGACGCCACCATTGTCCAGAAGCTTAGGGCCGCCGGAGCGCTCATGCTCGCGAAGGCGAACATGGACGAAATGGCCTGTTGCAACGGGGTCGCGAGCGCCCGCGGTGGCGCTGTCCGCAATCCATACAACCTCGATCGCTTCGCAAGTGGTTCGAGCAGCGGACCCGCTGCATCCATCGCGGCGAATCTTGGAGTCTTTTCAATTGGTGGCGACACACGGTCCTCCATTCGCTTTCCAGCCTCCGTCACATCACTCGTCGGCCTGAAGCCAACGCTCGGCCTCATCAGCCGCGCAGGTGTCATCCCCGGAGATGTGCATCTCGACGTCGTCGGCCCCATTGGACGCACTGTTACCGACGTTGCGATTGCCACGGGTGTGCTCACGGGCGAAGATCCGCGTGACTACTACACACTCGGCAGCAAGGGGCAGTCGCTCACCGACTACAGACGGTTTCTACAGCGCAACGCCTTGAAAGGCGCACGCATCGGCATTGCGCGCGATGGGTTCTTCGGACTCAATGCATCCATCGATACGGTGATGGAGCGAGCGCTCGCCGCGCTCGAGCGAGAGGGCGCGATTCTCGTCGATTCCATTTCACTCAAGACGGTACCGTACGCCGGCGGCCGGCGTGAGGATGCGGCGACGCTCAACGCGGCAAGCTCGCTCGCCCTCGACCAGTACTTGGGCGCGCTGTCGCCCGAATCACCAGTGCGCTCATGGGCGCAACTCCGGGCGCTGGCACTACTCGATCCACTGCCTAGTGGTCTCGCGCCAAGGCGAATGAGCGTGGACACTGGAACAACCCCCTTTTCGGCGTTCACGCTCGGCAGCCCACGCGTGAAGGCAGCGTGGGATCGCTTTCGCAACGAGCAGCGCGACAGCGTCATGAGGCAGATCGAGAAATATCACCTCGATGCAATCGTGTTTCCCACAACCAGCACACTCACCGCTCTCGTTGTTCCGTCGACTAGGGTGCAAGACCGACCGTCGGCGAGCCGCGGAAAGCCCGAGATCGCGAGTAATGCAGGGCTGCCGGAAATCACGGTGCCTGCGGGGTATACGGGTGGTGGTTTTCCCGTTGGAATGTCAATTCTCGGCCCCGCGTTTTCAGAGGGCAAGCTTCTTGGCTTTGCGTACTCGTTCGAGCAAGGCACACACAGTCGGAAGCCGCCCGACCTGTCGAAAGCACCGCCGCCGGTAGACGCCTATCTGCCGCCCGTTCCCGCCAACGATTCGTTTGCCGTTCGCCTGCGTCTCGAAGGACCGTCGGGTCGCGTCACCGGGAACCTGCTTCTCGCCACGGTGGAGTTCGGTGAGCCGAGAACGAGCACGCGTGCGATTGATCGGAGCGTGTGGTTCACGTATACGGCTGAGCGCGACGGGCAGCTGATCATCGACGATGACGGATCGGCGCCGACACGCAACGACCTCGTTGTGTATGAGGGTGGTGCGAGCCTGGACAAACTCGGTACACCGACAAGAGCGCAGCGGAGATTGAACGGCGCGTTGCAAGCAACGCTCTCCGTAAAAGCGGGTGCGATCTACGTCATCGTATTGGGCACTGACGTCTTTGGCGCGGCGGGCGGGCAGTATGTGCTCAACTGGCGGTTGGGGGATGCGAAGCCATAGCGCCGCCTAACGATTGCATCCTGCAGCAGGGTCCTTCCATAGGTTGCACGCGGTGTGCGAAGCGAGCAAGCGTGCAATCCTTGAAGGCCTGTCTGCAGCAACGCGATGTTATACCGCCCTGCCGCCATCCTACGGGCGCGATCTCAAGAGAAGTGCCCCCGGCTAGCCCAACGCGTTTAGCACATGCAAGTTCGGCGCGTGCACGCGTTTGACACCCACTCCTCCGCCTCACTTCCGAATGCGCCCGATCGTACTGGCCCTCTTGATGCTGCTGTCCGCGCGTACCTCGTGGGCACAAATGGCGGCGCGCACCGCTGACACCCTCATCACCGCGGAGATTCGCCGCCAGCTTGACCTCCTGTCGGCGACGACAAGTGTCGCGGCGGTCCATCTGGGCTCGGGGCGCACGGCAGACGTGCGCGCCGACGTACCGATGAACACCATGAGCACGATCAAGATTCCGATCATGCTGCTGGCGTACCGGGATGCCGAAGCCGGACGACTCAACTTGGATGAACGGGTCACACTGCGCGAAGAGGACATGCGCGGCGGCACTGGCCTGCTCAGGCGCCTCGTACCCGGCGCCACGGTGACGTACCGGGATCTGATCGACCACATGATCATCACCAGCGACAATACGGCGACCGAAGCGCTGATCGTCAAACTGGGGATGGACCGCATCAACGGCATGTTGCGCGAGCTCGGGTTCCGCGAGACGCGACTCGTCCAGACCATCTCGCAGTACTTCCGGAACCGACAGATCGCGCTGGCGCCTGAGCGTGCGACGTGGAGCAACGTACAGATCCTGCGCGCACCCCGCGTCGCCGGGATGACCGACGCCGAGCTCGCCGCCAAGAATTTCGCGTATGCCGCGGATACGGCCACGTGGCTCGGGCGCACGACCGCCCGCGAGATGACCTCGCTCCTCGAGGGCATCTACACCGCGAGGTACGCAAGTCGCGCCAGCAGCACAGCCATGATGAACCACCTTTTTGGCCAGGTCTATACTACGAGACTGCCGGCCACGCTGCGCTATCGTTCGGACGTGCGCATTGCACATAAGACGGGCGACTACCCACCGACCTCCGGCAGCGATGTCGGCGTGATCGTGTATCCCGGCGGCGTGTTGGTGATCAGCGTGTACACCAACGCGAACCGCGGAGACTTCGCGCAACTCGAGCTCACGATCGGACGCATTGCGGAGTTGCTCGTCAACCGCTGGTAGCAGGGGAGCCACTGCACGGCGACGATCCGCCAGCGTACCGGTCGCTGCGTGGGGTTTGTTGGCGGTATAACGAACGTTTGGTTGTTCCGTGACCGCCCCGTAAAGTGCCTGTGAGCGGCCGCGCGCTACCGTGAGGTACCAAACAGCGCGGCCGCTTACCGGCATCCTTACCGCGGTCATCGGCACCAACCGCCGTTCTCCCGCGCCGAGCGAGTATCGGCGAAGTCGCGCCTATCGCGCGGCCTGAGTTCGCCGCCAGTCATCCGTCAACTGTCCGGCAAACCCCCAATTCTCCTCGCTGATCTCTTGGATGACCACGTGGATGTGCTCGGGCTTCTTCTGCAACTCACGCACGAGGGATTCGGTTACGTCGCGAACGAGCGCTGCCTTCTGGGCGCGCGTCGCTCCGGCGGTGATCTGAATGTTTACGTACGGCACGTGTTCGAGGGAAGGAAAAGAATGTGTGGCCCGGCAAAGCTGCTGGTCGGGCTAACGCTTGCGTTCTGTTGCAGCGCCCTTCCATAAAATGTGGCCAGTGAGCGCAGCGAACAGGCCACCAACCGAAACGGTGCTGTCAACAGCAACGCGAGGTTAGATGGCGGCGGGTCGCGTGGTCTAATCCTAGCGGCGTGACGCCACCAGGTGCGGTGCGCTCCCCGTCGTGGCTACCGCTTCGGCAATCCGTCGACAAAGGCTTGGATTTCGCGCATCACCTCCGCGGGGTGTGATTCGAATACCGCGTGCTCTGCATTGGCGATTCGGATAACCTTCGCGGACGGTACGCCCCGCTCGAAGGCCAGCGCCTGCTGCAGCGTCGCGCGGTCGGCGCCCGCAATCATCGCCCGTGTGGCGGAGTCGGCGCCTGACGGAGCCCGATGCGGGTAGGCGAAGATGGCGAGCGTGGGTACAGGAATACGCGTGTGCTTCTGCCCCCCAAGGTAGATGGCTCGGGGAACGGCTTCATACGTGGGAATCGGCCCGGTGGGGGTCGGCGCGCTCGTCAAGAGCGGTAGGGCGGCGCGTATGTCGCGCTCCAGATCAGGCAGTCCCCGATCAAGCAGCGCGCGGTATCGGCGCAATTGCTCGGCCGGTGGAATCGGTGCAAACGGATCGGTGAGCGCTTCGAGTTCACGGCGCACGTCCGAGGCGCTCGTGATGAAGCCGTTGTTGGCGTCGCCGGGCGTCGCGTCGTAGTACGCGTACGGATACCCCGCGTCCAGATAGACGAGACCCGAGACGCGCTCCGGCGCGCGCGAGGCGATCGAGCTCATCTCCGCGCCGCCAAACGACCACCCCGCGAGTACCGGCTTCGCAATCTTGAGCGAATCGAGCACCGCCAGCACATCGTCGGCCAGACTATCCGTGCGATAGCCCGTGGACGGAATGGACGAGGCGCCATAGCCACGGCGCGAGATGCCGATGACGCGATAATGCGCCGCCAACTTCGGTGCGAAATCGTTGAACACGTGCCCACCTGCCCCTAACCCGGCAAGCAGCACAATCGTACGGCCCGTTCCCCCCCAATCGAGCACCTCGAGCTGCACGCCCGGTGCGACCGTCACAAACGTCACCGGAGGTGCCTTTGCGTCGCGGAACTCGGTGCTCGGCGTATTACGGCTGAGTGCGAATGGAAGCACCGTCGCGGCTTGCGTGTAGGTGCCGGTGATCGTCGCGCCATCGGCGCTCGCGAGCGCCTCGTACCGCGCGGGTCCAGTAAACACCAGGCGGATGCCGTCTCGCCGCACCTGCACCGTGTCGGCGATCTGCCGGTCGTCGATGCCGCCCTCGTCGAGCTTTACGAGGTAGGCGGAGAGCCGATGGTCGGGACCCTCAAACACACGCACGACGAGCCGTTGTACTGACGGCGTCGTGGCGACCGTACCCTGATAGTTGCCGATAGCGGTATGCGCGGCGCTCGGCCCCTGCGCGAGTGAGCGCGAGGCCGTCAGCATCACCACGCCTGCTGCGAACAAGTGACGTCGTAGAGACATCGAAATACTTCTCACGGTGAGGTACGCGGCTGCACATGGTCTGGCCGATGATTATGCATCGGGCACGCATCGCTGACCAGCCTCAGCCGCTTGAGGGGGCGATCCTCCGCCTCGCCGTACTGGGGTCGGGCACGGATCACAGGCGGTAGAGCGGCTGCCATCGGAGCGCCGCACCATCCTCAGGCCTTGACGTGTCGCCAGAGGAGAACTGCATCCGAATTCGACACGTAGCGGATACGGAGGCCAATGCCGTACACCGAAGGCGCAGCCGCCATCTAACGCCAAAGTTCTGCTGCAAGGCGATTGGATAAAAGAACGCGCGAAGCGCGTTTGCTCAATGGCCGCCTTGGCAGCAGCAACGACAGTTATACCGCGCGCTTTCGACGTGGCGTTGGTGTCGATGCCGCCACATGGTCGACGTAGCTGCGCAACACCGCGTTGATCTGTGACTGATATCGAGGCCCCTGGGCGCGAAAGAACTCCACGACGTCGCGGTCCAAGCGAATGGAGATCGCCTGCTTGGACACCGGCGAAACCACGCGCGCACTCTGCCACACCGTATCCGGGAGGTCGCGAAGCTCCGCCGGCGACGTCCGTTGAATCTCCGCTTCCGTGACGCGCCTGAGCCGCGCCAGATCAGCGCGCCCCTTCGTCGGGCTCATCTTGCTCGCGGATGGCTTCGAGGGCTTCGGCATACAGGCGGCGCTCCTTGCGGTTGCTGAGACGGGCACTGATCAGGCGGCGGACCACGCCGCTAGACGGCTCGACGCGATCGGTGAACACGACCGTGAGAGCGAAGCCGTCGGCGGTGCCGAGCGCCACCACGCGTCGCTCTCCGTAGTCGCGACGCGTATCGTCGAATTCCACGTACGGGCTCGCGAATACCTGCGAGGCGAATTCAAAGTCGAACCCGCGCTGCGCGAGATTCCGCAGGCTCTTGGCGGCGTCCCACTCAAAGGTCACAGGGAAGGATACAAATGTATATACACTCGCGCAAGGCCGCCCGCAGGCGAGTCAAGCGGTATAACGCTCGCGTTCTGCTGCAGCGCCCTTCAACAGGATGCGGCCAGCGAGCGCAGCGAGCAATGGGCCGCAATCCTTGAAGGCCCTGCCAGCAGCAACGCAAGGTTAGACCGCGGCCGCCACTCGACTTTCCGCGACGCCGTTCCCGCGGTGTATCCCAGTGTCGAAGCGCGACTGGTCAACGGCCAGTTCGCAGATCGCGCCTTAGCCGTCCGCCGACATGCGGCGCTGTAGTTCCGGCTACAGGGCACACGCCCATCGCTGCGGAACAGCAACAGAGACACGCCCGATTCTTGGATTTATAGGCCGGTAGTAAAGCGTTGCAAATGAATACGTTAGGCGATATATGGCTAAATACTTGGCAATAGGGGCTTTGGGGCACTTGCGCCATGAAACGCCCGAGTATAGGATAACTTCATCCTAATTCGGGGAGCTTTCGTGATGGGAACCCAGACAGAGACCGACGGCGACGCGACTGCCCCTGAACGGGGAGTTCAGTACCCGGGTGACAACCTCGCCGACGCACTCGCGATGCTCGAGAAGGTGCGAACAGCGGTAGGCGTGGGCGCGGCCAAGCGCGAGCTCATCGCGTCAGCGATTGGCTACAAGTCGCTGAGCGGCCATGCGGCGCGGCGATTGGGATCGCTAGCCCACTACGGACTGCTTGAGCGTGCAGGCAAGGGTGCGGCGCGCATTTCGCAGCTCGGCAAGGCGATACTCATGCCCACGAGCGAGGCGGAGAAGACGCTGGCGATAGTAGAGGCAGTGAAGCAGCCGAACTTATTTGCGACCTTGCTGGCGAAGCACACGGGGCATGCTCTGCCGACGATGCTTCCGAACATGCTGGCGAGGGAGCACGGCGTTAACGCTTCGGTCGCAGAGCAGGCGGCTACGACATTTCGAGAGTCGGTCGAATTCGCCGGCCTGCTTCGCAACGGCGTCCTGTACTCCTCTCTCGAAAGCGATGACCCCGCAGCGACGGGAAATAACGCTGCGCCCGCATCTCGTACGACTGCGCCCGAATCTGCCGGGCAGGTGCCGAAGCGAGTCACGGAGGGCGCTGGTGAAGGCCCATCGGCAGACGTCATGACTTACACGATCGCCCTTGATCCTCGCACGACACGGGTTGCCTCGATCTCAATGCCCGTTCCAGTCACTGCGCGGGACCTTAGGAATGTCGAGGCGTGGGTGACGTACATGAAGATGGCCATGCTGGACGAAGAAGCGCCCGACATCAGCGGGAACTGATGTCGGGCGCCAGAATCTCCCATCGGGTATAGAGGTCGCCCAAAGGGAGGCCGAACGAGGGTCGAGCGTTGGTGCACTTGCAATGCCAACGCTACGTGTTCGACCCCGCGGTAGCAAGTGACCCCGACTCAACCAGGAGGGCCAATGGACGCTCATTGCGTACCGGCTCCGCCAGGAAAGCGGTGGATCTATCGCCGTTGGGTGCGAAATCCCAAGACTGGGAAGCGCATCTACCCGCGTGGCGGAAAGTGCTTCGCGTTTCTCGTAGACGAGTAGCCTAAGTGGCGCCCGATAGCGGGGGAGAATCTTGCGTTCTCGCTATCGGGCGAAGGGCACGAGCGGTCTAACGCATAGCTCTGCCGCGGGGCCTCATAACAATGGGGCAGGCCCGCGCAGCGGGCCAGCCACCAACCTTCATCAGCCCCGTCGGCAGCAGCGACCCGTTAGCTCGCGGGAACAGTTGTCGCAGTGACACTAGTCATGAGGAAGTGCACTGCGAGCACGGACTTGAACGATGAGAGCCTTAATTGACTCTGCCAGACGCGCGTGATCCGGCACTACCCATGTTCCACCGCCACCATATCGGGAAGCGAATCGGTCACCGGTTGCGAGGTCTTCGTAGTAGCCGTGATTGAGATGCACGATAAACGCGTGCATATGCTCTACCGCGAGGTCGAATCCTTCCGCCTCAACCTGCTTGCAAAGCCTCACAAGATCGTGCGTTCTGGGTGGTTCGACTCCAGCGACGGCCAGGCAAGCCTTCATTGCCAGTTCTAATGCCTGACCGATGAGCTGATACCAGGGCATGGTATGCCGAAGTGGTTGGTTAGCGTCGTCAAGCACTGCTGCGGCGTCCAGGTACTGCTCAGCGTACACGACGTACGCCAACGAGATTATCTGAAGCGACTCCGCAAACGTGCGCCTCGGCTGCTGGTAGAGCGCCGCGGTCTTTGCTTGCAGTGCATCAATGTCGTGCATGTTGAGTCTCGGTGCGTTCGCGGTCGCGAGCTAACGCCAAGTTGTGCTGTGGCCGCTTCTATAAGGTGCGGTTGGGCGGCCGTGCGGTACCGTCAGGTACGATAAAGCACGGCCGCCCAACCGCTACCCCAGCGCGGCCGTCTGCACCAACTGCCGTTATGCCCCGGCGCCGCGATCTCGTCGATCAAGCTTCACGTTTTCGCCGTCGAACCATGCTTCGACGCCGCAGGGGAGCGCTCCACGCTCAATCGGATTCGACGCATTCGGGTTGTGCACGAGAATGAAGTCGCGACCCTGCTGCGTCGCTCGATTGTACTGATCGACCCAGCAGTACATGACAGCGCTGATTCCGTCGTGCGACTTGTCCAGAAAGATGCTCTTTGATACTTCCGCACCGGATTGCTTGATAAGGGTAGGCTCGTGCTCGAACGAGTGTCCGGTGATTTCGAAGGTGTTGGCGTCGAGGTGGACCACGCGGTTCCCGATGGGGAACACGGCGCCAATGATCCATGGCACATCCGGTTCGCCACGGGACGAAGGAAGGCGCGCTCCATTGATGGCCACAACGTACGGATCTGAACTCGATAACACACCATTCTTCCGATACCCCTGATACTTCATGTGTTTCTCTGCAATCGCCGCCCGCAGGCGCAACGTTATCTCCGCCTTCGGTACTGAGCGCACCACGCCAAGCTCCGCCTCCGTGACCCTGTCGGGACCGGCACCTGGGCGTGCCGCGATTGCCTCAACGTAGATGCTTGGCGGTGCAACCACGAAGTCGGGACCGCCTTTCGCGAGGTTGCGCTTCTTGTTAGGAACGAGCGGAAGCCCCGCATCAAGGATCGCGGCCGCGAGGTACATCTCCCAGTAGCGCCCAATCAGGTCGTTCTGCGCTGCCTCGCGGATGTCCGCGTCGAGGAACTGATTCGCGCGTAGCCACAGAGCTTCAACGCGCTCACGCGCTTCGATCTCGTGCGCGTGCTCGGGCGAGTGCAAGTTGCCATACTCGACATCGGCTCCGACGTGGTCAATCAGAAAGAAGGTCATACTCCGGTCGTGGGCATAACGTGTGCATCTGCTGTGAACGCTCCAGTAAGAAGGGTTTGGCGGGGCGTCCGCAAACAAGCCTAGGCCATCACGGACGCCCCGCCAAAACGCGTTCATCGGCAGCAAGCGCCGTTAGCCCGTACCGCGCCACGGCTATCCAAGGATTGCGTCTAGCGAGCCGTCGATTGAGGAGTGACGCTGACGGATGCTTGCTTCGACCGCAACGATTTTCTCGAAGAACGAGAAACCCAAGAGGTGGGGGTGGGCTCTCAAGGCGGCAAAGGTGGCTGGGTCGGAAATGCAATCGTCAATCGGAACCCTTTCGACCCCGGGAAAGCGCGTGGGAAGAAGGAGAGCGACCGGATCTGGGAGTAAAGCGGGCGGCGCACCGTGTGCTGTCTTGTCGGTCAAGTAGCACGACTGAATGAAGAGCACTGCGTGAAAGAGCGGAAGGTCTGCAATGGTAAGCGAAACATGCTTGCCTCCTTTCTCAGTAAGCTGGATAGTCTCGTACAGCTTTCGGAGAAACTTCCGATAGTGCGTCACGCCAGGCTTGCGAACAAGCCCAGTGGCTGCGCGTATCCGCTGCAGTGCGGGGAGCACGTAATGCTGTTCGACTGCGAACGGGTCAATCTCAAAAAGTAGCGGAATGACTGCATCCGTTCCAACGGAAGCGCCGAACTTCTTGATTAGTTGGGCCTTCGCCTGTGGCGGCGCCGACGCAACGAACCGGGCCGCGAAATACTCTTGGAAGGAACGATGGGCGAATGTGATATCTTGACCTTCCTCGACCAGCAAGCACACTGCTTGTTTTGCGTCAGCGAGAAAGTCAGTCGGGGAGAACTCAAGGTGCGTCAAGGAGCGACAGCGGTCAAACTCGTCGAGCGCAAGGGTTAGCGGGAACGAGAACTGTCGCTTGCTGTAGGTCCGGACGCAGAAGGTGGAGAACACGCGCTCAAAGTCGCGGATATCCAGAGTGGTACGGCGCGCGCGCTGATAGCCCGATTTGAGCGCGTCGTGCTTTTGGAAGAGCGCTTCGTAGGCAGAGTTGTAGAAAATGCTGAGTTTGCTCGGTATATGCGCTGTGTCGTGATAGGTCAGCAGCATAATGGAGAGCAGAAGTGGATTAGAAAGAAACGACTGATGACGCGCAAACAGCTCGCTCCGAAGATCGCGAACAAAGCGCGCCTTCACATCGCTATCAAAGTCGAGCCGCTCAACAAGCGAGACCGCCTTCTCAATGCTAAGTGGGGCAACGCGGAGTACTGAGAACGCTGTCCATCCTTCAAGCTCGGGGTCCGGTCGAGACGAGAGAACGATCCAGTTGCCTGTATATCGTTCAGCGAGTGCCTGCACCTCCGTAGCCACCTTGCTCCGTGTGCGCTTGTCCAGTTCGTCGTACCCATCGAGGAGCAGCACAAAATGACCGGCTCCGAGGGCGAGCCGTAAATAGCTGGACTCAACCTCAAGACCATTCGCGTTCAGGGATGCGAGCAGCGCCTCCTCCAGCGACAACTCCGAGAGATCTACGGTGCGGAGTTCGAGGAATACAGGAATCTTCTCACGAGTACGTAGCGCTGACAGCAGGATGTGGCGCATGATCATACTCTTGCCGGATCCGCCGCTACCTGTGAGAATGGCACGCGGTGCCACCGCTGCGATGTCCGCCGCACCCGCGCTCGGAATAGTGCGACGGTCCGTCACTACGTCTAGCGGAACGAAAAACCGATACAGTGAGATCGGCTCCGAGCGAATGAAGAACGACTTCGCTCGCGAGTGGCGGTCAAGAAGCCTTCGCACGTACGTATCGTACGTGCGCTCGAGTTTGACTCGCAGCTTATCCCGTGCGCCGCGAAAACCGTGGCTCGCTATTGAGAATGCTTTGTCGACGTGAGCCTGAAGGAACTCGGCCGCAATCTTGTTCGGATCGAGATCCGGCGGAACAACTACTGGAACGGTCATCTGAGTCCTGAGTATCGGGCTAACGCCCATTAGCCTGCAGGAAACTCTTGCAAGGCGGCCGTTATGTGACATTTCCCTGCAAGATAACAGAATCATCTAGCCGTTCACGACATCCCGCAAGCGACTGCGGACAAACGACTTGGGACGAGTTATCGCCGTTTCGAACGCCGTTGTTCTCTTGCAAGCGCTGCAAGATAAATGGAATTCGCCGAGAGGCGGCGCCGCGCAAACGTCAGCGCCTCGCGCGGTCCAATGGACTCTGAACCCCAAGCCCGCCGCGGTTCAATACGTGGGTGTACAACATCGTCGTTTTCACGTCGCGATGCCCCAGGAGCTCCTGTACCGTCCGGATATCGGAGCCCGACTCTAGCAGGTGCGTGGCAAAGCTGTGGCGGAACGTATGGCACCCCACCCGCTGCGCGACCCCGCTCTTCACGCCGGCCTCGGCCACCGCTCTTTGCACGACAGAGGGATCAATGTGATGTGTGCGCCGAGTGCTGCTCTCCCGGTGCCAATACTCGCGAGCCGCGGGAAACACCCAACACCATCCCCAGAGCCGGGAAACGCGTGGCGCTTTCCGCTCCATGGCATGCGGCACTTCCACCCAGGCGCCTCCGCGCGCTACCCGCCGTCCCATCAGGTGGCGCACCTGCACGAGGTGCGCGCGCAGCGGTGTGCTGACCGACACGGGCAGCATGGTGACACGATCGCGCTGCCCTTTGCCACGGCGCACACGTATCTCCCCACGATCGAAGTCCACATCCTTCACTCGCAGCTGACAGCATTCCTGAACGCGCAGGCCGCTGCCATACATCAGCTGCGCCATCAGCAATGGTGTCCCCGACAAGCACCCGAGGACCTGTTGGACGGCCTCGCGCGACAGCACGTTGGGCAAGTGCGTCGGGCGACGCGCCGGCTCGACGCCAGGCAACTCCGCCAATGGCTGCTCCAAGACGTCACGATAGAGAAATTGCAGGGCGGCCAACGCCTGATTCTGTGTCGACGCCGCAACGTTTCGCTCGCGGGCCAGATACGTGAGAAAATCGCGCACCTGCATGGCTCCCAGCTGAGCCGGGTGGCGAAGCCCACTCCATCGCACATACCGCACAATCCACCGCACATACACCTGCGCCGTGCGCGGACTGTACCGCCGCACCGCCGCACGGTCGCGCACCAACAACAAGAGGCGTGAAGACGTCATGCATCATCATGCATCGGTCTCCACGCCTCTCTGTCATCATCGCAACGCGCGCCGTCTCACGACAACGCACGTCACGCCACCACCCGACGAACTACTTCGTGCGGTCCCGGCGCACCTGCACCCGCAAACCCTTGATCTTCGTGTTCTTGAGCGCGGTGATCACTTCGTCAGCCATCGCCTCCGGCACGTCGACCGTGCTGAAGTTGTCGGCAATCTGAATGGCACCAATGTGCTCCGAGTCCAAACCGGCCTCGTTCGCAATCGCACCCACGAGATCGCCCGGACGCATCTTGAGCTTGCGACCAGCACCAATCCACAACGTGGCCGCGGTCCACGCCGACTCACGACGCGGCTTCTTGCCACGAGCGGCGCCAGCCCCACCTTCCGCACGCGGCGGACGGCGATCGCTGCTGCCTTCACGCGAGAAACGCTCGCCACCGCGCGAATCGCCGCGAGAATCACCTCGCGACTCCCCACCACGGCTCTCGCCACGATCGAACCGCTCACGCGGCTCACGCGCCGTCACTGCCGGGATCTCGTCTTCGCCACCATCGCGCGCCGCGACCAGCTTCACCGCCGCCGCCGCCACGTCCATCACGTCGAACTCGCCCGCCAGCGCTTCCACGATACCACGGAAGCTTTCGAGGCCGCCCTCAACAATGGCCTCACGCAACGTCATCTTCACCAGCTCCTGACGGTGCGCACGCAAATCGGCCACGGTGGGCACCTGCGCAATATCGATCTTCTGGCTCGTCTGACGCTCGATGTTGCGCAGCAACCGGTGCTCACGCGGCTCGGCCAACGTAATGGCCACACCCTCGCGACCCGCACGGCCGGTGCGGCCAATACGGTGCACATACGTTTCCGCGTCGGCGGGCACGTCGAAGTTGACCACGTGACTCACGTGCTTCACGTCGAGACCACGCGCCGCCACGTCGGTGGCGATGAGCAGATCCACCTTCTTGGCGCGGAACTTCTGCATCACGCGGTCACGCTGATCCTGCGACAACCCGCCGTGCAGCGACTCCGCCCGCAACCCGCGCGCCGACAGCGTCTCACTCAACTCGTCCACTTCGGTCCGCGTGCGGCAGAAGACGATCGCGCTGGTGGGCTGCTCGATATCGAGCACCCGCGCCAACGCCGGCATCTTGTGCGCGCGGCTCACCACGTACGCCACCTGGCGCACCCGGGCCACGGCGCCCTCAGCCAACACCTCACGCTCCACCGTCACATGCTCGGGGTCACGCAGATACTTGCGCGCGATTCCGGCAATGCGCGGCGGCAACGTGGCCGAGAAAAGACAGGTCTGCTTGCTCTCCGGCGTGGCGTCGAGAATGGCCTCGAGTTCGTCGGCGAAGCCCATGTCGAGCATTTCGTCGGCTTCGTCGAGCACCACCGCCTGCAACGTGCCCAGCTTGAGCGTGTTGCGCTTGATGTGGTCGAGCGCACGACCCGGCGTCGCAATCACGACATCGACGCCGCGCTTGAGCGCCCGGATCTGCAACTCCATGCTCGCGCCGCCGTACACGGCCAGCGCGTGCAAGCCGAGCGGCTTGCCGTACCGATGCACCGCCTCGGCCACCTGCATGGCCAGTTCGCGGGTCGGGACCAGAATGAGGACCGACGGCGCCCCGTTGGCAGCCTTATGTCCGGCGCCAATACGGGTGAGCAACGGCAGCGAAAAGGCGGCCGTCTTGCCGGTGCCCGTGGCGGCCTGCGCGAGCACGTCGCGACCAGCCAGCAGGGGCGGAATGGACGCCCGCTGTACGGGCGTGGGTTCTTCGTATCCGAGAGCCGAAAGGGCCTCGGCAATGCGCGGGTCAACACCCAGAGCGGCGAAACCGTTGGAATTCCCGGTTTCGGAACTATCCTGCTGATCGAGCTCGGTGTTCGCGCGGATCGGCGCTGCAGACGAGCGCACGTCCGTTTTGGTCATGGTTTTCTCCTGTAGCCCTCAAATATATCACACTGGGCCCCAGAGTGGCGAAATTATCCACATGAGCATCCCCGACGACCTCCCCTTCGAGGTCCGCCATAGCGCCATCCAGGGCGCCGGCGGCTTCGCCACCCGTGCCATCCCGGCCGGCGTCCGCATTGTCGAGTACGCCGGCGAACGGCTCAGCCCCGCCGAGGCGGAAGCGCGCTACCCCGATATTCCGGGCGAGCGGCACCACACCTACCTGTTCGCGATCGACGACGAGGTGGTCATCGATGCGGCGGTCAACGGCAACGAGGCGCGCTTTCTCAATCACTCCTGCGCCCCCAACTGCGACGCCGTTATCGAAGACGGCCGCATTTGGATCGAATCGATTCACGACATAGAAGTGGGCGAAGAGCTCGTCTACGACTACGCCTATATGCTCGCGGAACGGCACACGCCCGCCGCCAAGAAGCGATTCCCCTGTTTTTGCGGCGCCATTACCTGCCGGGGTACCATTCTCGCCAAGAAGCGCTGACCCCGCAGCGCACAGTCGCGAACAAGGTGGTAGCTTGTCTCCGTACACTTACGGAGACTGTTGATGCGTACCCCGCTCGCCGCCGCCCTGCTGGTGGCCGCCACGACGATCGCCTGCGCCCGGACGCAGCAGGAAGCCCCTGTTGCCGCCGCACGCCCCATTCCCGCCACGGCCGGCGCACCGGGCGCCCCCGCCGCGCCAGCCCAGCGCCGTCAGCCGGTGAGCCCCATGAAGCAGGACACGGTGCGCCGAGAGGCGATCGCCACGCTTCTGGCTACGCTCAAGGGGCGCGAGAACGAACCGGCCGGCGTGGTCTTCAAGAACGTGAAGCTGCACAAGGAGATGCCGGTCACGCAGTTCATCGCCATGATGGACGAGCAGTACGGACGTGGTCTGGGCTTCACCTGCGTCAACTGCCACATGGACAACGGCGACTACGCCAGCGACGAACGCAAGAACAAGGTCATCGCCCGGCAGATGGAACGCATGCAGCGCGATATCGACACCAAGTACATCGCGAAGGTCAAGGAACTCGACGACCCGCGCCCGAAGACCACCTGCGTCATGTGCCACCGCGGCACCGCCCACATGCCCAACACCATGGACGTGCCCACGGCGCCGGTCCCGCAGCGCAAGCGCGGCTAAGCGGTCAGCGCCGTCGACATGACGGCGTCCTGCTGTTCGTCGGAGCCCAGCCGAAAGGTCTGGGCTCCGATGCGTTCGAACCCCTGCTTTTCGTAAAAGCGGATGGCCTTCGCGTTGCGCTCCCACACCCCGAGCCAGAGCACATCGCCCTGCCACGCGCGAGCCACCGTGCGCGCCGCGTCCATGAGCGACGCCGCGACACCGCGCCCATGCCAGCGCTGGTCGACGTAAAAGCGCTCGAGCTCCACCGGGTGCCCCGCTACCACCGCCGCGTGCGGCGCGCTGTCCAAGAGCGACGCATACCCGATCAGTATGCCGTCTGCTTCCATCAACAGGCACACACGCCGAGCGTCTTCGAGCTCGGCCAGCTGCTTCGCAGGCGAAAACGCCTGGGCGAGATACACGGCCATGTCCTCCGGCGTATTGTCCGCCGCGAACGTGTCGTGAAACACTCGGCGCGCGAACGCGCTGAGCGCGACCGCGTCGTGTGGCGTCGCGCGTCGGAACGAGACACTTGGCGAAGTCATGCTGCTCCTGAGATCTGAGTACTCAGCGTGAGACGAAGACGCGAGAGCCGAGAGCCGAGTTCCGGATAGGCGTGAGAGTTCAGTAACGCAGGGGTGAGCAGCGAGGACCTGCAGCTGGCGGTGTCTGTCTTCTCACCGCTGCGTTGCTCGATTCTCACCCCTATCAAAGACTCAGTTCTGATCTCTGAGCCTCTGATTCTCAGCTCTGCCCATCTGAAAACTCACCGCTCACCGCTCGCACGCTGTGGGCGCGGATGGCGTTGTTGCCGTATCCCAGGGCGTTCCACACGATGCGCTCGGGCTGCACGGCCCCACTCGCGTCGGTCGCGCGACTGCGCAACGTGACCTCACCCGGCGGCAGCGAGACGGACAGTTCGAACGGCGTCCACGCGTACGCCGACGCCGCCTGGCCCACGGTGGCGCGATGCCACTGATCGTTTACCGCCACGTCCACGTTCGTGATGGGGCCGCTCCCCGACCACGCCCAGCCGCGTACCACCGTGTCGGTCGCGGTTTCCGCATGGAGCGCCGGCAGTACGATCATCGATTTCACCAGCGCGCGCGTGACGGGCGTTTTCGTGCCATTCACGTCGTACACGTACCGCTTCGACTGGAAGTAGCCCGTGAACGGCGTCGTGTGCACCTCGAGCGCCGTGAGCCACTTCACACTCGCCATGCCGTACCAGTTGGGCACCAGCAATCGCAGCGGCGCCCCGTGATGCGCGGTGAGTGGCTCACCGTCCATGTGCGTGGCCACGAGCGTATCGGGATGTCGCGCCACCTCCAGCGGTAACGCGCGCTCGAAGCGCACCTCACCCTCCGCATCGTCGCGCGGCCCCGCGTCGGCGCCTACCGCCACCACTTCGAGCGCGTCGTCATGCACACCCGCGCGGTCGAGCAATGCACGCAGCGACACGCCACTCCATCGCGTGGTACTCACGGCACCGTATTTCCACGGCTCACCGGTGGGCACGGGATCCATCCCCAACCGCCAGTTCCCCGCGCACTCCATCGTCGCCAGCACGGTGTGCACGGGTAACGCGGCGATGTCGGTCAGCGACAGCAAAAACGACGTACGCACGGCGCCACCTACCGCCAGTGTCCACGCGTCATGTGCCGTCGGGGTTTCGAAGTTGCTGCGCACGTACACGCTCTCACGCGGCGTCACGGCCAACGGCAACACCGAGGTCGGTGTCTCGGCGCACAACGGATGCACCCGCACAACATCGAGAGGAGCCGCAGTATCCGTCTCCGCCTCCGGTGCGCTGGCAGTACGCGTGTCGGTCACGACGCCATCAATCCGCTGCGCTTCCCCTTTCGCTGCTTCGCGCGTCGTCCCACCGCCACCGCCTCCTCCGCCCACGCGCCAAGGGCATCGCGCTCCTCGAGCACTTCTGCGGGCACCTCGTAATACTGCATGACCTCCCCGCCTTCGCCGAACGGACGAAACGGGCGCATCCCCCTGGCTTCGAAGTGCTCGCGGGTTCGCTCGTCGACCTTGAAATAGAGCACGTCGTTCCCGATGAGGGCAAAGAAGATCGGGCCGCAGTAAATGCCGACTCCACCGAACATGCTGCGCGCATGGACGTCGGGGAGGGCCCTCGACAACTGCTCGAGGACAAAGGCGCGGTAAGTGGCGCTGACCGTCATGGCTGGATACTCGGGCCCAGACCAGTCGCCGTCAACAGGCGATTTCCCTACAGCACGCTCAGAAGCGCGCGACATCCGCCTCATACGTCTCGTAACGGCCGCGGATGGCGCGCAGCAGCTCCATGTCCACCGGAGCATTGCGGCGGTGGGACTCGGCAGCGACAGCGGCCGCGTCTGCGACGTACTTGTCGAAATCACCGCTGGGGGAGCAGACGAGCAGATACCGCGTGCGACCCATCCCCTCGATGCGATAACTGTGCAGAACGCCCGGCGGGATGTACGCCACGTCGCCCGGGCCCAGTTGCTCTTCATGCTGCTCGAAGCGCACGGTGCACACCCCTTCGAGGCACACGAACGTTTCGGCGTAGCTCCGGTGCCAATGCAGCGGCGGCCCATCGAACGGGCGTTCGAAGGTGAACTCCGTCACCGCCTGAGCGCCTCCGGTGTCGGCGCTCGCCACCAGCACGCGCACCTCGAAATCCATGCCCGCAAAGCGGTATGGCAGTACCTGATCCCGAGACCGAACCACCCCACCGCCGAAGTCTTGCATGCCGCGCTTTACGCTCCGAGAGAGATGCGCTGAATGCTACTCGTTATGGTCGAGTTCGCCAGATTCAAAAACAGGTCGCCGTCGGTAATCGACAGTTCGAAGGACATCCGACGGTCGAGCTTCTCCACCAACGCCTCGATAAGCTCCCGCTCGAGCCGGTAGCACTCGATGCGCTCCACCTTGTGAATCCGCTCGCCGGCGATCTGACGCAACCAGACGGTCGGGTCCTTATGCGTGTACACGACGGTGCGGGGCGCCGCCTTGCTCGCCTTGTGCAGCCGCGCCGCATCCGGGAGCCCGATCTCGATCCACGTCGTGATCGTCCCCGTCAGGTCGCGCACGCTCACCGTGGGATCGTCCGGGTCGGAAACCCCCTTGGAAAAGGCGATCCCCTCACGGTACTCCAGACAATACGCCAGCAGCCGCGCCACGAAATACTCCGGCGACTCCGACGGATGCATCGCCATGCGGAACTCGAGCTGCTCGTACACGCCACGATCGACGTGCGCGAGCGAGACGGTCATGGCGTACATCGTGGAGGTCAGCGCCATGTGCCCGCCGTCGCCAGCACCTCGCTCATGGCCCGATCGTTGCGATACACGCCGCCGAACCCTTTGGTGGAGATCGCTATGGATATGGTCACGTGGCTCATCGTTGGACTCGTTGCCGGTGTGCTCGCCTCACTCGTCGTAGGAGGCGTAGGGTTGGTGGGGAACATCGTCGTCGGCATCGTGGGCGCCTTTGTCGGCGGGTGGATTTTCCGCCAGCTCGGCATCAGCACGCCTCTCCCGGGATTGGGTGGCGTGATCTTCACGGCCTTCATCGGCGCCATGGTCACGCTCCTCCTGCTGCATTTCCTTGGCGGGAGACGCAGAACCGCGCCCTGAGCACGCTCAAGACGCGGTTCGCCATCGTTGCACAACGCGCTTAGCGGCAGTGCGTCAGCCACCCGTGGCGATCTTCGATCTGCCCCTTGGCGATGCCGAGGTATTCCTGCTGAAGCTGCTTGGTGATGGGGCCAACGCGACCCGCACCAACCGTAATGCGATCGACGCTGCGCACCGGCGTCAGCTCGGCGGCCGTCCCCGTGAAGAACACTTCGTCGGCCATGTAGAGCATCTCGCGCGGGATGTGCATTTCACGCACCGGGATGCCTGCGTCGGACGCGAGCTGCATGATCGTCGCGCGCGTAATGCCGCCCAGTATGCTGCCGTCGAGCGGCGTCGTGATGATCGTGCCCTTGGACACGATGAAGACGTTCTGCCCCGACCCTTCGCTCACCATGCCGCTCGGACTCAGCGCGATCCCTTCGGCATAGCCGTTCGCGAGCGCTTCCATCTTGATGAGCTGACCGCTGAGGTAGTTACCCGCGATCTTCGCCATGGCCGGAATGGTGTTGGGCTGCACACGATGCCAGCTCGAAATGCACGCATCCACACCGGCGTCGAGCGCTTCGTCGCCCAGGTACGCGCCCCACGGCCAGCAGGGGAGATACGTCTCCACCGGCGCACCAATGGGCACCATGCCCGCCGTGCCGTAACCGCGCACGACCATGGGGCGCAGGTAGCACGACTCGACGCCGTTGCGCGCGACGGTTTCGCGCGACGCCTCGATGAGCTGCTCGATCGTGTACGGCACCTCCATGCGGTAGATCTTGCACGAGTGCAGGAGCCGCTCGAGATGCTCGCGCAGACGGAAGATCGCCGGTCCCTTGGGCGTGCTGTACGCACGGATCCCTTCGAACGCGGACGACCCGAACTGCACGGAGTGGCTGAGCACGTGAATCGTGGCGTCGGCCCACGGAATGAAATGGCCATCGCGCCAGATCCACTGCGTCTCGGAAATGCGGCTCATGTGCGGAAGTGCTGAAGTAGAACGGAAACCGCGCGAACCCGCGCGACGAATCGGAATGCAGCGAACGACTGCGGTGTGACTAGAGCAACGAGCGCACGGCGCCGCCATCCACCAGCACGGCCTGTCCGGTCATGAAGCCGGCGCGCGTCGAGCACAGGAAAGCTATCACCGCGGCCAACTCATCGGGGCGCCCGACGCGCCCCAGCGGCGACTCGTTGGCCCACCCGGCAAAGATCGCCTCCGTGGACTGCCCGCTGCGCAGTGCATTGGCGGCGGCCAGGTCGTCGAGCCGCTCGGTGGCCGTGAACCCGGGGAGCACGGTGTTCACCGTCACGCCGTCACGCCCCACATCGTCGGCCAGTGTGCGCAGATAACCCGTCACGCCCGCGCGCAGGGCGTTGCTCAGCACGAGGTTGGCCTGCGGGCGCTTCACGGCCAGCGACGTGATGGCGATGACGCGCCCCCACTTCTTCGCCTGCATGGCCGGCACGAACGCGCGCGTGAGCTCCACCACGCTCCGCAGCAGCATATCCGTCGCCGATTGCCACACGCTCCAATCGTGCCCCAGAGGCGTACCCGTTGGCGGGCCGCCGGTGTTGCACACCAGAATGTCGATGCCCGCCGGATACGCCGACTTTACGTGCGCCACCACATGCTCGATCCCCTCGGCCGTCGCGAGATCGGCCTCGAGTGCCGTGACCGTGACACCGTGCGCTTCGAGCTTGCGCTTCGCGTTACGAATGCTGTCACCGGCGCGTGAGCAGATCACCAGCTCCACCCCTTCCTGCGCCAGCTCTTCGGCGGTGGCGTAAGCAATGCCACGGCTGGCCCCGCACACGAGCGCCACCTTGCCCTTGAGGCCAAGATCCATCAGCCCTGCCCTCCGTTGCTCATCGGCTTGCCGGAACGGAGGTAGTCATCCGACTTGTCGATCCAGTCCTGACGCGGCGGATTGAAGATGTCCACGTCGAGCGTGTCTTCGAGCGCTTCGGCGCGGTGCCGCACCATGCTCGGAATGACGAGCACTTCGCCGGCGCGCACGTCCACGTACGTCTCGCCCGGCTGGTCGGCGTGTTCGCCAATCCAGAAGCGTAGCGCGCCCGACAGGATGTACGTGATCTGCTCGTTGATGTGATCGTGCGCGGGCACGATCGCACCCTGCTTGAGATACACATGCGCGAGCATCTGCTTGTCGGTATACACGAGGCGACGGCCAATGAGCGGCGTCAGCTCTTCTACAGCCATGTCGTCCCACGCGACCTTGCGAACGTCGGTCATATCCTCAGCCAGGTACAGGGAAGCGGGAAGGGTGGGGACTTCAACAACTGGAGCAGATGCCGCCGGGGTGGGCCACCGCATGGCCGTCGCCGAAGCGGTTGGCGGAGGGGCCGACGCGCGCGCCCGCTGCAGTGCGGCCTTTTTGGCGGCGGCCAGCTTGTTCTCCTTGCGCAGATCCCACAGCATCCAGCCACAGAAGGCCATCGCCGCACCGAACGTCAGCACCGTGTCGTACGGAAAACTCGAACGCAATGAGGGCTCCATGCGGGTTCCGTCGTTGGTGCGAGCGGTCAGCGCTCGGCGACGTAGACCGCCTGCTGCGCAAACTTGGGCGTACCCAACTCCTGCACGAGCAACTTCGCCAGCGACGCGCGAGACACCTGACTGCCGGCGCCGAGCGATACCGTCGTGTCCATCTGCGCACGATCGCTGACCACGCCATCGGTGAGCTTGCCGGGCTTGATCACCGTCCACCCGTCGAGATGACTCGCGCGCACGTAACGCTCCTGCTCATCGCGATCTTCCATCATGCCGTCATGCGCTGAGCGGCGCGCAAAGAGCGTGCGGATTTTCATGGTGAGGCCAACGGTCGATTCACCCGCCATCGCACTCGTGATCACGAGCAATCGCGACTGGTTGAGCGTCTTCATCGTGCTCACGATGAGCTTCATCGCCGCGGCGATATACGGCACGCGCGCATCATCCTTGTGCCCGAGCATCACCACTGCCGCATCGGCGCCGCGCAACACTTCGCGTACCGCGGTCGGATCGGCCAGCGACCCCACGATCACGGTGGCGTTCTCCGGCAGCTGCTCCGAGGGTTTGGAGCGATAGTGCAGACGCAGTGAATGGCCTGCCTCGGCAGCGGCCACGATGAACTGCTGTCCCAACCGGCTTGACGCGCCGTATACGGCGATGATCATGAGCGTACACCCGCGCCACGGCGGGGTCCGGTGATTGCTGCTAGAATGAAGGAAGGCGCCATGCCTACAACTTGCACTCGCACCCCACGGTCCGCCATGACGGTCACGCCATCTTCCGTCCCCTCCGATATCGAGATCGCCCAGGCGGCGATCATGCGTCCCATCCGCGACGTGGCCGCCGAGCTCGGACTCGCCGAAGACGACATCGACCTGTACGGGAAGTACAAAGCCAAACTGCCGTTGTCGCTCGCGTCGGCGCCGCCCAAGGGGCGTCTGGTGCTGGTCACGGCCATCAACCCGACACCGGCGGGCGAGGGCAAGAGCACGGTCAGCGTGGGGCTGTCGCAGGCGTTTCGGCGGCTGGGACACAATGCCGTATTGTGCATGCGCGAACCGAGCCTCGGCCCGGTGTTCGGGGTGAAGGGCGGTGCTGCTGGTGGCGGCTATTCGCAGGTGTTGCCCATGGACGACATCAACCTGCATTTCACCGGCGATTTTCACGCGATCGCCAGTGCGCACGCGCTGCTCAGTGCCATGATCGACAACCACCTCTATCATGGCAATGCGCTGGGGCTCAATCCCAAGGCCATCTCGTGGCCGCGCACGATCGACATGAACGACCGCGCGCTGCGCAGCGCCATCATCGGTGTGGGCACGGGCAACGGCACCATGCGCGAGGAGCGGTGGGTGATCATCCCCGCCAGCGAGATCATGGCGATCGTGGCGCTTGCCGCCGACGCGGAAGACCTCGAGCAACGGTTGGGTAACATCGTCGTGGGCACCACGCTCGGCAAAGACAAAAAGCCCGTCTACGCGCGCGACCTCGGCGCCACCGGCGCCATGACGCTGCTGCTCAAGGATGCCATGCGCCCCAACCTCGTGCAGACGCTCGAGGGCGGACCGGCCATTCTGCACGCCGGCCCGTTCGGCAACATCGCGCACGGCTGCAACTCGCTCGTCGCGACGCGCACCGGTCTCGCGCTCGCCGACATCGTCGTCACCGAAGCAGGCTTCGGCAGTGATCTGGGCGCCGAGAAATTCTTCGACATCAAGTGTCGCGCTGGTGGCCTCAACCCCGAGGCAGCCGTGCTGGTCGCCACGGTGCGCTCACTCAAGATGCAGGGCGGTGTCCCCAAGTCGGAGCTCGACCACGAAGACCTTGGCGCCCTCGAACGCGGACTGCCGCATGTCGCACATCATGTGCGCAACGTGCAGCAGTTCGGCGTGCCGGTGGTGGTGGCCATCAACCGCCGCACCAGCGACAGCGACGCGGAAGTCGAGATGATTCGTGCGTACGTGGCGCAGCTTGGTGTACCGGTAGCCATGTGCAACGTGTGGGCCGAAGGCGGCGCGGGCGGTGAAGCGTTGGCGCACGAAGTGCTCGCGCTGTTGGCCTCCGGGCGCGCCGAGTTCCGGCCGCTGTACGACAGCGCACGTCCCATTCGCGAAAAGATTCTCGAAGTGGCGCAGAAGGTGTACGGCGCCGACGGCGTCGACTTCTCGAGTGCAGCCGAAAAGAGCATGGCGTGGCTCGAGGCCAACGGCATGGCGCACACGCCGGTGTGCATGGCCAAAACGCAGTATTCGCTCACCGACGATGCGACGCGGCTCAATGTGCCCACGGGCTTTCGCATTACCGTGAACGAAGTCTACGGCAGCGCGGGCGCAGGATTCGTGGTGGCCAAATGCGGCGACATCATGACGATGCCGGGACTGTCGAAAAAGCCCGCCGCCGAAGGGATGCGGCTGCGGGCCGATGGAACGATCGAGGGGCTGTCGTAGCGCGACAGCGACCGCGCTGAGCCGTCCCCGTCAGGCTGACGACGGGGTGGCTTCGCGCACCATGACGCCGCTGATGAAAATGTAGAGCTCAGTCCATGCGCGCTTCACCTCGGCGTCCCATTTATCGCCAAGCCCCTGCTCGAGCGCCCAGAGCAAAGCGGCACCCACGGTCTCGTAGTGCGCCACGATGACGCCGTAGCCCACATGGCGCCGCGACAGGGCCTGCAGCTCTTCGATGACGCGCGGCGGATAGTCGAGGGTCTGCACGAGCCAGTCGACGGTCTTGAGGAACTTGTCGTACTGCTCGTGCATCGGCTTGCCGGCGAAGAGCTCCTCCGCCGTCGGGTCGATGGCAAACAACCGCGAGTAGAACAGCTCGGCCGCGACAGCACGAATGGGCACGAGCTGCATCCACGTTTCGCGAATCAGGCGTTCTGCATTGGGATTCATGGGCGGGAATCAGCGGTTGATGGATGGAAAAGCTTACGCTGGTGACTGCAGCGGTGCCATCGCACCGCGGGTGATGTGTTGAAGCTGTGCTTGGAGTATCGGCAGCTGCGTGCGCGGCACCGTTACCGTGAACTCCGCCTCCACCGCAAACTGCTGCGCTACCACCTCGGCCTCGACGGTGGGGAGCATCTGTTGTACGGCACCGATGGCGGCGTATCCCACGGCAAACGTTACGGTTACGGTATCGACGCGCATCTGCGTGGGCAGCTGCACCAGTGCTTCCTGCACGGCACCGCCGTACGCCTTGACCAACCCGCCAGTGCCGAGATTGGTGCCACCGTAGTAGCGCGTCACGACCGCGACGACTTCGCCGATGCCGCAGTGCATGAGGACCGTGAGCATGGGGCGACCGGCGGTGCCGTGCGGTTCGCCGTCGTCGCTCATGCCGATGCGGTCGGTACTTCCGGGCGGCCCCAGCACATACGCCCAGCAATTGTGCGTGGCGTTCGAGAATTCGGCGTTCATCGACTTGATGAACGCCTGTGCATCTTCGGCGGTGGAGGCGCGAGTGAGGGTGCAGATGAAGCGACTGCGATCGACCACCTGCTCGATGCGGTGGACGGCGGCCGGTACCGGATACCGAATGTCGTTCACGGTACCACCGCGATCACAAGCTTACTTGTAGGGGCTATCCG
This sequence comes from bacterium, assembly GCA_027484025.1. GTDB lineage: Bacteria > Gemmatimonadota > Gemmatimonadetes > Gemmatimonadales > Gemmatimonadaceae > Gemmatimonas. The sequence continues at coordinate 109,895 of JAIXTI010000081.1, forward strand.
ACCGGCGCGACCCGCCGCCGCTGCTTCCCCCACTGCTGCCGCCACTGCGCCCACCGCCGCCGGCTGCACCGCCGCCGCCCGGACGACGCGGACCACGACGGGCACCGCCCACCTTGGCGCCTTCGGCCGGACGCTCCGGACCGCGCGCCGCCGGTGCGCCACGCGGCGCTGCCGGACGCGCCGGCTTGCTCGACTTGCGTTCGGCCTCGCCCTGCTGCGCCGCCGTACGACGCGCCACCTTGGCCGCGGCGCGCGCCCGATCTTCCGCCTTCTTCTTGCGAATTTCGGCGATGCGTTCGGCAATGGGCACTTCGAGCTTCGCCTGCGGCTTCGCGCTGTAATCGAAGTCGGGCACAGTCACCCGCGGCAACTGCTTCTTGATGGCGCGCTCGATGAGCTTGAGCTCGCCCTCTTCTTCCGGGCTCACGAACGTGAATGCTTCACCCGTCGCTTCGGCACGCGCCGTACGACCGACGCGGTGGATGTAATCCTCCGCGGCCACCGGCACGTCGAAGTTGACCACATGACCGAGCGCTTCCACGTCGATACCGCGCGCGGCGATATCGGTGGCGACGAGCACCTGATACGAACCGTCCTTGAAACCGGCGAGCGCCTGCGTACGCTGGCTCTGCGACCGGTTGCCGTGAATACGCTCCGCCTTGATGCCAGCGGCCACCAGCTGCGACGCCAGCCGGTTGGCGCGATGCTTGGTACGCGTGAAGACGAGAGCCTGCGGCATGTCGCCACGCTTGAGCAGCGAAATGAGCAACGCACTCTTGAGGTCCTGCGCGACCGGATACACGGCTTGCGTGATCCCCTTGGCGGGGGCAGCGGTGCGCTGGAGGTTGAGCGTGACCGGCTTGTTGAGCATCTCCTGCGCAAGCGCCGCGATTGGCGGCGGCATGGTCGCGCTGAAGAACAGCGTCTGCCGCTTGGTGCTCGGCAGGTGCCGCAGAATCTTCTTGATTTCCGGCAGGAAGCCCATGTCGAGCATGCGATCGGCTTCGTCGAGCACGAGAAACTCGAGCGCTTCGAGCTTCGCGTACGGCTGACGAAAGTGATCGAGCAACCGACCCGGCGTGGCAATGAGCACATCGGCGCCGCTGCGGAACGCGTGTTCCTGGGGACCCATACCCACGCCGCCGAACACCGCCGCGCCCGTCAGCGGCGTGTGGATGGTGACGTCCTTGAGGCTGTCGTGAATCTGGGCGGCCAGTTCACGCGTGGGCGTGAGCACGAGCGCGCGCGTCTTGCCGCGCGGCTTGCTCATGAGATGATGCAGAATGGGAAGCAGGAACGCGTAGGTCTTGCCGCTGCCGGTCATGGCGCAGGCCAACAGATCGCGTCCCTCGAGCGCCGGCGGAATCGATTCGCCCTGAATGGGCGTGGGCCGAGCAAACCCGAGCTCCTTGAGTCCCTGCAGGAGATTCGGGTGAAGCTGAAGCGTGGTAAACGTCGGTGAAGCAGTCACGTATGGTTTCTTGGATTATATGTATCCTTGAAACTTCACCTGCTGCCAGCTAAAGCGGTACCTGTGTTGGCAGGCAATTGACAAGCCCGTCACCCGGTCGCGGCAATCTCCTCGCCCGGATTGATGAACTGATCGCTCTCCAGCTGATACTGCCGGCGGTACAGGTCGTGATAGCGTCCCCCCAGCTCCAGCAACTGCGCGTGCGAGCCGCGCTCCACGATCTCGCCATGCTCCAGCACGAGAATCTGATCGGCGCTGGTAATGGTCGACAAACGGTGGGCAATCACGAAGGTGGTACGACCAGCCCGTAGGCGGCGCAGTCCTTCCTGAATGAGATGTTCGCTCTCGCTGTCGAGACTCGAGGTGGCTTCGTCGAGAATGAGCACCCGCGGATTGGCGAGAATGGCACGCGCGATCGCCACACGCTGACGCTGGCCACCCGACAGCTTCACGCCGCGCTCACCGACAATCGTGTCGTAGCCCTGCGGAAATCCTTGGATGAACTCGTGCGCGTTGGCGATCTTGGCGACATGCATGACCTCTTCGTCGGTCGCGCCGGGCTTCGTGAAGGCGATGTTCTCCTTCACCGTGCCATCGAAGAGGAAGTTGTCCTGCATGACCACACCAAGATGCCGGCGATAGTCGCGCAGCTTGAGGTCGCGCACCGGCACCCCGTCCACCTTGATGCTGCCTTGCTGCGGCTGCGCGAAGGCCATGATGAGCGAAATCATGGTGCTCTTGCCGCTGCCGCTCGAGCCCACCAACGCCGTGGTCGTGCCGGCCGGCGCCGAAAAGTTGACGTGCTTGAGCACCGGTACTCCGGGCTCGTATTCGAAGCTCACATCGTCGAATTCCACACGCCCTACGACCTCCGGCACCGACTGCTTGCTCGCGTCTTCCTGATCTTCAGTCGCCATGTCGCGCAACTCGCGAATGCGGTCGAGTCCCGCAAAGGCTTCCGTGATCTGCGTGCCGATGCTCGCTACCGAAATGAGCGGCGCCGTCACCATGCCAATGAAGATGAGGAAGGTGAACAGGCTGCCGATCGTCGTCGTGCCGCGCATCACGTCACCGCCACCGACGTACATCACGATCACGCCGATCACACCAACGACCGCGAGACCGAGTGTGCCGGTGAGCGACGTGCCCGTAATGGTCTTCGCGATGTTCTGAAAGAGACGCTGCACACCCTTGCCGAACACTTCCTTCTCGCGTTCTTCGGCCGTGTACACCTTGATGAGACGAATGCCGCCCAGCGTTTCCGTGAGACGACCCGTGACTTCGGCGTTGATGACGCTGCGTTCGCGGAAGATGGGGCGCAGACGCTTGAACGCGACGCTCATGCCAGCGCCGAACAGCGCGATGGGCAGCACCGTGGCCAGCGTGAGCTTCCAATTGAGATGCAGCAGCACGGCCATGGCCGCGATCGCGCTCAGAATGCCGCCCGTGAGCTGAATGAGCCCCGTGCCGATGAGATTGCGAATGCCTTCGGGGTCGCTCATCACGCGCGAGACGAGCACGCCGCTCTTGGTGCTGTCGAAGTAGCGCACCGGCAGGCGAATGAGATGCCCCTGCACTTCTTCGCGCAGCTGCGCGATGGCCTGCTGTGCCGCGACACTCACGACTTGCGAGAGCGCGTAGCCGGTGAGTGTCTGCACGATGGTGGCGCCAAGTCCCGCCAGCGCGACGAGCCCCAGCATGCGCAGATCTTTCTGCGGCAGCACTTCATCGAGCACGTACTTGGTGGAGTACGGCAGCACGAAGCTCGAGGCTCGGCTGATCAGCATCAACACCAAGCCGATACTCACGGACTTGCGGTGCTGGAGAATGAGCGCGCGGGCTTCGCCCCAGGCCCGCTTGCTGTCGTACTTGGGCTTCTTTGATGCCGCAGTTGGAGGAACCATCCTCCAAACTTAGCGCGTCGTCAGGGTTCGGGCCGCGTCCAGATCACACCTTCATGCGCGCGGAAGCGCAGCGCCGTGGTGGGATCCTTGTCGGCCAGCACGTCGAGCGTCTTCTCCGTGCCATCGGCCTGCCGATACGTCACTGAGATCGCCGTCTCACGACCCGCATCGCTGGTCTCGACCTTCGTAATGGGATAGCGCCCCTCGACCGGGTCGGTGAGCGTGAGCACCACCGTGTCGGGGAGGAACTCCAACGTCTGCTGCTTGAAGCGCCAGAAGTCCGTCTTCCACGGCCCGACGATCTCGGCAGGGAGTGGATCGTGGCCCTTGGCGGGGCGGTTCATGTACACGACGGCCATGAGCATGGCGATCGCCGGCGCGACGATCCACCACCGTGATCCCCCGCCGGCCGGCGCTCCCGTCGTCGGCTTGCCGCTCGGCTTGGCACTTGGCGCCGGTCGCGCCGCCGTCGACTTTTTGGCCGTTGCCGGAGCGCTCTTGGTGGCCGGTCTGGCTGTGGGGCGCGGGCGCGGAATGGGGATCTTGACCGGTTCGAGCACCTGGTCGACCCACTCGTCCGCCTTGGAAGCGGGCGGGGTGGGCTCCAACACCAGATCCACCCAGGTGTCGGCCGGCGCGGCCGGTGGCGTGGGCTCGAGTACCTGATCCACCCACGTATCCACGTGGTCGGCAACTGGCGACGGGTCAGCGGCGACCGGCTCAGCGGCGACCGGCTCAGCGGCGACCGGAGACGCCTCAGCCACCACGTTGTCCGTCTTGCGGCGGCGAGGCGTCCGCTTGGCAGGCGCGTCCGTCGCCTCGGTCACCGTCTTGCGACGATCCCCGCGCTTCGTGCCGCTCGCCTTCGGCTTCTTGGGTGCAGCAGGCTCATCGGCCACCTCGGCTTTCTTCGCCCGGGAACGCCGAGTTCGAGCCGGCGGCGGTTCAACGGGGGCGACCGCCTCGGACAGGGGGGCGCCAGCGGGCTCGGCGGCCACCTCAGCCGGCACGGCTATGGGCTCGACCGCCGGATCCGGATCCTCAGGCACGTACAGAAATGCGTCGGCAAAGGCCGTGGCAAAGTCTTCCGGGCTGCGCGGGTCCACCACCGTCGTCAACGCCTCATTCGCGTCGATCGTGGCGTGCTCCACAGACGTTGGGGTCGGGCGCGGCGTCGCTGCCCGTTTCTGCCGACGAGGTTTGCTGCCCATCTGTCTTCTCTGAACGAACCCAAAGGGGGGATGATGAGGTGGCGCGACATCCGCCACGACGACTCACCGCAAGGGACGATCAGTAGAGACTTCGGGAAACGCGCGGGACACGACCGGTCGGCGACGACCCGGCTGTTACCACACGCCGACGCATGGGCTGGGTGTGCGTCGGCGGAATTATTCGCAACATCAACAAAGCACTATAGAGTCAGCATAACGCGAGCGTGAGGCATAACCCCGCTTCTCCACTTACATCGAACGCTGTACGAGCGCCTCGATGCGCTTGAGATGCTCAGCTGTGGGCAGTCCGCCGCGCATCCCCGCAGTGTTGTCGTTCACGTACTTCACCTGCGCCGTACCCGGAATGACGCAAGTCACCGCCGGGTTAGCCACGATGTACTTGAGGAAGATCTGCGCCCAGCTCGACGCGTCGAATTCCTTGGCCCACTCGGGCACCGGCGTCTGGAGCACGTTCTGAAAGACCCGGGTGCGCCCGAACGGCAAGTTCACCAGCACCCCAATGCCCTTCTCGCGCGCCATCGGCAGCACCCGCTCGGCGGCGTTGCGATTGTCCGCTGCGTAGTCGATCTGGATGAAGTCCAGCGACTCAGACTGCATGAGCTGCTCGAGCATCGGGTACTGCTGATCGCTGCTCGTCGTCACCCCCACGTAGCGAATGCGGCCGGCGGCCTTCATCTCGCGCAGCACCGGCAACAGCGTCGGCGTGCCCTGGAGGTTCCACACCTGCATGAGATCGATGCGCGTGGTCTTGAGACGGCGGAACGACTCCTCCATTTGCGCGACGCCCGCGGCAGCATCGGTCCCCCGTGTGGACACCTTGGTGGCCAGAAAGAGTCGATCGCGAATACCAAGTTCACTCACCAGCTCTCCCGTCACCACCTCGGCTTGCCCGTACCCCGGGGCGGTGTCGATCACCTTTCCGCCCAGCTTGGGAAACTCGCGCAATGTTTCGCGCAGGGGGGCCTTTTCCTCGACCGTCGACACGTCGTAGCGGCGCGCCGTGCCAATCCCGACGACCGGAAGCTTTTCGCCGCTCGACGGAATCGCCCGGGTGATGAGTGCGCCCTGCGCCGCGTCGTCGCGCGCGAACACCGGGGGCAGCACGCCGTGGCTCAAGGCTTCAGCCACCGCCGGCGTAACGAGGGCCGCCAGACCGGCACCGATTCCGAGCTTGAGGGCCGCACGACGCGAGAAATTTGCCGACGGTTCGGGACGAAGCGTGTCAGACATGGGGCGGTTGGCGAACGGTTGATGGCGTTGCTGCGTTGATGAAATGTCAGCGATGGGTGCGCCCTCCTGCTATCGCAGGACAAACGGCGGCGCCGAGCTGATTGGTTCTTGAGGTGTCGTTCCGGTAGTTTACCGGTGATACCCGCCCCCCATCAGGATTGCATGTTCATACCCGATAAAGAAACACTGGCCAAGGTCGAAGTGCTTGCCGACCTCGAGAGCGACGTCGAGCAGCTCATGGCGACGCACGAGTCCAAGCGCATCCTTTGGTTCCCCTCCGAACTGCTCGCCCCCGCGCCTGACACGGACCCGGACGAACATGTGAAGATGCTGCGCGAACGTGCGCGCGGGATCAGCATGCCGGCCCGCGTCGCGCTCGCGCTCAACACGCTCACCGAAGAAGGGCTGCCGCACTTCCACCGCCTGCTCGCCACCTACCTGGGCGGCGACACCTTCTGGGCCAAGTGGAACAACCTGTGGACCGCCGAGGAAGACCGTCACGGCGCCGTGCTGCATGACTACGCGCACGACAGCAAGATCCTCGATAATCCGGTGCTCGAGCGCATGCAGTTCGAGTATCTCAAGGCCGGCTTCGAGCCCCAGTGGGACAAGGATCCGTATCGCGTGTTCGTGTACACCTCGCTGCAGGAGCGCGCGACGCAGGTGAGCCATGCCAATACTGGCAAGCTCGCCGGCGAATACGAGCCGCTCATTGGCGAGGTGCTCGCCAACGTGGCCAAGGAGGAAGCGCGGCACTACGTGTTCTACCGCGAAATCTTCCAGCGCGTGCTCGTGCGCGACCCCAACAACGCCATGGTGTCGGCCTCGCTCGTCATGCCCAGCATCGATATGCCGGGCGTGAGCATGCCGCACTTCCGCGAGATGGGCGACGTGATCCGTCGTGCCGGCATCTACGGCCCACGCGATTACATCAAGATCGTCGACGATCTCATCAAGTTCTGGGCGCTCGACAAGGTCGAGGGGCTCAACGAGATGGGCAAGAAGGCGCAGGAAAAGATCATGGGGATCACGGCGCGCCTGGAGCGCATCGCCGATGCCATGGAGACCCGCAGCAAGGCCAAGACGTTTGCGTTCAACGTCGCCTTCGCTCGCGAATTCGCGATGGAGTAGCCATGACGGAAGCGCTCACCGAACTGCGTCGTGCACTCGGTGAGCGTTTCGCCGTCGAGCGGTTACTTGGCCAAGGTGGCATGGGGGCCGTGTATCTGGCCCGCGACAGGCAACTCGATCGGCCGGTGGCGCTCAAGGTGCTGCCGGCCGAGTTTGCATTGCAGCACGATCTGCGCGAGCGCTTCCTGCGCGAAACGCGTACGGCCGCAAGCTTCTCGCACCCGAACATCGTGCCGGTGTTCAGCGTGGAAGATCACGGCAGCGTGCTCGCGTACTCCATGGGCTACGTGGAAGGGGAAAGCCTCGCGCAGCAGGTGGCGCGCTCAGGTCCACTCTCGGTACGCGACACGGTGCGTATGCTGCAGGACGTGGCGTACGCGCTGGCCTATGCACATGGTCGCGGTGTGGTGCATCGCGATATCAAGCCCGACAACATCATGATCGAGCGCGCCACGGGGCGCGCACTGCTCATGGATTTCGGCATCTCGCGGTCGGTGAGCGCTCCGGCGCCCACCAACGGTACCAGCGCCGGACTCACTCGGGTGGGCGAGGTCGTCGGCACGCCCGAGTTCATGAGTCCGGAGCAGGCGGCGGGCGATACACTCGACGGTCGCAGTGATCTGTATTCGCTGGGCCTCGTCGCCTGGTTCGCGCTGAGCGGACAGAGTGCAATGGGTGGCGACTCCATACAGAAGGTGCTGGTGAAGCAGCTGACCGAAGTGGTGCCACCCATTCAGACGCTTCGGGCCGATGTACCCGCACTGCTGTCAGATGTCGTGCAGCGCTGTCTCGCCAAGTCTCCCGACGAACGTTTCGCGGCGGCCGAGCAGCTGGTGGAAGCACTGGACGTCTCCGCGCTGCGCGGCGTGGAGATCCCGCTACCCATTCGCCTCTTCGCGCAGGACGTCGCGCAAGCGGGCATGGTGTCGGGTTTCAGCGTGATCGTGCTGGTCCTGTTGTACGAGGTACTGGCGGTCGGTGACCGCAGCGATCTCGACGTGCTCCTTCCCCTGGTGATGTTCAGCGCAATCGTATGGGGACGTATTGCGCAGACGGTTCATCAAGGTCGCACCCTGATACGACGAGGCTTCGGTGTCGCCGAGATCCAGTCGGGATTTCGCGCACTGCTCGATGAGCAGGTGGCAGAACGTGCGCAGCTCCGTGCCGATACCAATTTCGTGAAGCATCGCCGGCGGCGTGAGCTGCTGTGGGGCGCCATGCTGGTCGTCGCGTTTGTGCTGTTTCGGTGGGTGATGAATTCCATGCGTATCGAGGGGGACGAAGGGTTCTTCACGATCTCGCGCCCGGGCATGGTCATCATCTACGCCTCGTTCATCATCGCCGGCCTCTCGGTGGTGAACCTGTTGCGTTCCCCGCTGCGTGCCAACATCGGCGAGCATCTGTTCCGACTCGTGTGGGCCTCAGCAATCGGCCGAGCTGTGCTTTCGCTCCTCGGCCTCGGCGTGGCGCGCGCGACGGCCCCACAAACACTGCCGCCGACGCGACCGGTGACGGCGCCGGCTGCGCCAGTCCACACATCGAAAGCGACGCCAGCGGCTGACACGACCACCCTCGAAAATCGCGTAGCAGCGCTGGAACAGTGGCGACGTGAGACAGAGCGACACTGACGCCACGCATCACAAACGCCTCACCCGCTATTCCGCAGCCCCGCAGCAATCCCGTTGATGGTGATGTGAATGCCGCGGCGCAGCGACTCGTCCGTCGCGCCTTCGGGAGCGCCGCGCTCGCGGTACCGGCGCAACAGCGCGATCTGCAAATGATTGAGCGGGTCCATGTACGGAAAACGCGTTTCGATGGACCGCGCCAGCAACGGATTGTCGGCCAACAGCTCCTCTTGCCCCGTAATGCGCCGCAGCGCGTCACGCGTGCGCTGCCACTCGGCACCAATACGGGCGAAAATCGTGTCACGCAATGTTGCGTCGGTCACGAGTTCCGCGTAGCGCGACGCGACGCGCAAGTCGCTCTTGGCAAGCACCATGTCCACGTTCGACAGCAGCGTGCGGAAGAAGGGCCAGGCCGTGGCCATGCGCTGCAGCACCGGCAAGCCGTCGGGATGTTCTTCCAGCCACTGTGAGACCGCGCTGCCGAAGCCATACCACCCCGGCAGCATGCAACGGCACTGCGCCCACGCGAACACCCAGGGGATGGCCCGCAAGTCTTCAATGCGGTCCGATGGCTTTCGCGATGCTGGACGGCTCCCGATGTTGAGCGTCGCGATTTCGGCGAGCGGCGTACTCTCGCGGAAGTACTGCGTAAAGCCCGGCGTGTCGTACACCAGCGCGCGATACGCCTGAAACGCCAGCGCCGACAATCGCTCCATGACCGGATGAAAGGTCACCGCCTTATCGGCCTGATTTTCGTGATCGGTGAGCGTCGCTTCGAGCGTCGCTGCCACCAGCAGTTCCAGATTGCGGCGACCGACATCCGGCGTGGCGTACTTGGACGCGATCACTTCGCCTTGCTCAGTAAGCCGGATCTGTCCGCTGACTGCGCCCGAGGGCTGCGCCAGAATGGCCTCGTAGCTGGGGCCGCCGCCGCGGCCCACACTGCCACCGCGACCGTGGAAGAAGCGCAGCTTGACCGACGCGCGCGCGAACACCCCCATGAGCGCGAGCTCGGCCTGATACAACTCCCAGCCGCTCGTGAGGAAGCCACCGTCCTTGTTGCTGTCGGAGTAGCCGAGCATGACCTCCTGCACATTGCCACGCGCGGCGACGAGCGCGCGATACGCGGGAAGCTCGAACGCTGCGCGCATGATGTCGCCGGCGCGCTGCAGGTCGCTGATGGTTTCGAAGAGCGGAATGATGTCGAGTGCCACACTGGGCGCGTCGCCGCCGGTGGCGAGCCCCGCCTCCTTCAGCAGCAGCGCCACCTCGAGCAGGTCCGACACGCCATCGCACTTGGAGATGATGTAGTGTGGCAGCGCCGCGCTTCCGAAGCGCTCTCGCATGACGCGGGCGGCGAACACGATGGCCAGTTCACCCTGAACCTCGGCGCTGTACGTCAGGTGCGGCGAGTACAGGGGCCGCGTGCCGCCGAGCTCCGACGCCAGCAACGCCACCCGTGCCGTTTCGTCGAGCGCCAGGTATTGGTCGGTAACGCCCGCCTGCGCGAGGAGCTCGGCCACCACTTTCTCATGCACATCGGCATTCTGCCGCAGATCGAGTGGGGCCAGATGAAATCCGAAAACGTCCACGGCAGTCATGAGCGCACGCAGCCGCCCACTGGCGAGCAACGTCAATCCGGTGTGCACGAGCGACTCGTGCACCACCTGCAACTCGGCCCGTAACTCGGCGGCGTTTCCGTATGGCGCGGCGTCGCCCAACGCGGCACGCGTGGGGAGTGGCAAATCGAGCGTGCGCATCGTGGCCACGAGTCTCGCATAGATGCCACTGAGCGCACGTCGATACGGCTCGTCGCGCCGTTGCACCGATTGGTCCGGCGAGGCCGCCGCAAGCGCATCGAGTGCCGGAGTCACTGGATGCAGGGCTCGCGATACGCTGAGCGTACCACCGACTTCGTGTACTTCGGCCAGATAGAAATCGAACGCCGCGGCCGATTGCAGGCGGAGCGTATCGCGAAGAATGTCGGCGGTCACGAACGGATTACCGTCGCGGTCACCGCCAATCCAGCTTCCCACCTGCAGAAATGTCCCCGGCGTAAACGGTGCGTCGGGAAAACGTTGGGCCCACAGGGAGGCCGTGTGCGCATACAACCGCGGCACCTCGGTAAAGAAGGTGCTGCGGTAATAGCCAATCCCGTTCTTCACTTCGTCGAGCACGCGCAGCCGCTCGCCGCGAACGAGGCGCGTATACCACAGCGTCAGCACCTGACGCTGCAACGCCAGATCGTTCTCGGCGCGCTCTTCGGCGGTCAGCACCATGCGTTCGCGCTGCTCGAGCAATTCCGCAATCTCCTGCATGGCCACCTGCGTGCTCTGACGCTGCACTTCGGTGGGGTGTGCGGTGAGTACGGGTACCACCAGCGCCTCGGCAAAGAATTGCTGCAACCGCTCGCGCGCCGCGGCGTCGTCACCAATAGCCTTGCGCACCGCGTCGATGGCAAAGGCCAACGTCCCTTCGCGTGCCGGCGAGCCCATGGCTTCGTGCGCGCGACGGCGCCGCGCGCGGTGCGTGTCCTCAGCGATATTCGACAGCTGCAGGAAGTACGCGAACGCGCGCACCACGCTGAGCATCGTGGCGGGGGGCAACTGATCGAGCAGATCGTGCAGCCGCGCCCGGTCCTCGGCCCGTCCCTCGCGCGCAAAGCGAATGGCGGCCTTGCGCGTCTGCTCGACGAGCTCGAACGTCGCCTCCCCCTCCTGCTCCCGAACCGCGTCGCCAAGCAGACGGCCAAGGAGGCGAATATCGTCGCGGAGTGGTAGATCTTTGTCGTCGCGGTTGATGGGCATGCCGTAAACTATGCCACGGCACCGCGCCTTAGCGACGGATTCGCCCCGTTCCCTCGGCGACAAGGAACGGATCATCCCCGAAAATGCCGTCGACGCCGAGCGCGATCATTTCGCGCACCTCGGCGAGCGCATCACCACGGTACCGCTTGGGAAGAAACGCCGGTTCGGGACGCAACGTCCACACGTGTACCAAGAGCCCCGCCGCGTGTGCATCCCGTACGACCGTCGTCGGTACGGCAGACGAGTCCGCCCCCACCAGCATCCGCGTGTTCACGCCGATGCCGTTGGCGAACGTGGCGATCTCCCGTAACCGCTCCGGCGTGAGGGCCCCGCGGTCGAGAAGATAAATGAGCCGCACGGAGGTCTGCCCACGCAGCGTCTTCAGGTTCGCCAACTCAAAGCTTTGAATGAACACGGGGGCGTTCGCCCGGTTCAGCCCGCGCGCGGTGAGCGACGCCAACAGCGCCGACTCGAGCGGAAGACCGATGGCGCGATGATACGTGGGGTGCTTGGTCTCAGGGTATACGCCCACCACGCGTCCGCGGGCGCGGCCCAGCGAATCGGCGAGCGCGAGCACTTCGTCGAAGGTGGGAATACCGTACTGTCCGTCGAAGGCATGCGAACGGAACGGCAAGCGCTCGCGGGCACGCAGCGTACGGAGCTCGGCCAGCGTGAAGTCTTCGGTGAACCAACCTTGGATAGTGTCGCCGTCGACCACCTTGCGCGTGCGCCGCGAGGGAAATTTGTCGGCGACGTCGGTCGTGCCCCCAATTTCGTTCTCGTGCCGCGCCACGAGTACGCCGTCCTTGGTGCTCACCAGATCGGGCTCGATGAAGTCGGCGCCCATCTGTACGGCCAGCGTGTAGGCCGCCAGCGTATGCTCGGGCCGGTGTGCGCTCGCCCCGCGATGCGCGATCACGATAGGCCGCGTGGTGGGCATGAGTGAGAGCGCCGGGGTGCCCCTGCATCCGGTCGCCAGCGCGCCGGTGAGCAGGAGGGGCACCGTGATCGCCACCCGTAGTGAACGGACCGGCCGGAGTGCATCGAGAAGAGTCGCCATGGCCACCATCATAACGCGGGAATGCGTCAGGGGATGGTCCGCTCCGTCACGGTTTGGACGCGAAGTCCGGGCCCCTACCCGTTGACGGGCCCCGCGTCGGCCTGCAGGATAGCGTATGGTTCCTACTGCCCCTGATTCCCTGATCGCGGCCATCCGCGGCCGCGATCAGCTCACCATTGTCCGTCAGCTCGACGAAGACCCCGCGCGTGCCACCATGCGTGGGCCCGGCGGCGAGTCGCTGGCGCTCTACGCCTGCTATGCGGGTGCGGCCGATCTGGCGCCGCTGTTATTGCGTGGCCGCAAGCCCGACGCCTGCGAAGCGGCGGCCATTGGTGATATCGCGGCGCTCCGTGAAGCCATCGAAACCGACGACGACGCCCGGGTTCGGCGGAGCAGTGATGGCTGGACGCCGCTGCATCTCGCCGCGTTCTTCGGTCGTGAAGATGCCGTGGCACTGCTCATCGACCATGGGGCGCCCCTCGATGCGCACTCCACGAACGCGGCACGCAACACCCCGCTGCACGCCGCCATTGCGGGCGCGAGCAAACCCGCAATCGTGCGCCGCATCATCTTCGCTGGCGCCGATGTGGAATCGCGCGGCGCCAGCAACATTACGCCCCTGCACGTCGCGGCCTCGCGCGGTGACACCGCCCTCTGCGACTTGCTGGTGGCGCGTGGCGCCGCCCCCCATGCCACTATGGAAGACGGCACCACACCGGCCCAACTCGCCACAGCGCGTGGCTTTGCCGAACTAGGCGAGAAGCTCGCCGCCCTGCCCCACGACGATCCCGCCTGACGGTACCCGCACTGGCTCGTCGTCAGTCTCGAGTGCCGGCGCCAGCAACTTGTACATCACCGGAGTCACGAGCCGCGCAATGAGCGTGCTGCTCACCAGGCCGCCAATGATCACCCACGCCAGCGGCGAATACAAACCCGACCCCTGAAACGCCAGCGGCAGCAAACCACCAATAGCGGTCATGGTCGTCAGCACAATGGGGAGGAAGCGCACTTCACCAGCGCGTTGAATCGCTTCGTCCAGCGCGACGCCTTCACGACGTAGCTGGTCGGTGAAGTCGACAAGCAGAATGCTCGTTTTGATTTCGATCCCCACCAGCGCCACGAAGCCGATCATGGCCGTGAAGCTGAAGGTGTAGCCGCTGAAGAGCAGCGCCAGAATCCCGCCCACGACGCCAAGGGGAATCACACTCGCCACCACCAGCGTGGTGCGGAAGTCGCGGAACTCGAGCACCAGAATGGCAAGAATCGCGAACACCGCCACGACGACAGCACCACCAATGCCGCCAAAGCTCTCCTGCCGACTCTCGATCTCACCCGCCGGTACCAGCGTATAGCCCACGGGCAGGGCGATCTCTTCCAGCCGTTCGATGACCTGCTTGGTGACGGCGTCGGTGTTGTAGCCCGAACGCACGTAGCTGGTCACCGTGACGGCGCGAGTGCGGTCGTTATGGTCGATGGTGGTGGGTGAACCGGTAAATCGCAGACTCGCAATCTGCGACAGCGGCACCATCGCCCCTGTCACACTGCTCACGAAGATGCGATCGAGCGCTTCGGGTGCCGGCCGGCCGTTGTGCGCAATGCGAACCGTGAGCGGATACTCGTCGCCGTTGTCGGCGCGGATAGCACCCGCCTGCAACCCCGCAATGCCCAGACGCAGCGTCCGCTCGACTTCCGCACTCGGCACACCCAGCAGCCCCGCCTTCTGCTTGTCCACCACAAGACGCAGGTCAGAACGACGCAGGCGCACCGGGTTGTTCACATACTGCGTGCCGTCGGTGCTCTTGAGTACCTGCTCGAACTTGGACGCAATCTGCTGCAACGTATCGAGGTTGGGCCCTTCCACACGCATCGCGATCGGCGCATCGATGGGGGGACCGTTCTCGAACTCCTTCAGCTCGATGCGCGCACCCGGATATACTGCCAACTTCTCACGCAGCGAGTCGAGAACGATGGGCGTGGCCTCGTTGTCGTACGACTTGAGCAGTACGAGCAACTGCGCGCGATTGGGCGCTTCGGCACGCTGAAAGACGTTGTAGTACACGTCGGGATTATCCTTGCCCACATTGGCAAAGATGCCACGAGTCTCGGGATGCCCGCCGATAATCGCTTCGGCGTACTGCACGGCACGATCGGTCTCCTGCAGCGACGTGCCTTCGGGCGTGGTGATGTCCACGTGATACTGCGGCGTCCCGGCCTTGGGGAAGAGTGAGAAGCCCACCACCGGCACCAGCGAAAACGCACCCACCACCAGTGCGAACGATGCCACGAGCGTCGCGCGCGGATACGCCATGGCCCGCTTGAGCAACGGCGCGTACGTGCGATGAATGCCACCGTCGAGCCAGCGCAGCACGGCATTGCCGTCAGCATGTTCCTCGCGCGGCATGAGCCGGCTGGCGAGCCACGGAATGATGGTAAGCGACACGAACAGCGAGGCCAGTACCGCGTAGACCACGGCAATGGGCAGCGAGCGGATGTACTTGCCGGCAAGACCAGGGAGGAACAGCAACGGCAGGAACGCGAAGATGAGCGTGCCGGTAGCCCCCAATACGGCCACACCGATCTGCTTGGTGGCTTCGATCGCTGCCTGTGTACGCGTGTATCCGTCACGCAGGAAGCGTGCAATGTTCTCCACGACCACGATGGAATCGTCCACGAGCAAACCCAGTGCGATCACGAAGCCCACGATCGACAGCTGGTTGATGGAATACCCCGTGGCGTACAGCAGCATCACGGCAATGGCCAGCGACGTGGGGATCGAGATCATCACGATGATCGACGCGCGCGTCCCCAGCGGCAGCAGCGTGATGAGCACGAGCGCAATGGCGATCAGGAAATCCCAGCCCAGACGCGACAGACGCTCGTCGACATTGCTCGACTGATCGAAGCCGCGCGCCAACGTCACGCCCTTGGGGAGCGTACCCTCGAGATCGTCGAGCGCTTCCCACACGCGCGCCTTCACCGCCGAGATGTTGTTCCCCTTCTGCACGGCGACGGTAATCCACATCGCGCGCTGTCCGTTCCAGCGAC
Source organism: bacterium (assembly GCA_027484025.1). Lineage (GTDB taxonomy): Bacteria > Gemmatimonadota > Gemmatimonadetes > Gemmatimonadales > Gemmatimonadaceae > Gemmatimonas. The sequence continues at coordinate 125,400 of JAIXTI010000081.1, forward strand.
CCATGTGCACGGGGTCGCCATCGGCCCACTGCACCGTGGCTACATCGGCGACGCGTACCGTGGCGCCATTGGCACCGGCGAGGACGGTGCGCTCGACATCGGCCGCGGTCTTGTAGCGACCGGTCGTCGCGATGTTGTAGCGGCGCGTGCCGACATCCACCGAGCCGCCGGGAATTTGCAGGTTGTCGCTGCCGAGTGCATTCAGCACCTGGCCGGGCGTGATCCCCAACCGCGACAGGCGTCCCAGGTCGAGCGTCACCTGCATTTCACGTGGCGGTGCGGCCCACCGTTCGGCCTTCTTCACACCGGCCACGCGCTCCAGCGCGTCTTCGATGCGTTTGGCGATGTCATCGACCTGCTGGTACGGCGCGCTCGGTGCCACGAGCGCCACCTGAAACACACTCAGGTCGGAGTTCTCGTTCCGCTTCACCTCGAGACGCTGCAGCGACGCGGGCAGCTCCGGACGCAGGGCGTTCACCTCACGAATGACCTGATCGTACTTCCGCTCGGCGTCCGCATTGGCCTCGAACTCCACCTTGATGACCGAGAGGCCATCACTGCTGGTGCTTTCGAGTTTCTTGACCTCCTCGAGAGACTTGAGCTGCTTTTCGATGGGCTCTGTGACCAACTGCTCCATGTCTTCCGGACTCGCGCCAGGATACACGGCAACCGTCGTGAAGATCGGGACCGGAAAATCGGGATCCTCGGCGCGCGCGATGTTCATCCAGCTCACGCCGCCCAACGCGGCGAACATGAGGAAGACGAGCACGGTGAACTGCCACCGGCGAACGGAGAACTCGGTGAGCTTGCTGAGGAAGTTCACGGCGTGTGTCCTCCGGTGCGCGCTGCGAGCGTCGGCGTCGCCGTAATGGTGCGCGAGGGCACCATGCTGTCGAGCGTAGCGGTAGTGATGATGCGAATGGGCGCGCCCGGCGTGACATACGCGGCACCGCGCGTAATGACACGCGCGTTCACCGGCAGCCCGCTGATGGCCGCGCGATCGCCTTCAATGCCCGTCACGCGAATCCTTTGCGGCGCTGCCGTCAACGAGGCGGTGGGCGTGCTCCCACTTTGCACCGTGTAGACCGTCGCGGAATCACGATCGGCTTCGAGCAGCGCATCCACCGGCAGGAGCGCCGTACGCTGCTTTCCGCGGGTAGTTACCGACATCTGCCCAACCAGACCACTGGGGAGCGCGTCGGCGTTCTGCACGGCCACTTCGACCGCGTAGGTACCCGTGCGCGGATCGGCGGAGCGGCCCACGAGCACCACCTTCCCCGCGAAGCTCTTGCCCGGAAGCGCGTCGAAGCGCACCATCGCGGGGTCGCCCACGTTCACCCGCAGGGCGTCGCGATCTGGAAGTCCGGCGCGCAGCACACGCCCGCGGCGCGAACCGCCGAGCATCAGCACCGGCGTACCGGGCGCGACGTTGCTGCCGGGCGTCACGAGCCGCTGCAGCACGATGCCCGCTTCCGGTGCGGTGATGATGGCGTACTCGCGGTTCACGCGCGCACTCGCGAGATCGGCGCGCGCCGCGTCCAGCGCCGACATCGCGTCCTGTGCCTGCGCGAGCGTGGCGACGCTGTCGGCCGCAAGGCGCTGTACGCGCTGCTGATCGCGCTGCGCTTTATCGACGGCAACCTGTGCCTTGTTCACCGCCGCGTCGATCTCACGCAGGTCGAGCATGGCAAGGACTTGGCCGCGCTGCACCGTCGCACCTTCATCGACGAGGACGCGGGTGGCGATCCCGCCAATCTTGAAGCCGAGCGGAATCTCGTCGCGCGAACCGAAGCTGCCGGTGGCGGTCACGAGCGCGGTGGAGTCACTGGTGGTGGCGTCCGCAACGGTAACGGGAACCGGAGTTACGCGGATCTCGGGCACGGGGGCATCGCTGCACGCCGCGATCAGGGGAAGCGCAACGGCCGAGAGATAGACAGTGGGGCGCATGAGCGGATGACGGTGAGCGGCGGAATGTGTGGGGGAAGTCATGGGGCGCGTCCTCGGGAGGGAGAGCGAGTTAGTTGGGCAGCGAGCGGAGGGCGGCGGCGCGCTCGAGGTCGACGACGCGCGTGGCGAAACTGAAGCGGGTGATCACCTGATTGAGTGCGGCGCCTGTGAAGGCGGAGCGTGCGCTCAGGAATTCGATTTGCGTGGCGAGTCCTTCGGCATAGCGGCGTTGGACGAGGGAAAAGGCGCGCTGCGCCGAGGCAAAGCGGTCGTCGGCCGTGACGAGATTGCTGCGCGCAGCCTGCACGGCATCCCAGGCGTTGAGCACATCGCGGCGCACGGCGCGTTCGGCTTCGCGGCGACGGAACTCGGCTTCGGTGCGCGACGCCCGCGCCTGTTCGCGGCGGGCGGCGTCCTGCGTGCCGTTGAAGAGATTCCAGCCGAGCACCAGCGACGCGAGCCCCACGTCGTTGTCGCGATTGAAGCGGTACGCGTCGCCCTGGACGCCGTAGCTGGCGCCCAACGACAGGTTGGGGAGAAAGGCCGACGTGGCGACGCGCTCCTGCGCGCGGGCGATATCAATGAGGCTGCCGGTTTGCGCGAGCTCTTCGCGACGCTGCAGCGCCCGCGCGAGGAGAGTTTCGCGATCGAGCGTGGCGAGATCGGTGAGCGTGCTGTCGCTCACGAGCGTGACGGCGGCATCGTCTGGCGCATTGCGCAACAGATTGAAGCCGCGGCGCGCACTCTCGCGCTGGCGGCGTGTTTCTTCGAGCTGCTGCAACAACTCGCTGCGTTCCGCACGCGCGCGCAGCAGCACGTCGGGCGTGGCCTGCCCATTCTGAATGAGGCGCTCACTCACGCGGACGTTTTCGTCGAGCACGGGGAGCGTGGCTTCGAGTGTTTCGACGGCGCGTACGGTGGTCGCGTAGCCGAGCCACGCTTGCTGCACGTCCGCCGCGAGTTGGCGCATGGCGGCGTGTCGACCGCTGCCCACCAGGTCACGTTGCGCGCGCGCTGCCGCACGGGCGCCAAAGAGCGCGTCGTTGAAGAGCGGCATGCTCAGCTCCAGCTTCGTTTCCTGCCGGAAGGGAAGCGTGGCGGCGATGTTGGTGGGAAACCGCTCCTGCCCGATGAGCTGGTTGAGCGCGGCGTAGGCCGGATTGATGAAGTCGCCGATGTTCACGACGCCGCTGAACTCCGAGTAGCGGGCGTTGACGCCAACCGACGGCAGAAAGCGGCCATTGGCTTCGCGGACGCTCTGTGTGGCTCGGCGAAGTGCGGCGTTCTGCTGCGCGATCGCGAGGTTGGCGTTGAGCGCCTCGTTCACGTAGCCGTCGAGCAGCGCGCGCGCCGTGACGCTGTCTCGAGCGGCGCTCTGCGCGTGCACCGAGGTGGCCATCATGAGGACGAGCGTCAGGGCCACGATGACGGCCAGCGTGAGGGCGCTCTTCAGTGGCCGGCAGAACAACGATTTAGTGTTGAACATCGCTTATTGGAATAACGCCGTTAAGTGAGTGGGCCTGAAGAAGGGCGCCGAGGCGCCCTGGGTCTTCAGACCTGACGGATGCGGGTCAGGCCGGGTTTCGTACCGACCCGCGGATCATGCTGTCGCACAGGGTGCGAACGGCCTGTCGCGGATCGCGGAAGGTGATGTGCGGATCGTCGCAGTGGGTAAACCAGAGGGAGACGATTCCGTGAATGCCCCCCCAGAACATCTGCGCCATTTCGACCGCATCGGTGAGTTCGGGGCGATACAGCTGCTTGTCGATCCCTTCCTGCACCGTCTGGAAGAGGAACTGGTAGGCGTCTTCGTCCGGCATCGGAACCATGTTTCCGGAGGCATCAATCAGCTGCTGCTGGTATGATGTCATGAACATGAATCGATACTGGCTCGGATTATCGAGCGCGAAGTCGGCGTATGCCATACCCATTCGCCGCAGACGTTCGACCGGATCTTCGATCCGCCCGATCTTGAACATCGCCTGTCCGAGCGCCGTGAAGTCGGCGAGACAGAGCTCCACGATCAGGGCGTCCTTGTCCCGAAAGTGGTGATAAATGGCCGTAGGCGTGTAGCCGATCTTGGCGGCAATGGCCCGCATCGTCGTTGCCTCGACCCCCTCGGCCACGAACAGCTCCCGCGCCGCGTCCAGGATAGCCTGGCGCGTTTCGGCCTTTTGCCGTTCCCGGCGGGCCAACGAAGCGGAGCGAATGGCAGAGGTAGTCACACAGGGACAATACGAAGTTCACTTAACGCTGTCAAGTGATTGACGAATCGGCGCCCTTCTCCATCCGCGCATTCCGCGTCCCCAGCCAGAACGCCACCCCCAGCCACACCAGGCTCATGGGCGCCGCGAACAGCGCAATGCTGCTCACCGCCATGCCGGCCGCCGAGAGCCCCGCGTACGACCACGCACCAATCTGATCGCCGCCGCGGTACACGAACGTGTCGATGAAATTCTTGGCTTTGTACTTGTCTTCCGGGGGCACCACCGTGAACAGCACCTCGCGCGCCGGCTTGCCGAACGCGTACTCGCCGGCACGGCGCATCACCTGAAAGACCACGAACACCGCCAGCGTCTCCCACGTGCCGAGTGCCGTGAAGCCCACCACGCTCAGAATGGGCATGATGGCCAGCGTCGCCCCGACGCCCACCCACTTGAGCACGCGCCCCGTGACGAACAGCTGCGCCAGAATCGTGAGCCCCTGCACCACCGTGTCCACGCTCGCCAAAAACGCGGTCCGCGCTTCACGATCGGTATAGCGCGCCCCGACGATCTCCGCCTGCTGGAAGTAGAGAATGGTGGAGCCGATGGTGAAGAGCAGCATGTACGCGCAAATGCCCAGCAGATACGGACTCGTGAGCACGTGCGTAATGCCCGACAGCGACGACCCGCCCACACTTTCTTCGGCCGCATCACGCTTGCGCGTTTCCGCGCGGAAGCTGGGCGGGAACCGCTTTACCGCCTGCACCGCGCACTCGAGCAACGCCACGCTCATGACCATGAGCACCGGCGTGCCCACCGTCTGCGCCAAGCGCGATGTGAGAAACGCACCGACCAGCGCGCCGAGTGTGCCACCAACACTGATGAAGCCGAACAACCGCTTCCCCTGATCGGGGCGGAACGTATCGGCCATGAACCCCCAGAACACCGAGGGGATGAACAACGAATAGATGCTCGTGAGAATCCAGAACGCGGGCCCCAGAAACGGCTCCCACGCGGCGGGCCCATACTTGATGATCCCCGCGAAGATGAGCAGCAGCGCGATGAACACCCGGTAGACGATCGGGATGAACCGTCGCACCGGGAGCTTTGCGACAATCGCCGAATACACCGGGTTCATGAGCAGCGTCGTGATCAGCGTGCCCGTGAACAACCACGGCAACTTGTCGGTGCCGGCGGCGACCCCTGCCGCGTCACGCACCGCGCGCAGAATGAAATAGCTCGCCAGCGCGAAGAAGAAGTATGTGGCGGCCAGCAGTGTCGCGCGTTCTTCTCCCGCTTCGACCGTCCCCAACCGCGACATCAGACGTCGTAAAAAGACTGGCGTCGTGCCAGTCGATTCACTCACTTGGTCCCGCCCTGCTGTGCATGCCAGGCGGCGAGCACTTCACGCTCACGCTCCGGCGACACGCCCGCGCGCAGCTTGGCCTGTTCTTCGGCCGGCCGTGCGTGATACCACGTGAGCGCATCGCGCACGGTGGTGGCCAGCGGACGGAACGTCAGCCCCGCCGCCAACGCCTTCTCGATGACGCTCGTGCAGAACGCCACCGTACTCGCCCCCGTGTAACTCCACACCGGCATATCGCCCCACGAGCGCAACTTGTTCGCCGTAAGAAACGGTTGCGGCACCCACGTGAAGTGCGCATCGTTGGCGAAGCACGCCTTGATGCCATACAGCAACTCGCCTATGCCGCACGTGGTGCGCGGTCCGACGGCGTTGAACGCACCGCCCGTACCGTTTTCGCCAAGCCGCACCATCCACTCGGTGAGGTCGCGCACATCGATCCACTGCGCGGGATCATCGAGCGTACCGGGCGCGAGAATCTCGCCACCACGCTCGATGCGCACCGGCCAGTACGTGAACCGGTCGGTGAGATCACCGGGTCCCACGATGAGTCCCGGGCGCACGATGGTCGCCTTCTCACCGAATGCCGCCTCGAGCAGCTGCTCACAGCGCGACTTCTTGGCACCGTAGCTCGCCGCCGCCGCGTCAGGCCCGTTGATCGGCGCCTGATCCATGCGCGGATGCGTCTCGTCGGGGAACGACCGCGTATAGTCCTTGTACACGCCGGTGCTCGACACGTACACGTACTGCGACACGTTTCCCTTGAGCACCGCCACGGCGTTCACGATCCACTCGGGATTCGTGGTCGGCAAATCATACACGACATCCCACGTCCGTCCCTTGAGCGCGGCGTGCCCGTCGGGCACGTTGCGATCACCGATGAGCTGCTCGGCCTTCGGGAACAGCCCGGGCTTGGTCTTGCCGCGATTGAAAAGCGTGACGCTGTGCCCACGCTCGATCGCGTGCGTTACCAGATGTGGCCCGATGTAGCCGGTGCCACCAAGCACCAGAATCTTCTTGGGCGCGCCGTCGAGAATGTCGAGCATGGGCTCCATGGTTAGCGTCCGGCCTTGGCGTGCCAGGCGGCCAGCACCGCCTTTTCCTTATCGGGCGCAAGTCCAGCGCGCGCCTTTTCCTGCTCGGCCGCAGGACGCGTCTTGTACCAGTCGAGCGTACTCTTCGCCGTGTCGGCCAACGGACGGAACGTCAGCCCTGCGGCGTAGGCCTTCTGACAGTTCACCGCAGCAAATCCCGCCGTACGCCCCGTCGAGGGAACCCACACCGGCATGTCGCTCCACGGACGCACCTGATTCGCGGCCAGAAAATCTGCCGGCACCCACGTGAAGCGTGCATCGCTCGTGGTCACAGCTTTGATGCCGTACAGCATCTCCGCGATGTTCGTCGGTGTCTTGGGACCGGTCGCGTTGAAGGTCCCGATCGTGTGGTTCTCGCCGCACCGCACGATCCACTCGGCAAGGTCGTGCACATCGATGTACTGCACCGGATCGGTCGGCGTACCCGGCGCGAGAATTTCGCCACCCTTGTCGATGCGGACGGGCCAGTAGCTGAAGCGATCACTCAAGTCGCCCGGACCCACAATGAGACCAGGACGAACGATCGTCACCTTGTCTTCGCCGAACTGCGCCTTCGCCTCGATTTCACTACGCACCTTGTTCGGCCCGTAGAACTGCGCGTTGCGATCGAACGGCGCATCGATGTTCGTCGGTGTGTGCAACGGGCCGTTCTCGTCCATGCCGACGATGGAATTGTCGCTGAACACCGAGATCGTCGACACGAAGAGGTACTGCCCCACACGCCCCTTGAGCGCTTCACCGGCACCGCGCACCCACATGGGATTCGTGGTGGGGTTGTCGATCACGACATCCCACGTGCCCTTCTTGAGCGCGTCGTGACCGGTGGGTTCATTCCGGTCGCCAAGGAGCCGCGGCACGTTGGGAAACAGCCCCGAATTCGTCTTGCCGCGATTGAAGAGCGTGAGCTTGTGCTTGCGCGCCAGCGCGTACTCCACCTGTTGCGGCCCGATGAATCCGGTGCCACCCAAAATGAGAATGCGCAGCGGCTTGGGCTGCGCATCTCCGGTTTCCGGGCGATACACGAGCGGGCGCACACCGTCGGCGGTGAACGCCCCGGCAGCACCGGGAAGTCCGACGGTCATGGCGCCGCCGATGACCGCCGAGGTCTTGAGGAAGGTGCGACGATCCAGCGTCATGGGATGCGCTTGCGGTCGAGTTGTTCGATGGTCTTCGTCGACGCACTGCGCGTCTTCCGAAGTCGAGCAGACACCTGTTCGGCGCGCGTCAGCACGCGCAGCACGTTTTCACCAGCGAGCCCGCGGAGCTCCACATCCGTCCAGCCGCGCTTCACCAGCTCGGCGAGCAGATACGGATACTTTGAGACATCCTCGAGCCCTTCCACGGTTTCCGTGATGCCGTCATAATCGCCGCCCATGCCCACGTGTTCCGCGCCGGCGACCTGCTTGATGTGGTCCAGATGGTCGGCGACATCCGCAATCGTGGCGACGGGCGTCGGATGGGTCTCCCGCCAAGCCGCGACGGCCTTGAACTGCGCGTCGTTGTCTTTCGGAAAACGCTTGGTCACCGAGTCGACCACCGCGTTCTGTGCCGCACTGTGATCGGCCACCTTCTGCGACACGAAGCCCGGCACGAACGTCACCATCACCACACCACCGTTCTTCGGCAATCTGGCGAGAATGGAGTCGGGCACGTTGCGCGGCACATTCGTGAGCGCGCGCGCACTCGAGTGCGAAAAGATCACCGGCGCTTCGGTCGTATTGAGCGCATCGCTCATGACCGCCGGCGACACATGCGACAGATCGACGAGCATGCCCAGCCGGTTCATCTCGCGCACGACTTCCTTGCCGAACGGCGTGAGTCCGCCGTGCGTCGGCTTGTCGTTGGCGGCATCGGCCCAGTCGAGCGTGACGTTGTGCGTGAGCGTCATGTAGCGCGCGCCAAGATCGTAGTACGCGCGCAGTGCGCCGAGCGAGTTTTCGATGGCGTGGCCGCCTTCCATGCCCAGCAGCGAGCCGATCTTGCCGACCGCGTACGCCTTGCGCACATCGGCCGCGGTGAAGGCCGGCTGAAAGACATCGGGATACTTGGCGATGACACGCTTGGCGATGTCGATCTGTTCGAGCTGCACGCGCGCGTAGCCGCTATCGCGAATTTCGCCCGGGATGTACACCGACCAGAACTGCCCGCCCACCTGACCGCGCCGGAGCCGCGCAATGTCGGTCATGCCGCGCGTCGTGCGCCGGAGGTTATACGCCTCGACGTCGCGCGGCGTTTCCTTTTCTTCGCGCAGCGCCCACGGCAGATCGTTGTGGCCGTCGACCAGCGGCGACAAGCGTAGCAGCCGTCGCACGTACGCGAGGCGCACCTCGAGCGAGGCATCGCGGAGTGACTGCGTGCGTGCCGCGGCGGCGGGCTTGCGGGGCGGGGTTTGCTGCGCGAGCGCAGGGGACGCGAACGCGAGGGCGGCGATCACGCCAACCCGACGCAGCCGCGAAGGAGTCGTCAGCATCCCAGCCGCTCCAGGTAATGCGGCAGCATCTTCCGCCACCACGGCCAGTCATGATTCACGTCGTGCCCCCACAGATCGAAAATGTGGCCGATACCCTTTCGATCGAGCAGGTTGTGGAAGTCGCGCGCATAATCGGGGCGCTCGTACGCGCCCTGCCCGCTCACGATGGCAATCCGCGAGTGATGCCGCAGCTGATCGAGCGCCCACCCCTCGGTGTTCGCCACGTACCACATGGGATTGTTGAAGTAGCAGTTGTCGTCGCTGTAGCCCTTGAAGTAGCTGTTCGACAGGTCGAAGAAGCCACTCATACCGACAACGCCACCGAAGAGATCGGGACGGCGGAAAAACGCGTTGGCGGCGTGAAAGCAGCCGAAGCTGGCGCCGGTGGTGATGGCGCGTGCGCCACCATCGCCGCAAATGTGCCGGATGAACGGCACCACTTCGTCTTCGACGTAGCGCGAGTACAGTGCCTGTCGTCGGGCGCTCTCCTTGACGGGCAAACCGCGATCCATCCACGCCAGCCGGTTGATGCTGTCGATGGAGAAGACGCGGATGCGCCCCTGCTGCAGCAACGGCTCGATGGCTTTCACCAGCCAGAACCGTTCGTTTTCGAGGAAGTCGGCGGCGGCCGTAGGAAAGAGCAGGACGGGCTGGCCGCGCCAGCCGTAGCTCACGATGGGCATCTCGAGACCGAGTGCCGGGCTGCGCCAGCGATCAATGCGCTTGGGCAGAGACGGATCGACAAACTGAGGGGACATGCCCTAAGCTGGCCGTCCGACGCGTCCGCGGCCAGTGCATTCCCACGATCCGTCGACTGGCCAGCCGTCGGCCCATGCGGGCTGTGCTCACGGAACCGTTGCGGGGCGGTGACCAAACGGTCGCGTGGTCGCCGTCAAGCCGTCACCGACCACGGCTTCTGTCATACGAGGGTCACCGATCCCGGACCCGACACTTCCCACGTGGAGGACGTATGCTTGCCAGATCGTTCGATGATTATCGCCCGCCGCAGCAACGTACCGCTCCCGACAGCGCAAAAGAGCACGCCGGCACCTCGGCGGTGCACGGTGACGTATTCCCGCATCATGCCGACGGCATTCCGCCCGGTACGCTGCTCAGCGGCGCGTACGAGCTCCGGTTTGCCTGGACGCGCGCCGAACTGCACGCGGTACAGGCCCTTCGCTATCGGGTCTTCGCGGAAGAACGTGGGGGGCAGCCTGCATCTTCGTCAGCTCCTCTCCGTGACGAAGATGCGCGCGACCCGTGGTTCCACCACCTCATGATCGTGGAAAGAGCGAGTGGCGCGGTGGTCGGCACGTACCGGGTGCAGTCGGCGGTCATGGCGGCGACCCGATTCGGCTTCTACAGCGCCACCATGTTCGAGATCGGCGCCATCCCGGCCGCCGTGCTCGGCGACGCCGTCGAGGCCGGCCGGGCGTGCGTCGACGCGGCGCACCGCTGCGGCGCCGTGCTTCGCCTGCTGTGGCGCGGTATCGCCCGCTATCTCCAGTGGAACAGCAAGCGCTATCTCTTCGGCTGCTGCTCCCTCTCCGGCGTCGACCCGCAGCAGGCCGTCGACAGTTGGCGCGCGCTGCACGCCCGTAACCTGCTGCATGATCGCATCCTGGTCCGTCCGCGTGTACATGGGCGGGTACTGGCCGATGACGGTCGCAATCGTCCGCTCAGCTCGTCCCAGGCCCTCACGTACCGCCTCCCGCCGCTCTTCGAGGGATACCTCTCGCTTGGCGCCCGGGTCTGTGGCGCCCCGGCGTTCGATCACGAGTTCGGCAGCACCGACTACCTCGTGTTGCTCGACACGCTGGCGATGGACCCACGGGTGCATCGCTCGTTGTTCAAGTGAATGCACCGACGGTGGTACGCCGTCCGCGTCGCCTCCTGCCGCAACTGCTGCGCGTCGGAAGCCGCAGCATCTTCGGCACGCTCGGCATCCGGCTCCGCGTCCGGGGGGCGATTCCGCGCGAACCGGCGCTCCTGGTGGCCAACCATCTTTCGTGGACCGATATCGTCGCGGTCCTCGCAACCCACGAGTGCACCTTCGTGGCCAAACGTGAGGTCCGTCGCTGGCCCGTGGTTGGGTGGCTTGCCACGCGTCTCGGCGTGATCTGGACCGACCGCACGAAAAGCCGGAGCATGCTGCGGACCATTGCCGATATCGAGTCGACCCTGCGCGCCGGCACCTCGGTGTTGATGTTCGCCGAAGGCACGACGGGCGACGGAGCGCAGCTCCTCCCCTTCAAGTCATCGCTGATCGAGGCGGCGTGTCGCGCCGGCGCCCCTGTCGTCCCGCTGGCCATTACGGCAACGGCGCTACCGCCGGTCGATGCGTTGTGCTGGGTTGGCGATGAAACGCTGCTTCAGAGCATTCCGCGTGTGCAACGCCTCTCGATGCCGGAGGTGCAGTTGCACGCGGCCCCGCCAATTGCTCCGATACCCTGCCGCAAAGTACTCACGCAGATGGCGCGTGAAGCGGTGGCGCGACGCACGCGCGGCGGTGCCATCCGGGCTCGTGACCGAGCACGTTCCGACGCGGCGGTGAAGGTCAGCGCAGCGCTTTCGTGAAGCAGAACTTCCGGCCGATGGAGAGCTCGGAGCGCGAAATCGTGCGATAGCGCGCGATCTTTTCCGGATAGATCTCGATGCTGGTGAGCGTGTAGCCCATGCGCAGGAACAGTGCTTCGGCCAGCGAAATGGCGAACAGCTCGTTGTGCCCCCGCTCGCGGGCCAGATGCTCCGCGGCCGTAATGAGACACTGCCCCAGCCCTTTGCCGTGCTGATCGGGGGCCACGGCGAGCGACACGATTTCCACCAGTGACGGCGTGTACTCGTCGAGGGCGACCTGGCCGAGAATACGTCCGTCCTCGCCGCGGATGACCTGATAGTCCTGCAGGTGCGAGGTGACGAACGCGTCGCTGCGACGGAGCGTGAGGCCGTCGGGCGCGAACAGATTGTTCAACGCCACGATCGCGGGGATGTCCCGCTCCTCGGCGTGGTGCACCACGACGTCCCCGACACGGAAGGCCGGGGGCGTGCGCGGTGGTACGGGGACCTCCCGTTCCAGGACGGCGCCCACCGGTTCGGAAAAGGGCGCTGAGCTCAACGCGAGGCGAACACCCGGGTTTTCCCGGCCTTGTCGAACAGGAGGATGTCGTATGCATCCTTTTGGCCGCCCTGCTCCATCCCAGGGGAGCCGATGGGCATACCCGGGACCGCCAGACCGCGCCCCACCGGCTGCTCCTTGAGCAGCTTCACAATGAGGTCGGCCGGCACATGCCCTTCAATGGTATAGCTCCCAACGCGGGCCGTGTGGCAGGAGCTGAGTCCTGAAGGGACGCCGAAAGACGCCTTCACGCTGTCCATGTCGGCGGTGTCGCGCACGGTGACGACAAAACCGGCCTTCTTCACGTGGGCCACCCACTGCTCGCAGCACCCGCAGTTGGGGTCCTTATAGACGGTCATGGCGCGGACGGGGGCCTGCGCTGGCAACCGCGGGGCGACGACGAGACCGCCCACGACGAGGGCCGCTGCCTGCAGGAAGCCGCGACGGGATGTCGACGCCGCGCTAGCCAGGGAATCGGACGATGAGATGGACATGTCGGAAGTATAGCAAAAACCAGCGGACTTGGTTCCGTCGCTAGGACCAAAGGGTCCTAGTTTCGATTCAAGTCGGCGACGGAGATCCCGATACTTCGAAGCAGGACATTTCGAGCTCCGCCCTCCAGCGAACCGTCGCGGAGCGGCGCGGAGCGCGTCGACGACGTCGTTAACGGAAATGTTGTGTACAGGAGCAATGCTCCTTCTGTCCGTCATCCTTCCATGGCTTTCCCGCAGACGATGCTCGGTCGCAGCCGTTATGACGCCGACCGCGTTCTTGGCATTACGCTCCTGTTCCACTTTCCGGTGGCCGCCATCCTTGGGTGGGTCTACAACGCCTGGACGCCGGCGCTGGTCGTGGGCGCACCGTTGGCGGTAGTGAGCTTCTGGCTCTCCCGGGCGCGCGCCGGCGAAGCATCGACGCGCTTTTTGCTCGCCATCGCGTTCATGGCTTTTTCCGCGCTGTTCATTCATCAGGCCAAGGGTCTGATCGAAATGCACTTCCACATCTTCGCGTCGCTCGCGTTTCTGCTGGCGTATCGCGATTGGCGTGTGCCGGTGGCAGCCGCCGGGTTCATTGCCGTGCACCATGTGGGCTTCCATATCCTGCAGGGGATGGGCGCTGGCGTGTACGTGCTCAATCACAACAATGGTGGGCACCTTATTGTGCTGGTGCACGCACTCTACGTCGTGTTCGAGACCAGTGTGCTGGTCTACATGTCGATTGCGCTCGCGAAAGAGGCCAACACCACACAAACGGTCTTCGAGTCGCTCGAAGCCGTCGGTGATGGCCGGCTCGATGTCGTTCCGGCTGGAGACGGAGTCGCGGCCGCGGTCCGTCGGGTCATTTCCGGCCTTGAAGCGCTCGATCGTCACGCCGCAGAACTTGGGGACGCCGTCGCCGAAAAGCGCGCCATGCGCATTACGGACGCGGGGCTCAAGGGCTCCTTTGCCGCCGTCTCCGATCGTATGGTGGAAGGCGGACGTCTTGTTGAAGAGCTGCGCATGAAGAACGACGCCTCGCAGCGAAACACCACCGAGTTTTTGTCGTCGCTGACGCCGGTGATCACGGCCATGCGTGACGGTGACCTCACCAAGTCGGTCGCCACGGGCTTTGGTGATGTGTACGACGAGACCGCGGAGAACCTCAACAGCGCTCTGGCTCAGCTGCGCGACGCGATCGGTGAGCTCAACGCCTCGTCGCAACAGATCGACGGCGCGTCTACCGAAATCGCCAACGGCTCGGATGCACTCGCCCAGTCCACATCGGCGCAGGCCGCAACACTCGAAGAGATCACGGCCAGCGTGACCGAACTGGCCAGCCTCGGACACGCGACGACGGCCAATGTCCTCGAAGCACGCCGGACGACGGCCGTGGCCTCGGAGTCGGCGACGGTCGGCGTCAACAACGTCGAGCGGCTCATGGTGGCGATGGACGGGACGCGCGATGCGGCCCGTGAAACGGCCAAGATCGTCCGCACCATCGACGAAATCGCCTTCCAGACCAATCTGCTGGCGCTCAACGCCTCCGTCGAAGCGGCGCGCGCCGGCGATGCCGGCCGTGGCTTCGCGGTCGTCGCCGACGAAGTGCGGGCACTGGCCATGCGCTGCGCCGAGGCGGCACGCACCACCGCACAGCTCATCGAGCAGGCGGTCCAGCGTGTCGAAGGCGGCGTCACCATTTCCCAGGAAGTGGGGGTGCAGCTCAAGGACGTGTCGCAGCGGATCAGCTCGGTCCATGCGGTCATGGAGCAGATTGGCCAGGCGGCGGACAGCCAGCAGCAGGGGGTGGCGCAAATCCGCGAAGCGATCTCGGATCTGAACGGCACCGTGCAGCAGGCCGCTGCCAACGCCGAAGAATCGGCCAGCGCGGCGCAGGAGCTCACGGCGCAGGCGCGGGCCCAGCGCGCCCAGGCGGAGCGCTTCAAGACCGAGGAAACCACGCAGCGCCAGCGGATCAAGCGCGCGGCGTAACGCTCGGCAGTTCCAATAGAAGGGACCCAGACGGGCCTCGGCATCCACTGCCGAGGCCCGTTTTGGCGCTCGCGAGGTCCGTTTTCTTCAATCGCACCGCTTTATCGGGTTTTCCCCGACGAATTCCCATCGCCCTCCTGACGGAGTGGAGTGCAATCGGAGCCTAGACTCTCCTTCGCACTCCCAAATCCCACACTCCCAGAGGGAATTCGATGACCCCCGCTTCCAGCGTGGCTACTGCCGGAGCACCTCCACGCGCAGCCGGCGCCGCGCTCGATCGCTTCTCGTACGATGACGCGATCGTCCGCAAGTTTCTGTTCGCCACCCTCATTTGGGGCGTGGTGGGCATGTTGGCCGGTCTGCTCATCGCGCTGCAGCTCGCCAATCCGTTCTTCAATTTCGGTGTTGAGTGGACGTCGTTCGGGCGCCTGCGTCCGTTGCACACCAACGCCGTGATCTTTGCCTTCGCCGGCAACGCCTTCTTCTGTGGCGCCTACTACTCCACGCAGCGGCTGCTCAAGGCCCGGATGTTCTCCGACGGCCTGAGCAATTTCCACTTCTGGGGCTGGCAGGCGATCATCGTGTCGGCGGCCCTCACGCTCCCGCTGGGCTTCACGCAAGCCAAGGAGTACGCCGAGCTCGAGTGGCCCATCGACATCGCCATTGCGGTGGTGTGGGTGGCGTTTGCGGTGAACTTCTTCGGCACGTTGATCAAGCGCCGTGAGCGCCACCTGTACGTGGCACTGTGGTTCTATATCGCGTCCATCGTCACCGTCGCCATTCTGCACATCTTCAACAACCTCTCCGTGCCGGCGGGGCTGTTCAAGAGCTACAGCATTTACGCAGGCGTGCAGGACGCGTTCATGCAGTGGTGGTACGGGCACAACGCCGTCGCGTTCTTCCTCACGACGCCGTTCCTCGGGCTCATGTACTACTTCATGCCCAAGGCCGCCGAAGGACCGGTGTTCAGCTACAAGCTGTCCATCCTGCACTTCTGGTCGCTGGTGTTCATGTACATCTGGGCCGGTCCGCACCATCTGCACTACACGGCACTCCCCGAGTGGGCGAGCACCGTCGGCATGCTCTTCTCGGTCATGCTCTGGGCCCCCAGCTGGGGCGGCATGATCAACGGCCTGCTCACGTTGCGCGGCGCGTGGCACAAGGTGGCGCAGGATCCCATCCTCAAGTTCTTCGTCGTCGCCGTCACGGCGTACGGCATGTCGACGTTCGAAGGGCCCATGCTCTCCATCAAGAGCGTCAACGCCCTCGCGCACTACACCGACTGGATCATCGCACACGTCCACACCGGCGCACTCGGGTGGAACGGCTTCATGACCTTCGGCATGATCTATTGGCTGCTGCCGCGTCTCTTCCAGACACCGGTGTACAGCAAGAAGGCGATGGAGCTGCACTTCTGGATCGCGTCGGTGGGCATCGTGCTGTACGTCGTGGCCATCTACAGCGCCGGCGTCACGCAGGGGCTCATGTGGCGGGCCTTCGACGAAACGGGACGCCTGGCGTATCCGGATTTCGTCGAGACGGTGCTCAAGCTCATGCCCATGTACTGGATGCGTGTGGTTGGTGGCTCGTTGTACATCGTCGGGATGTTCATCTTCGGCTGGAACATCTTCAAGACGTGGGCGAACCGTCCCGCGACGTACGAGGTACCGGTCATCGAGGCCGCACCGTTGGCGAAGCGTTACGTCGAAGACCATCCGGTGGTGCCGGCCCACGGCCTCTGGGCGCGTTTCAACCAGGTGCAGTGGCACCGCGCCTGGGAGCGCATGCCGATGCTCTTCACGGCGCTCACCGTGCTCGCCGTCGTCGTGGCGTCGCTCTTCGAAATTCTCCCCACGTTCCTCATCAAGTCGAACGTGCCGACCATTGCGAGCGTCAAGCCGTACACGCCGCTCGAACTCGCCGGTCGCGATCTGTACATCGCCGAGGGCTGCTTCAACTGTCACTCGCAGATGGTGCGTCCGTTCCGCTACGAGACCGAGCGCTTCGGTGAGTACAGCAAGCCGGGTGAGTCGGTGTACGAGCACCCGTTCCTCTGGGGCTCACGCCGCATCGGTCCCGATCTGGCGCGCGAGGGCGGCAAGTATCCCGATCTCTGGCATGTGCGGCACTTCGAAAACCCGCGGGCGGTGACGGCCAAGTCGATCATGCCGTCGTACGCGCACTTCCTGAAGAAGGCGCTCGACTTCGACGGCATTCAATCGCGCGTCGACGCGATGGCGATGGTCGGCGTGCCGTATGGTGATGCGATCAACAAGGCACCCGCGATGGCGCGTGCGCAGGCGAAACAGATTGCCGCCGCCGTGAAGGAACAGGGCGGCCCCGACGGACTCGAAGACAAGCAGATCATCGCCATCGTCGCGTACATGCAGCGGCTGGGTCGCGACATCAAGGTGACCACGGCAGCGTCCGCCGCGACCACGAACGGAGGGACACGCTGATGAAACTCTCCGACATCATGTCCTACGCGCAGCTCTCGTTCTATACCGAAGTCGCGCTGGTTCTTTTCCTTGGCGTGTTCATCGCCATCACCATTCGCACCTTTCTGCCGTCTCGACGGGGAGAGCTCGAGGCGGCGTCCCGTCTCCCGCTCGAAGATGACGTGGTGCTTACCCCTCGGACGGCGGAGCGCTGAACCATGGCCACCCCACACGACACCAACACCCCGAACCCGCTGCAGGACAAGCTGCTCGAGCACAGCTACGACGGTATTCAGGAGTATGACAATCCCATGCCGCGCTGGTGGCTCCTGACGTTCGCCGGCACGATCATCTTCTCGGTCATCTATGTGTTCAACGTGGGTCCGGTAGGCAACGGCAAAGGGCGCGTTGCCGACTACGAGGCGGATATGGCCGCGTACGCCAAGGCGCATCCTGCGCCGACTGGCGGCGACATGAGTGCCCCGCAACTGATGGCCCTGGCGCGCGATCACGAAGCGCTCGAAGAGGGAGCGGAGACGTTCAAGGCGTACTGCGCCTCCTGCCACGCGCCCGACGGTGGTGGTCTCATCGGCCCCAATCTCACCGATGCGTACTGGCTGCACGGCGGCACGATCACCGACATCTACAAGACCGTCACCAACGGCGTGCTCGAGAAGGGCATGCCCCCCTGGGGCAAGACGCTCAAGCCGGAACAACTCGCGGAGGTGGTTGCCTACGTGAGCACGCTGCAAGGCACCACGCCTGCCTCACCCAAAGCACCACAAGGCACACCGGTTACCCCGTGAGCACCACTGCCGCACCCCCGGGACTGGGGAGACGCGTTCTCCCCACCCTGAACGAAGACGGAACCCGTCGCTGGATCCGCCCCAAGCCGTCGCACGGCGTGTGGTGGAAACGGCGGCAGACGGTGGCCTATCTGCTCATGGCCATCTTCTTTGCGGCGCCACATGTGCGGGTGTTCGGCAAGCCGGTGTTTCTCATGGATCTGCCGCGCCGGCAGTTCACGCTGATGGGCTACACGTTCCTCCCCACCGACACGCTGCTGTTCATGTTCACCTTGGCCAGCGGCGTGATCGGCATCTTTCTGATTACCGCGTTGTGGGGACGCGCCTGGTGCGGCTGGGCGTGTCCACAGACGGTGTATCTCGAGTTTCTCTTCCGCCCCATTGGACGCTGGTTCGACGGCGGCTACACGCAGTCGCGGGCACTCGACAAACAGGGAGCGTGGTTCACGCCGCGCCGGCTCGGGAAGTACATCACCTTCTTCCTGCTGGCGCTGTTCGTCTCGCATACGCTGTTGGCCTTCTTCGTCGGCACCGATCAGCTGTACACGTGGATGCTGCACTCGCCGGCCGCACACCCCAGCGCGTTCTTCTTCGTGGTCGTGTTCACCGGCATCGTGTGGTTCAACTTCACATACTTCCGTGAGCAGACGTGCCTCATCGTGTGCCCGTACGGCCGGTGGCAGTCGGCACTCATCGACCGGCAGTCGCTCATCGTGGCGTACGATTACAATCGTGGTGAGCCGCGGGAACATGCCACCAAGACCCGCGATCCGAAGGCTGGCGATTGCATCGATTGCAACGCCTGCGTGCAGACCTGCCCCACCGGCATCGACATTCGCAACGGGCTGCAGATGGAGTGCGTGCACTGCACGCAGTGCATCGACGCCTGCGACGACATCATGACCAAGGTGGGCAAGCCCACCGGGCTCATTCGCTATTCCTCGCAGGATGCCCTCGCCGGCAAGCCGCGCACGCTGCTGCGACTGCGCACTGTGCTCTATCCGTTGGTTCTCAGCATTCTGCTCGGCGGACTTGGCGCGGCGATGTTCTTCAAGGAGCCCGCCGATCTGACTGTGCTGCGCGGCTTGGACGGCCCGTTTGCCACCGAGGCCGACGGACGTGTCTCCAACCAGATCCGCGTCAAGATCACGAACCGCCGCAGCGCCGACATGGCGTACAGCATCGTGCTCGACGGGCTGACCGGGGGCGGTGTATCGTCGGCCGACGCTTCGGTCGTCGCGCCTGAGAACCCGTTGCGGGTACGCGCCGGCGAGACGCGCGCGACGAGTGTGTTCGTGCTGCTTCCTGCGCGTGCCTTCAGTAACGGCGAGCGCTTCATCACCATCACGGTGTCGGACGAGCGTGGCTACAACGAGTCGGTGAAGTACCGGCTGCTGGGCCCCACCAACGGCACCTCGGGAAATACACCGTGAAAAAAGGCATGGGTTGGCCCATTGGCGTGGCGACGATTCTCGCTACGACCGTCGTAGCGAACGTCATCGTCATGCAGATCGCCAATAACGATCCGTCGTTCGCCGTCGAGCCGGACTACTACCGAAAGGCGGTGCACTTCGACTCCACGATGGCCCAGGAGCGCGAGAACATCAGCCTCGGCTGGGGGATCGAGACGCGTATCGACTCCATTGGCGATGGGCGTCACACGCGCGTGGCCGTTCGCCTCCGCGATGCCTCGTCGTATCCGCTGCCGGGCGCGCGCGTGGCGGTCATGGCGCGCTTCAATGCGCGCGCCAACGATACACTCACCGCGTTGCTCACCGAAGAAGCGCCTGGGAAGTACGTCACGACGTTGCCCATTGCCCATCCCGGTCAATGGGAGGTGCGTGTGGATGCCACACACGGCAGTCAACGCTTCTCGGCAAGCTCGCGGGTGAACGCGGTACGCGCCGCCGTCGCATTGGGCTCTGCGCGATGATCACCACCACGGCCGGCGTCCTCCTGGCCAGCCTGGTGGGCAGTGTGCACTGCGCGGGCATGTGCGGCGGGTTCGTCTGCTTCTATGCCGGTTCCTCCAGCGGCACCGATGCGGCGGCCGTGCGTGCGCACGCGTTGTACAACGTGGGCCGGCTCATGTCGTATCTGCTGCTGGGCGCCATCGCCGGTACGCTGGGCGCGGGTGTTTCGCGTGTGGGGCTCCTCGTTGGCGTGGGTCACGCCGCCGCCGTGGTGGCGGGCGCGCTTATGGTAGGCTGGGCGCTCAGCACCATCGCGGCGCAGCGCGGCGTCTCCATTGGCACGTTGCACGCGCCACTGGCGTGGCAGCGCGCCCTCGGCCGCCTGCTGCAGTCGGTGCGTGAACAGCCCATTGCCATTCGCGCCGCCCTCACGGGGCTGTTCACCACCATGCTCCCGTGCGGCTGGTTGTACGTGTTCGTCGCGACGGCCGGCGGAACGGGCAGTGTACGCAGCGCCGTATTCACGATGGCCGTGTTCTGGGCGGGCACGGTGCCGGCCATGCTCGCCGTCGGCGTCGGCGCTCAAACCGTCCTCGCCCCATTCCGCCGGCGATTGCCGGCCTTCAGTGCCGCGGTCGTCCTCATCATGGGATTGCTCTCGCTCTCTGGCCGTTTGTCGCCGGTGTCTGCCACCGCCGCGGCACACGCGGCGCACCGTGTATCCGCCGACCAGGTGGAGGCCGCCCATGTCCACTGAGTCGCTGACGCTGTCCGTCACCGCCGCAGCAGGAACCGTTGCCGCCGACGTCGCGTGCGCGCACTGCAGCTTGCCGGTGCCCTCCGGACTGTTCGATGCGCAGGCATCACACCAGTTCTGCTGCACCGGATGTCACACGGCCTTCACCATTCTGCACGAGCACGGCCTCGATTCGTACTACGGCTTCGCCGATCGGCGTGAGACCGCCGTGCGCGCGTCGGGGCGCAGTTTCGACGAGTTCGATCATCCCGCCTTTGCGGCGTTGTACGTGACGCGGACACACGAGGGACTCAGCCGCACCGAGCTCTATCTCGAAGGCGTGCATTGCGCGTCGTGCGTGTGGTTGGTGGAGCGCATGCCGCTGTTGCAATCGGGGGTGGTGCGCGCCGAGCTCGATGTGCGTCGTTCGTTGGCGGTGGTGGAATGGGACGACGCCGCGGTGCCTCTGTCGACGGTGGCACGCGCACTCGACCTGCTGGGGTATGTGCCGCATCCGTTTCGCGGCGTCGCGCGCGATGACATGCGGCGGCGTGAAGACCGCGCCATGCTCGTGCGCATCGGGATTGCCGGCGCCATCGCGATCAATGTGATGCTGGCCGCACTCGCGCTGTACGCCGGTGAAGTGAATGGCATGGAGGCCAACTTCACGACGTTCTTCCGCTGGGTGAGCTTTGCGATCACCATTCCCGCTTTCGTGTGGCCGGGACGGGTGTTCTTCGCTGGTGCATGGGCGTCGCTGCGCACGAAGGCGTTGCACATGGACCTTCCCATCGCCATCGCGTTGGCGGCGGGATTCGTACGCGGTGCCATGAACACCGTCACCGGCGTTGGTCCCGTGTATTTCGACGGACTCGCGATCCTCATTTTCGCGCTGCTGGTGGGACGGTTTCTGCAACAGCGTGGACAGCGCATGGCCGCCGATGCGGCTGAACTGCTGCACGCGATCGCGCCCAGTACGGCACGCATCGTCGAGAACGATGTCGTTCGTGATATTCCGTCACAGGCGCTGCTGCCGGGCATGGTGCTCGACATCCGCGCGGGGGACACATTTGCGGCGGACGGTGTGGTCGTGCGCGGTACGTCCAGTGTGAATGCGGCGCTGCTCACCGGCGAGTCGCGACCATCATCGGTGTCGGTCGGGATGCCGGTGTTTGCGGGCACGCTCAACGTGGAAGCGCCGCTGCGGGTACAGGTCGAACAGTCCGGCGAATCGAGCCGGATTGCCAAGCTGTTGCGGCAGGTGGAGGAGAGCGCGCAGCGTCGTGCACCCATCGTGCAGATGGCCAACAGGCTGGCGGGCGGGTTCACGGCGATCGTGCTGGCCGTCGCGGCGGCCACGTTCCTCATCAAGACGCAACTCAATGCGCCGGCGGCGCTTGACGATGCGATTGCGCTGCTGATCGTCACCTGTCCGTGTGCGTTGGCGCTGGCGACCCCGTTGGCCATTACCGTGGCCGTGGGACGCGCCGCGGGCAACGGGATGCTCATCAAGGGGGGCGATGCGCTCGAGCTGCTCGCGACCCCGGGCACACTCGTGCTCGACAAAACGGGGACGATTACCGAGGGACGTACCGCACTGACCACGTGGCTCGGACCCGAGTGGGTCCAACCGCTGGTGCTCGCCCTCGAACAGGGATCGTCGCATCCGCTCGCCGACGGCTTTCGTCGTGCGTGGCCCGATATGGCCACACCTGAGGTGGCGCATTCGCAGCATGTCGTGGGCGGCGGACTCGAAGGCACTGTGAGTGGCCACGTGGTGCGCATCGGATCGCCGCGCTTTGTGGCGCAGACCACTATCCACACGGCGCACCATGTGCGCGAAGGCATGCACACGCTAGATGCCACCCAGACGCCGGTGCACGTGTCGGTCGATGGCGTACTCGTTGCAGTGGCGGGGTTAGGCGATCGCATCCGCGAGGATGCCCTCGTCTCACTCCGGCAGTTGCGGGCACGCGGGTGGCGGACCGTGATGCTGAGTGGAGATGTTCCGGAAGTCGTAGCGTCGGTAGGTCGGGCGCTTCAGTTCGATGCGCAAGATGCTATCGGCGCCGCGTCGCCGGAGGACAAGCTCGCCTTCATCGAGCGGTGCAAGCAGTCGGGCACCGTCGTGATGGTGGGCGACGGCGTTAACGACGCGGCGGCCATTGCGGCGGCAAGCGTGGGCATCGGAGTGCATGGCGGCGCGGAAGCGTGCCTGGCCACCGCCGATATCTATCTCACGCGCCCGGGACTCTCGGCGCTCGTCGAGCTCACCGAGGGCGCCCGGCGCACGATGCGCGTCATCCGTCGCAACATCGCGTTTTCCATCGGCTACAACATCATTGGCGCCGGGCTCGCGGTGGCCGGATGGCTGACGCCGCTCATCGCCGCCGTGCTCATGCCCACCAGCTCCATTACGGTCGTGCTCGGCAGCTGGTACGGCTACACCTTCGCGCGGCGCGCCCTCGGCGCCGCCGACACGCCGGATTCTCTCGCATGAGGCTCACATGAGCGTTGTCTACCTCGTTCTTCCCCTCGCCCTGCTCGTGGTCGGTGCGGCGGTGGTGGCCTTCGTCTGGAGCGCCAAAAGCGGCCAGTACGACGACCTGGAAACGCCCGCCGTGCGGATGCTCAAAGACGAAGGACGGTAACGGCTGCGCCCCGTCCCCTTCCGCAGGCCCCCGGGAGGCCCGACATTTCGTCACATGAATGGATCAGATCGTATCCCAGCTGGCGTGGAGCGTCGCGCCAATCCGCGCCTGCGCGAGCTCGTCGACGAGATGCTCGCCTCCATCCGCTACGCGGCCAACGCCGAACTGTGGTCGCCGGAAGAACGGGCGCGCTACGAAGCCGACATGGCGCGCATCATGGACAACGTGCGACAGCAAGCCATTGGCGGGCCAGCGGCGCGCGCGCGGCTGGAGTAGCGCCCGCGCCGGCTTTCCGGCTTTCGTTACGCGGACGGCCTTGGGGAGTGACAGCCCCGTTACAGAATTCTTTATTGCTGTCACACTTTACACATTGTGATCCATGCCACATACTGGATTCGACGGCTCGAGCTCGGTTCACCCGAAGCGCCTCGGAGGCTGGACGAATGGAACGTGAGTGGAAGAAGAGCACCATCTCCATAACGCCCGACACGGGCGCCCACCTGCGGGAGCTGGCTGAAGCCGGATTCGACCTCCGCGGGACCGTCTCCGCCGGCACCTTCGGGGTCGTCTACCACGCAGTCCAACGCGATGTGAACCGGGAAGTCGCAGTCAAGCTCGTCGATCCCGAGGCCATCGCCATGGCCCGCTCGGCGCACTCGCAGACCGAAATCGACACGCTGGCCGCGCTGCACCATCCACACATCGTCCCGCTGTACTCCTCCGGCGTCTTCGCCAACGGCATTCGGTACTTCGTCATGCCGTGGATCAGTGGACAGTCGTTGCGTGAGCGCCTGCGGCGTGAAGAACGGCTCCCGGTCATCGATGCGCTGCGCTACGGGGCCAATATCGCCGACGCGCTCACCGCGCTGCACGCCAACGGCCTGGTGCATCGTGATGTGAAGCCCGGCAACGTGTTGCTCGACGGACGTCATGCGGTGCTCATCGATTTCGGTCTGGTGTGCACGACACACAATGCCGCCATCGATGACGACGAAATCGATCCCGTCGTGGGGACGCCGTCGTACATGAGTCCGGAGCAGTGGCACCCCGGCGCGGCGATGGACGGACGCGCCGATCTCTTTGGCCTGGGGTGCCTCGTGTACGAAATGCTCACGGGCGTGTCACCGGTTGACGAGCTGCGCCCCGACCCGAATGCGCGGTCGCTCAAGCGGTGGGATGACAGCAACAGCGCCATTGTCGACAGTGACCCGTACGACACGCCGACGCGCCCCATCATGAGTATGCGCATGCGACGCCCGGATGCGCCCGAAGCGCTCGACCGGTTACTTCGCCGAGCCTTGCGTCTCGACCGCGATCATCGGATTTCGTCGGCCAGCGTGTTTCGCGACGAACTCGAACAGATCCTGGCCACGGTTGTCTCGGACCAGAAAAAACCCAGCTGGTTGCGTCGCCACTTTTCCTGACGGCGACGCCGCCGCGTCAGTTCCCGCCCTTCTTGGTCGGGCTCATACTCAGGAAGTCCACGGCAACGCTGGCCATGGTGCGCACACCCGTAATGAGCGCGGCTTCGTCGGCGAAAAACAACGGCGAGTGATTCGTGGGCACGGTGGCCGGATCCTTCCCCTTGGGCGTCACGCCGAGGAAGAAGAACACCCCCGGAATGTTCTTGGCGAATACCGGGAAATCTTCCGATCCCATGACCGGATTGATGAACGCCACGTTGCCGGCCGCAGCGCGGCGGAACGTGGGGAGCATGCGATCGGTGAGTGACGTGTCGTTCGACGTCACCAATCCGCCCTTGTCGATCTCCACCAATGCCGTGGCGCCACCCGACCGCGCAATATCCTGCGCCG
This sequence comes from bacterium, assembly GCA_027484025.1. Lineage (GTDB taxonomy): Bacteria > Gemmatimonadota > Gemmatimonadetes > Gemmatimonadales > Gemmatimonadaceae > Gemmatimonas. The sequence continues at coordinate 150,419 of JAIXTI010000081.1, forward strand.
TACGCGTGATGCGCGCGGCGATGTCTGCACGCATGTTGTCGTCGAACGTACGCAGTGTGCCCACCATGACCACACTGTCAGGAATGATGTTGCTGCGATTGCCGCCCGTGATCTGCCCTACGGTAATCACACTCGGCAGGTACGCCACGTTCACCTGACGGCTGGCGATGGTTTGCAAGCCGAGCACGATCTGCGACGACACGACGATGGGATCGACGCCCATCCACGGTGAAGAACCGTGCGTCTGTCGACCCTTCACGATGATCTTGAAGTTGCCCGCCGCCGCCATGATCGGGCCCTGACGGATGGCAATCTGTCCCACTTCGTTCGGCCACACATGCAGTCCGAACACGGCACTCGGTGCCGGGTTGGTCAATGCGCCATCGTCGACCATCGCCTGCGCGCCACCGAGCCCTTCTTCGGCGGGCTGAAACAGGAACTTGATGGTGCCGGGGATCTGCTCCTTCATCCCTGCCAGCACTTCGGCGGCGCCCATGAGAATCGCCACATGATTGTCGTGTCCGCAGGCATGCATCACACCGACTTCCTGCCCCTGCCACTGCGTGCGCACCTTGCTCTTGAAGGGCAGATCGACGAGTTCGGTGACCGGCAGCCCGTCCATATCGGCGCGCAGCGCCACCACCGGGCCGGGCTTCCCCCCGCGCAGGATCCCCACGACCCCCGTCTTGCCAATGGGCGTCTGCACTTCGATGCCCAGTTTGCGCAGATGATCGGCCACCAGCGCTGCGGTGCGCTTCTCCTCGAAGCCCAGTTCGGGATGCTCATGAATATCACGGCGCCACGCGACCACCTTGGGCATCACGGCGGGGAGCTTCGCCTCGATGAGCTTGGACAGCTCCGTGGCCGGAGCTGTCTGTGCAGCAGCGGTGGCGCCACACACCAGAGAGGCAGCAGCGGCGGCGAGCAAAGGCAAGCGCATGACGGGAGGGCTGGGGGACATCCGGGCACGGCGAATGACCGTGACCACGATGTAAATAATACGACCGCCTTCCCCTCCGGAGCGAGCGCCCGCCGCCGTGAACTACCGGCGCGAGACGGCCGTCGTGTCGGTCAGGGCGCGCATGAACAGCACCAACGCGCGCTGTTCGGCAGCCGTGAGGTTGAGCGGATCGGCCGGGAGCGTTTGGTTCTCGAGCTGAATGCCGATACCCGCGCCACCACCGCGGTTGTAAAAGTCGACCACCTGTTCGAGCGTGCGATAAACCCCGTTGTGCATGTACGGCGCGGTCAGTGCGACATTGCGAATGGACGGGGTGCGGAACGCGTGCCTGTGTGGTGCGGCACGCGTGAGCCGGAACCGACCGATGTCGGGATCGATCGTGGCCTTCGACGTCACAGCACGCGCTGGCACGCCGAGCACCTCGACTTCCGACTTCTGATACATCGGCGGCACGGTGCCGTTGGTAAGTGGCAGGAAGTGACAGCTTGCGCACTTCGCTTTGCCCACGAACAGATTGAAGCCGCGACGTTCATCCTCGGTGAGCGCAGTACGGTCCCCACGAAGCGCGCGATCAACGGGCGAGTTGAGCCGCGTCAGGCTGCGCTGATAGGCGGCGAGCGCCGACCGAACCCGAGTAGCTGTTATCGCAGAATCGTTGGCCGCGCGCGCTGACCCGAAGGCGGCACGGAACTGTGTGGCGAGCGACGTGTCCACGGCCAGTCGACCGACGATCGTGGACAGATTGCCATGCATTTCATCGACGTTCTCGATCACGTCGGTGACCTGATCTTCCAGATAGGTCGTGCGAAGATCGGCGAACGAACCAAGCTGCAAGCCACTGTTGATCACCGTAGGCGTGTTGCGGGCCAGCGGCGCGCCCCCGCGCGCACGGTTGGTCACCAGACCATCCGTGAACGTCTTCTCCGGCAAATGGCACGAACTGCAGGCGCGCTTGCCGTCGCCGGAGAGTTGCGTGTCATGAAACAGACGGGCGCCCAGTGCCACCTGTTGCGGAGTGGGCGATGTGGCATCGATCGGAGCAAAGCCCAGCACGTCGAACGCGTTACTGTCGAACACCGTCGCCGCGTCGAGTCGGTAGGCACGTCGCTCCACGGGAACACCAATAGCCAGTGTCAAGCGGGCGCGCTGCATGGTGCGGCCGAGCGGAATGAAATGCTCGGCCAGAAACGTCAGATGATCGAACTGCTCCCGGTTGGTCGAAGCCGCAAGTAACGCGCGCGTACCGGAGAACATGGCATCGAGCTGCGTCCACGTACTGTCCGCCGTGCGGTATGGGGCGAGGGTCCGCGTAACCCCTTCGAGCGCCTCGTCTGCCTCACGCAACGAATGCCCGGCCACAGGTGAATCGAAGCCGGCCAGTCCCAGCGTGGCAATGCGGGCGAGCTCCAGCTTCACCGCATCCCAGACATGCGCATCGCTCGCGCGCTGCACATCCATCATGGTCTTGGCGCGCGTCACGAGCGGACGCAGCGTTCCCGTTTCGCTGATCAGCGATTCCTTGGCCGCGACCGGGTCGTCGCCATACAACAGCTCTTCGATGACTTGAAAGCCGGTCGGTGGAAACACGGCTTCGGGCCCTTCGGCGTCTTCGACTTCGGGAAGCGCGGGGCCGTTCATTTCTTTCGCCGCCGTCGGCGTGTAGTACTCGAGGGCGACTTCCGCGAGTTTGAAGGCGCGGCGCGCGGCCACGAAGGCTTCGCGGGCGCGCGGAACGTCAGTCGCCGAAGAGAGAGCGTGTGCGGCGGAGTCCAACGCCGCAACGCGTACCGCCAGCGTATCGACATGTGCACGCCAGACCAGCATGGCCTGCATGGCACGTGGGCTCTCGTCTGTGACCGTGGGCGTCGTGCGCGACGGAGCATCGGTGACGCAGGCGGGCACAACGACCAGCGTGACCGCAGCAAGTGCGGCGCAGGTCTTCTTGAGTGTGTTCTTCATAGGGGTCGAATCGATACCGGCCCGGGGCGCATTGCCCCGGGCCGGCACATGATCAGCAGGTGGATCGCCGCGTTATCGCGGAAGGCCCTTCACGAGTACGAGCATGCTCGCCTGATTCTCCGTCGGACGGAGCGTGCCGCCGTCGACACCGCGGTACTTGTCGGCGCGCCACGAGTGCGGCTGCAACGAGATGGAGAAGGTGTTGTCCTGGCCGAGCATCGTGGAAAGGTCCAGCATGGCGCCGTACTCCCAACCGGCCTTCCCTGCGGGACGAGCGCCAACAGCGTTGTACAGCGCCGCGTCACTCTGGGTGCGACGATGATCGAGCTCGAGCACGGGGCGCAGCGCACGCGTCGCGATGTTGTACTGGTAGATGTAGGCGTCGTGCGTCTCGTCGCCGTAACCGTTGTCGTCTTCCTGGATGTATACGAAGTTCTGACCGACGTAGATGTTATCGGGATTCTGGAAGATGCGCGCGGCGTTGGTCTCCGTCTTGTCGTCACCGTCGGCAATGACTTCGAGTGTGCCGGTCAGCGGATTGGCTTCGTCGAGGCGCAGGCGATAGACGCGACCGTACTTGGTGCGGCTGTAGTCGGCATTGAGGCCGGTGTTGTTCTGGCCAGTGACGGTGAAGTACACCTCGCGACCGTTGGCGCCGGAACCCTTGCGGTAATCGACGTCTTCCACGCGCGCAAAGCGCATCGCGTTCACGGTCGTGGTAGCCACATTCAGCTGCCGACCGGTAATGGTGCGCTGATTCTGAATCTGTCGGAACTGAATGGGATAGCTCTGACCGACAACCATATCGCGCTCACGCGTGTTGTTGTCAGTACGCGCCAGCACATACAGGTTGCCGTTGTCGAGATCGCCCACGGTGTTGGAGAGGTACATGCCCACCTGACCACCTTCGGCACCCGAGTCGTCGTCACCGATGATGACCACCGTGCGATTCGGGAACGCCGTCTTGGGGAGCGGCACCGTGTTTTCGGCGTTCCAGCGGCCGAATCCGGCGAGGTACTTGGGCGTATTGGCTACACCACTGGGATCGACGGCCAGAATCTCCGACTCTTCGCTGCTTTCGCCAGAGGTGAGGAACAGCGGACCGAAGCCATGCTCTTCCGGCGTGGCGAGGGTGGCCGAGCACAACCGATAACGGCCGGCCGTCGAGTTCACGACGTAGTCACCCGAGATCGGCTTGAGCGTCTTGTCGAAGCGGATGCGCGAGACGGCGAAGTTGTCTTCGTGGTTCACGAGCGCCGTGAACGTGCCGTCGAGGTTGCGCATGAAGGCGGCGCCATCGGCAGAGCCACCAAAGACGAACGACGGCGAGCCCGGCAGCTGGTCGTCGCTGCTGATGAGTGAATAGACCTCGACGCCCGGAATGAGCGAGCGGATGAGCGGCGGCGTCACGGACTGATTCTTCAGCGCCACCGGTTCGATGACGGCAGCTTCCGTAGAGGCGTCATCGCCACAGGCGGCAACCAAGAGGGCACTGGCGGCCAGCAGCAAGCGGGTATTCAAGCGAAACGTGTACATAGGTGACCTGACGGCGTGGTGAATGCGCGCACGGCTTCGTGCCGTGTGACGCAGGACATACGCCGGGCTCGGTGACGGAATGCGCAGTGCTCGGTCACCGCTTCGTCACGCGCTGGCAACGGATCTGTTGAGCGCTTCAGTCCAGACCAGCACGCTTCTATTTCTGCGGAAAATGCCGGATCGGGGAAAACCGCCTGCCGTTGTCAGGGGTTTTCCGTTGCAGGCGGCAACCAAGCGCCGCACCGTGCAGCAGTGGGATGAATTCCCCGACTGTTCCAGCTGCCCATACTGCACTGCCTGTCGGCTTGCCGACGAGGAGGATCCCGTGCTGGTCGTGTTGCCGACGCCAGATGCCAGTGTCGTTGCCCGGTTTGCCGGTGGCGACGAGAACGCGCTCGTGACCCTGTATCGCCAGGAGTACGACAGCCTGATCGCTGCGGCCGACGAACTCCTCGGCCGCGAGCTCTCGCACTTCCGTGCACGCGTGGCGCACAAGGCCATGCTCGATGCCTGGCATGCGCGAGAGCGGTTCCACAATCCCGTAGCGTTCAGTGCGTTCCTCGAAGAAGCGGTGCGACAGGAAGCCGGCATTCAGCGCCGCAAACACGCGGCACTGCACCGACGCGAAGGACACGGCACGGCGCACGTGACGGTTGGAACGGTCGAGGATGCGGTACGGGAGCTGTTGCAGGAACTGCACGCCCCCGTCGTCGATCCGTGGCTCGCCGCCGAAGAGGCACGGACGCTCAAGCGCGCGCACGCCGCCGAGCACGTGGAGCGTGTGGCCGGCAAGCCCAAGTGGCTGCTGTACGGAGTCATTGGCGTGGTGGTCGTGGCCAGCATCATCGGGGCACAGCGCATGCTCGATGTGGCCGGCGCTGAAGTCGCCGTCGATCGCGCGCTCAAGAGCGACGACGTGCAGACCCTCACTTCAAATAGAGGGCAGCGTGGATCCGTTACGTTGCGCGATGGCACCAAGGCGACGATGGGCAGCGAGACGCGGGTGCGCATCCCGGCGGAGTTCGGCGTTACCCAACGCACCATCGAGCTCGATGGTACGGCCACCTTCGCTGTGAGTCCGTCCAGCAATCCCACGCTGCCGGCCTTTGCGGTACGCGCAGGCACGGTCACCGTGACGACTACCGGAACAATCTTTACCGTACGGCACTATGCCGACGAAGCGTCGGTCGTCGTGGAGGTCACGCAAGGATCCGTCGAACTCAAGGATCGCGTCAGCGGCGTGATGCAGGCGATCTCCGCCGGCCAAGCGCTCCGCTTTGCCAACGGTGCCGCAGCGCCACTTACCGGTATCGCCCGTGATGTGGCGCTCGCCTGGACACGCGACAGCATCGTCTTCGACAAGGCGCCGCTCGGCCAGGTCATTCCCGAGCTGGTGCGCTGGTTCGGCATGAACGCCGTGCTGGTCGACACGTCAGCGGCTGCACGGCCGGTCTCCATGCGCCTCGCACTCAATTCGTCCGGTGAGGCCGCCCGCGTGCTCACGCAAACAGCCAACCTCACGTTGGCATTTGGAAAGGACGACCGGCTCGAGTTCAGCGGTGCGCCGGCGCCAAGCACCAGGGCCGCCAAGAAGCAATAACTCGCCCGCGCGTTTACTTCACGACCACGGTCACGCCGACAGGGACATACGCGTACAGCCACGCCAAGTCTCTGTCGGCGAGTCGTATGCAGCCGTGCGTCGTGTTCGATCCAATCGCACGCTGGTCGTTGGTGCCGTGCAGCATGTAGCCATCGCCAAGATCGAGCGCGTACTCACCGAGCTCGCCATGGAGCCGCCTGTTCAGCGACGCGATCGGCGGGATGAACAACGTAGCATCGAACACGATGTGTTCGGTGGTCGGGAGGGCGAGAAATGTCGTATCGCCCGGTCTGACGAGCCCGACGACGGAATCGCGCACGACCAGCCGACTGCCATCGCGCAAACGCGTTGCCGGAAGGAGCCGGGCAAGCTTGAGCGTGTTCCGCTGTGCGACTTCGGCGTAGTGCCAGTCGGGCGGCAACCACACTGGATCGGTGCGCTTGCCGCGAATGATGAGCCGCCCACGTGGCGTGGCAAATCGCCACCGACGGCCGCCGTAGGTGAGATCGCTCCCCGATGCCACCGAGACCGGCGCGGAGCGTAACGTGTCCGCACCAGCCACCACCCAGAGTCGGCGATCCTTCACGGACACGATGAGCCGCACATTCCGTGGGGTCAACACGAATCGCGGTCCCTCGTCGATGGGCGGCATCGGCGGGAGCGGCTTTGCCGCATCGACTATGGGGACCGAGGCGACTGAAGTCGTTTCCGGGCGGACTTGTGCGACACTGGCGGTGGCGCACCCATTGGTGGCCACCGCCAGCAGCAGCAGAAAACAGATCATGCGCGGCACGAGACTCAGCGGATCTTCACGCCAAGCACGATCGGTACCCACCGCAGCGAATTGCCGCGATCGCCGAAGAAGTCACGGAACGCCACGCCATCGTCGCGGTTGGCAAACACATTGACGAACCGTGACTCGACGTAGACCGACGAGGTGCCGACCGTCCAATCGAGTCCCGCGCCGGCCTGTGCGCCGAACTTGTTGCGGGTGGACTTGTTCTTGTTCTCGTTCGTCTGCAACACGTCGTTGCCGAGGAAGCCACCCAGCGCCGAGCCGCCGCCGAACGAACGGAAGTGGTATACACCAGCGCCACCGACTCCGTAGAGGCGCACATTGCGCAGCAGCGAAAGCGGTGTGGCGAGCGTGACGTTGGCGGTCGCGCTGAATACCTGAGGATTGGGATTGTCGATCGTGTTGGCTGCTCTTACCGGACGCGTTCCCGTGAACGTCTGCCCACTGAAACGGCTGTATCCGAGGTCGAATCGCACGCCGAGTGCGGAGTTGTCGCGGTGCCAGCCAATGGGCACATGCACGTTGAGCCCGCTGTTGTAGCCGAGGTTCTTGAAGTCGTTCGTGGGCGCTGACGCCCCGGCGCCTATGCCCATGTACCATCCGTTGCCGCCAAAGCGATAGCGGGCCATCTCGAGTCGACGCGCCTCTTCGGCCGCGGCGATTGAATCGGAACGTGCCACGCTGTCACGGCGAAACGCCTCGACACGCGCCACCGAATCGGCACGGGCCCGCTCGATGGCGGCCAGCGAGTCACTGCGGGCACGCTCAGCGGCGGCAGCCAGGTCGCGCTGGCGCTGCATGGCCAGGTTCATGGAGTCCAGGCGTGCGCGCTCTGCGGCCGCCAGGGAATCGGCACGCAGGTCGAGCGTACCGCCCGCTTCGCCCTTCTGCACGCGCAATCGTTGCTGTGAGGTCACACGCGGTCGTCGCGTGGTGGTATCGCGGCGGGACGTGGTGTCGACCTGAGCGGTCATCGTGCCTGGAAGCATGAGAGCCGCTGCACAGGCAGCGGCAATGAGTATTCGTCGATTGGTCATGGGAACCTTGCACGTTCGGGTGAACAGAACTTCGCGCCCCACGGGCGCAACACTGTACCTGTGCAAGAGGCGTGCGCCCCACGGGGATATACGCACATCCGACCGTAGGATTTGTGACCCGACGTACGTTGCGGCTTAGGCCGCCGATGCCGTTGCACCCGCTGTGGATGCGGCGACGCTCGCCCGATGACGGGCAAAGGCGGCCACCAGCTGATCGCGCAGATCACTCAGCAGCTGTCGTGAGGTCGGCGAGGCATCAATGCTTTCCATCGTGCTGTCGAAGTACAGGCAACCGATGAGTTTCCCTTCGAGCACCAACGGCAGGAGCGCAAAGTGACTGGGGGAAAGTTCCTTGATCAGCCGGTCGCGGCCGTACGTCTTGGCGTCGTTGCCGGTGAGCTCGACGAACACGTCGGTGCGTGATTGCAGCGCGGCGCCTAGGGGACCGAACGATGCGGCCGGACGCAGCAGGAAATTGCGCGCGAGGTCGTGGCCTCCGCTGCCGATCCCCATACGCCCGCGAATGAGCTTGAAGTCTTCGGAGCTGATCCCGAGCACGCCGCGCTCGTATCCGGCTTCGCACGCCGCCCGCAGGGTCGCGTCGGTGACGTTGCCCACGGTGAGTTTCGCCGTCTGCTGCTGACGATTCTGCACCAGCTCGCGAACGGCTTCACGGAGCTTCGACTGCCGCGGTGTATCGTCAGCGCTCGGCGCCAATCGCTCCTGCACGCGTGCAATGGCCTCTCGCTCCAGCGCCTCCGGGGTGAGCAACTCGCTCGAGTCGCGGTGCAATACGCCATGGTGCGCGTCGTCGATCCGCGCTTGGGCAGCCGCCACCGAGCGCTCGCGCTTTTCGAGCCAGCTCCGGAGATCGACTTGCATGCTGGAGAGCGTGGGGCGCGCCTCTTCGAGTGCGGGATCGAGACATTCGGCCATGGTCTTCACATCGATGCCGATCGCCTTCGTGAAGCGTTCGCGAATATCGTCGACCGTGACGCCGCGCGACGCCGGCGCGGCGCCGAACATCGCGCGCGCCACATCGACACTGCACTGGGTAATGGCGTGGAGCTGCGCACCTTCCAGCGAGGCGCCGCGATACGGGCGCATGGTGCGAATGACGCTGGCCGGCATCCCCCATTTTTTGGCGAGGGCCACGCCGACGTCTTCGAAGGTGAACTGAAAGACGGTCGCTTCGGCGCCGTCGTGCGCCGGAGCACCCGCCAGCAATTGCTGCATCCACGCGCGATACTGACGTGCGCGGTAGCACGCGACCAACACTTCACCCAACCGTCGGAAGAGCGCGCACAAATAGGCCTGCTCGGGCTGCGGATAGCCCGCGGCCATGGCCAGCTGCACACTGTGATTCGCCGCCAACACACTTTCCACCATCAACTCGCGTACTGCCGGGGCATCCTGCTCCAGCTTCTCGCAGACGCTCGACGCCATCGACAGGTGCTGCACGCGATCATAGCCCAGCAGCATGATCGCCTGTTTGATGGAGTCGATCGTCGCCCCGGGCCCCGCGGTCGACATCGCCACCGAATTCGCAATGCGCAGCATGCGCGCGGAAAGCGCGACGTCCTGAACGATGGCGTCTTCGAGCAGTGCCACACGGGCGTCGGTGTTCTGCGCGACGGTGCCGATGGCACGTACGTTTCGCACGAACGCCGGCAGATCGGTTGCAGCGCCCACCGAGTTGACGAACGCTTCCGCTTCGGGCGAGAGACCGCCCGGCAGTTCGGCACCCGCCGAAGATGCGGTGACGCTCATTACTCGGTCGGCACGGCGTCGACGACGCCGTCCACCGCTCCGTCGAACAACAGCTGTCGCAACGGATGCGCGCCGTGCTGCCGGAGAAAGGTCGCAATGGGCGACCCGGCCTCGAACCAGGCAAGGACCGACGGTAGTGTCACGTCGTTCCAGGTGCGCGGCTCGCGGCTCAAGAATCGCGCAAAGACCATCCCGGCATCGACTCGGAGCTCGAACGGGCCCGACGGCGCTCCCACGACGCGGAGCGCTTCTCCGCGCGCCTCGAACGTCGCGTTCTGAGGCGGGACCGCAATGTCGATTGGCATTCCGAGCATGACCGTTCCGGGACTTGGTGACCGCGCGCCGGCCACAGCGCCGACGGGCATACCCAAAGCATCGGTCCCTCCGGCGCGCCACTCAAGTCTTCCCAGCGCCTGGAATGCCCCGGCGCTGCGGGACGGCGTCTAGCGGAGCCCGAACTCCTCGCGCGCCTGCTGCCTGGCCATGCTCTGGGCCGACGCATCCGCGAGCGACCCCTGCCCGTCTGGCGGCAGCCGCAGTGCGGCTTCACGCCGCTCCAGCAATGCCCAGAATTCACCCGCATCCGGGTCTTTTTCACTGCTCGCCGGCAACAGCGCGTACATGGCCTTGTACATGAGACTGAAGGCGAAGAACAGCGCGACCATGTCTGGAAGGACGAGCACGATGCGCGTAATGGCATTCACGTTCGCCACCTGATCGTTGAACTGCGGCGTGCTGAAGGGGGCCGTGACCATGCGCAGGTTGATCAGGTAGTTCGCCGCGCCGGCGCCGAGATTGGTGAAGCCGATGATGAGCGCCGCCTGCTTCATGGCGCGCAGCACACTGGCCTCGTTGAGCAGGCGCTGCATCTGGTCGGCACGCTCGGGAGTATCGGGATCGAGCCCTTGCAGCGCGATACTGCGCGTAACCGGTGTCCCGATGATCGCCGACAGACCGAACACGATGAACGCCAACAGGTAGCTGGCGCTGTCCTTGAAGGCGAAGAGCGCGCCGTCGACATACCAGAACGCGAGCGCGCCGCGCATGACCGCCGACGCGCCGCCGTAGCTCGTGATGAAGTTGAAGCGCCGGCTGATGACGAGCAGATCGAGCAGCACCCACGCCACCGGCACCAACGCCGCGGCCAGGTACGCCGGAAGCGTTCCCAGAGGGGCGGTGCCGTATTTCAGGATCAGGACGGGTGCGACCGCCCCGATCAGGATGTCCAGCGTGAGCTTCAGCGACTTCGACATGCAGGAATCTACAACCGGCTCGAATGGGGCCTGAGCCCCAGCGCCAAGTTGAGCCAGCGCACGAACGGGGTCATGGCCGCGAAGTGTCTGGCGAGGAGTTTCGGCAGCTTGGGGTCCGTTACTTCAGCGTCGGTCAGCGGGGTCCCCGCCGTGAATGACTGGTACCGCAGCCATTCGCCGGCCGGATGATCGGCTGCGTAGCCGCGCGGAAGCCGCGTGAGCATCCCCTCCTGATCCAGCGTCCCGAAGCGCCGCCGGAACGCCTTGTCGTGCACGATCTCCTCCCATCCCTCGAGATCGTCCACGAGCGCTTCGCGAATTTTGTTCAGCCCGGGGCGCGGCGGCATCCAGATACCGCCGCCGCAAAAGCATTCGCCCGGCGAGATATGCAGGTAGAAGCCTGCACCGCCATGCACCGCCTCGCTCTGCATGCGCGTGCCGATGTCCCGATGAAAGAACCAGCAGGCCACGTGGGTCTTGTACGGCGACTTGTCCTTGCTGAACCGCACATCGCGATGAATGCGGAACGCCGACTTCTTGGGCGACCCGATGATTTCGGGCGCGACCGTCGCCAACTGGACATCCACCTCTTCGATGAGGGCCGCCAGCGGAAGCTTGAGCTCCTGTTCGTACTGGGCACGATGCGCTTCGAACCATTCCTTGCGGTTGTTCTTCTTGAGTCCGCGCAGGAACGTGAGCGCCTTCGGCGAAAATTGCGTGAAGCTATCCATGATGATCCTTACACCGAGGCCGGAAACAGAAAGCGCAGAAACAACCCCGACCGCTCGCCCCAGGCACGCTCATCGTGCAGCGCGCCCTCGGCTTCCATGTAGTGCAGATTGCGCCCGACCTGCCATCCCTGGCGCAGCAGCATGCGATACAACAAGCGGGTTCCCTTGAGCATGCGCTTTTCGCCCGTGCCCGCATCGAGCCAAATGCGCTGGTCCTGACGATGCGCGTCGTCGGCCACCAGCTGACGCACGATCCAGCGATCATCCCACCACACGCTGGGACTGAGCAGGCCAAGCTTGCCGAAGACGGCCGGGTGCGTAAGCCCGAGGTGCAGACTCAGGAGTCCGCCGAGCGAACTGCCCGCCACCGCCGTATCGCGCGCCGTTCGACGCGTACGCCACGTGTGGTCGACCCACGGCTTGATCTCGTACACGAGCATTTGCCCGTACCGATCGGCCAGACCACCCGCGTCGTGCATGTTGTCACGCGTGGGCGTGTACTCGTCGATGCGATCGCGCCCGGCGTTGCCGATGGCCACGATAATGAGCGGCTCGATGACTCGCGCATGCATGAGCGCGCGGGCGGTGGTATCGACGCCCCATTGCACACCGAACGGGGACATCGGCAGATCGTCGAAGACGTTCTGTCCATCGTGCAGATACAACACCGGGTAGCGACGCTGCGGCTGCGTCTCGTAGTCCGGCGGCAGACACACGATGACATCGTGTGAATGCGGCAGAAAACGCGACTGGATCTCGGGGAAATGCAGCAGCGACCCGGCCGGCGTGGGAACCGGCGGGACGGGGTGCAGCGAGGGGTCGAGACCGGCGATAGGCACGGGTGCAGTCTAATGCCACGCGCTACATCCCCGACACCCCGCATCCCGCCGGGCTAGATCACCTTGTCGTGAACCGGGAGGCCGGAGACGAACGCGTCGACATTGCTCAGCGCGCGCATCCCCATGTTGGTCCGTGTTTCGATGGTGGCGCTTCCCAGATGCGGCACCAGCACCACGTTTTCCAGCTCCTTCAACTCGGCCGCCACACTGGGCTCGAATTCGTACACGTCGAGCCCGGCGCCCGCGATCAGCCGCTGCTTGAGCGCATCGGCCAGCGCCGCTTCGTGCACCACGTCGCCGCGCGCCGTGTTGATGAGGTACGCATGCTCGGGCATGAGCGCGAGCGTCTCCGCATTCATGAGGTGCCGCGTTTCCGGCGTGGAAGGGCAATGCAGCGACACGACGTCCGCACGGCGCAGCAGTGCCTCGAGCGACTCGGCACGTTCGGCATTGGCCGGGCCCGCCGTCGCGGGATCGTCGATGCGCGGATCGCGCGGCGCGTGCCACAGGATCTTCATGCCGAATGCGTCGTGCGCAATGCGCGCCACCGCACGCCCGATACGGCCGTATCCCACGATGCCCAGCGTCTTGCCGCGCAGCGTGCGTCCGAGCATGAACGTGGGGCGCAGTCCACCCCACGCACCACTGCGCAGATGCCGCTCGCCTTCACTCAAACGGCGCATGCTCATGAGCATGAGCCCGATGGCGACATCGGCCGTGTCATCGGTGACGACGTCGGGCGTGTTGCTCACCGTAATGCCCGCACGGCGCGCCGACTCGAGCGCAATGTGATTGACGCCGACTCCCACGTTGGCGAGCAGCTTGGTGCGAATGCCCGTCGTATCGAAGATCCCCGCGTGCCACTTGTCGGTGACGGTCGTGATCACGATATCGGCCTGCTGCAGCACCTGCACCAACTGATCCGGTGACAGCGCGACATCGGTCCGGTTGAACAGGGCATCGTATTTCTCGGCAATGACCGCCTCGACGGGCGCCGGCATCTTTCGCGTGACGACGACGCGCAACTCTTTTGTATTCACGCCTGCACCCGCCAGTGCGCGAGCGCCGCCCCGACACCGCTCCCGAGCGTGATGGGAATCCCGGCGTCGGCCAGTGCCATTTCGACACCGGATAGAGCGCCCGCCAACGTGAGCGCGTTCATGTCACCCAGGTGACCAACGCGGAACACCTTGCCGGCGACTTCGCTCAGCCCCGAGCCCAGCGCGATGTCGTAGCGCGTGAACGCGATATCGATGACCTTGCGAGCATCCGTGCCCTCGGGCACGACGATGGCGGTGAGGGAATCGCTCGCGATCTCGGGGCGCATGGCGCATTCGCGCAGTCCCCACGCTTTCACGGCGGCACGTACCCCGTTGGCCAGCCGCTTGTGACGCGCGGCCACGTTGTCCATCCCTTCGTCGAGCAGCATCGTGAGCGCTTCGTCGAGTCCGTACAGCAACGACAGCGCCGGCGTGCTCGGGAAGTAGCCCTGCGCGTTGTTGGCGCGCATCGCCCGCAGATCGAAATAGGCGCGCGGTGTCGTGCTCTGCTCCACGCGCGCCAGCGCCTTCTCACTCGCGAAGAGCATCCCCAATCCTGCGGGCAACATGAAGCCCTTCTGCGATCCGGTAATTGCGCAATCCACGCCCCACTCGTCGAAGCGGAAGTCGAGACTCGCAATGGAGCTCACACCGTCGACGAAGAGCAGCGCCGGATGGTGTGCACGATCCATGGCCGCACGCACCGCCCCCACATCACACGTGACACCGGTGGCCGTTTCGTTGTGCACCAACAGCACACCCTGAATTTCGTGCGCCGTGTCGGCCTTCAGCGCCGCTTCGATACGCTCGGCGTTGGCGGCTTCCCCCCACGGCTCTTCGAGGACGTCAACCGTGTAACCGAGATTGCGCGCGGTCTGAATGAACAGATGCGAGAACTGTCCAAAGCGCGGCGCCAGCAGACGCGCGCCCGGGTTCACCGTATTCACCAGCGCGGCTTCCCACATCGCCGAGCCCGTGGCCGGGAAGACGAACGCTTCGCCCTTCGTCTGCTTCACGACCTGCGGCAGCCGTGACAGGATCGAACGCGTGAACGCCGGAAACGCCGACGAGCGATGATCCTCCATCTGGCGGTGCATGGCCCGCTGAAGACGATCAGGAACGGGCGTGGGCCCGGGAATCTGCAGGAAGTGACGACCAGCCATGGGGACAGTGCGGTGAACGGGGAGTGGGAACGGCGACGCGCTCAGCTCGGCGACGTCTCGATCGGTGTTTCGGTATCTACGTGGTCGTCATCGTCGTCGCTGGCGTCATCATCGACAGCGACGGTCGACGTCTCGCCTTCGTCGGGCGTGTCGTCCACTTCCGCCAGCGGATCGAGCACACGCAGCAAACGTCCGCACAAGCGGGTGAGCTTCGTCTTCTGCTCACCGTTCAACTCGCGCATGAGTTCGAGGATCGAGTCGGTGCGCGCGGGTCCCGCCTCAGCGAGCAGCACCCGTCCCGCTTCGGTGAGATAGACGGTGATGTAGCGACGGTCCACTTCGTGACGCTCGCGCCGTACCAGCGCGCGCGCTTCGAGCGCGTCGATAATGGCGGTCATCTGCGCCTTGCTGCGTCCCAAGGCTTCCGCAAGTTCCTGTTGATGCACCGGGCCGCGCTGCTGGAGTGTGTCGAGCACTCCGTATTGCGACGCCGACAAACCGAAGGGCTGCACCGCATCGTCGACGCGCGCGGCGGCCATGGCCGCGGCTCGTTGCAGCGACCAATAGGCATCGAGGGCGCGCCGTCGCTTCTTCTCGCCTTTGCTCATCGTCTGGTTGTCATGAAGAGAGGTACCTGTGCTTTTATCGCAACAGGCCGGCGTGTCGCGCCGCGATACGTCCGGCCAGCACGGTGGAGACCGCCATAATCGTTTCCTGCGGATTGACCCCGAGTGCCGTGGGCAACGCCGCCCCATCGGTAATGTACAGACCGCGCACCCCGTAGCGCTCGCCGTCTGGCGTCGCCCCCGAGGTGTCTGGGTCCGTGCCCATGCGGCAGGTCCCGTTCACGTGCGCCGAAAAAAGCGCCATGCGATTGGGCGCAATACTGGCCGTGGCGAGCGAGTCCACGTCGCGTGGCGAACGGATGGTGAGCGGCGTGGCGTGCATCGTCGACACGGAGCTTGCCCCCATGGCAAAGTGCAACCGGGCCATGGCGGGCAACGACGCGCGCACCCGACGCTCGTCTTCGAACGCGAGGCGGTAGCGGATGGACGTTTCGCCGCGTCGGTTCACGATCACGCGTCCGCTCGAGCGGTTCCGTTCGGCGCCATCACGGGTGAGGCCGATGGTAACACCGAAGCGGTTGAAGTCGCGCATCTCCGCCGCGTGCGCGGTACCGGTGCCGGGCAACGCGGCCGCGGTGAATGACGGGTGCATGGGTGGCGTTTCGATCCAGAAGCCGTAGTCGGAGCCCTGCCAACGCAGAAACTCGTCGCACATGGTCGTGAGCGGAATCCCGGTGCTCGTCACGATTTCGCGATCATAGCGGGCATACAGGGCGGTGGTCGGATGCAGGCGCAACCACTGCCCCACACCACCACCGCCCATCCCCGACCGCTGCAGCAACACCGGGGTCCCCACGGCACCACCAGCCACCACGACGAGTGGGGCGTCGATGGTGAGTGTTCGTGAGGTCCCGCGCTGTCGGTCGCGAACCACTGCGTGCACGCGCTTGAGTGGCGGTGTGCCTGTACCGCGGTCGCGCTCGCGCACTTCGATGCGTTGGACCTGCGCATCGGTGTAGAGCGAGGCCTGCGCCGCCAGCGCGCGCGGCAGATAGGTGAGCAGCGTGGACTGCTTGGCGTTGTGCCGACACCCGGTTCCGCAGAATCCGCAGCGCACACAGCCGCGCGCGTTGATGCGGCCGTGCTCCACCCGCCATCCCAGGGCGCGGGCGCCGTCGAGCACCAGGCGGTTGTTGGCCGAATGGGCGTCATCAGGGACCGTACCCGCATGCACCTCGCGCTCGATCTGCTCGAACACCGGGGCCATCTCCGCCGGCGACATGCCCGTGATCCCACTCTCGCGCGCCCACTGTTCGAGCACGTGGCTCGGCGTGCGCAGCATGATCATCCAGTTCACCGTCGTGCTGCCGCCAGCGGTATCGCCCTGCACCAGCGCGATCGAACCATCGTCGGTCGCGCGCAGACACCCATCGGCGTACAACCGCTCGGTGAGCGCGGCTTCGTCGTCGGTGAAATCACTGCGCGTATGCCACCCGCCCGATTCGAGCACGACGACTTCATAGCCGGCTTCGGCGAGGCGCGCCGCCGCGACGGCACCACCGGCGCCACTGCCAATGACCACGACATCGGCCCGTCGCTGCACATCCTGCAACACGGTCTGCCCGGGCATGACGCCGGCGGGAAGCGGGTCGGGCTCGATGATGTTGGGGAGCAGCACATGGCCGCGGGCGACCGGCTCGCCGGGAATTGGCGCGGTGCCGTCGGGGAGCGGCCCTTCCCACGGGCGCCACGTCGTGCGCGTGCGAAAGGGGCCGCCGTAGCCAATGGCCGCGGCCACCTCCGGACGCGCGTAGTGCACCGACAGCACGAGTCGCCGCACGGACTGCCACGCCGACCGGAGGGGCGGGAGCGACGAATCGGTCCACGCCGCGAAGCAGCGGCGCTGGTCGATGGGGGCGAGATCTGCGAAGCGCCGGAAACGCTGGATGGCGAGCAGCACGGTGGCCGGCGCGCCGAGGACGTCGATGGCGGTGCCGACCAACGCCTGCCGGTGCGGCGGGAGCGAGGAGAGGCGCGCGGCACACCGGCTGACGAGCTGCGGAATCGTTTCGTCGGCGGGCGGCGCGCCGTCGAGAATGGCCGACGCCAACGCGCAGAGCGTGGCGTGCTGTGGGGCGGAGAGGAGCACGACCAAGGCTACGCTATGGGCGGGCGATCGGGGAGGTGCACGGGCAACAACGGCTGGTCCGGCGGTCTACTCGCGGCGGATCGAGCAATCAGGACAAAGAACGCAAGAGCACAGGGGGAAGCACGGGACTGTTCACGACCATCGCAACCGCAGTTGTCGTTGGCGTGGACGGCACCGCGCTTCGTCCTGTGCTCTTGCGTTCTTTCTCCTGAGGGCTCGATTCGCCGCCGGTGGACCGCCGGACGACATCTCAATACTCAGCGAGCCCAACCCCCCTACTTCGCACTCGCAAACAGTTCCTTGGTCTCGCGATGCGTCAGCACCCAGATCGAGTAGCCACCGAACAGGGTGCCCCACGGCCAATTGAAGAGCCGGAACGCCGAGACCACGAGCACGACGTAGCGCGCCCAGTTCTGGTGGTTGAGGAGCGCGAGGCCGGCAATGAGACCGAAGATGCTGATGGCCCCGATGACGATGCCCATGACCACGCCGACGACGCTGCCGACGACCATGGCGACCGGATTGAGCGTCGCGAGCGACCCGAAGACGGTGCCGAACAGCGCACCCAGGGCCGCAAGAATGCCAAGAGCGCTGTAGAGCAGATTGACGAGCGCGACGACTTTGATGTGGGTACGCACCGGCTGACTCCCTGAAAGTGTGAGGACAGTGCCCCGTACGGCGGAAGCGCGGGCGCGTTTCAGTTGGATATACGCGGGTACAAACGACACAGCCCCCACCCCAAAGGGGTCAGAGTCAAAAAAGGGGTCAGAGTCAAAAAGGGGCTCAGCCCAAAAGGGGTCAGAGTCGTTTTTGCGGGATGCGATGGCTCCGGCCCCTTGAACGTCGGACTAGGCGGCGGTCGGTCGCCGGCGCGCGTCGACGAGGCTCACCAGGGCGACACCGCCCACAATGACGGTCATAGCGACCCAGGCGAGCTTAGGGAGGCGCTCCCCGCCGAGCGCGACACCGAGCAGGACCGCGACGAGCGGATTGACGTACGCGTAGGTACCCACCGCGGCCGGGCTCGCCACCTTAAGGAGCCACATGTACGTGGAAAAACCAATGAGTGAGCCGAAGGTGATCAGATAGAGTAGCGATAATGTCGATGTCAGCGTGATCGTGGACGGATGCACGCGCGAGAACTCCCCCATGCTTCCCGACAGGAGCGTGAGCAGCACGCCCCCCGTAAGCATCTGCATGGAGATCGCGAGCGCCGCCGGCTTGGCTTGGCGGGAGCTGCGCGAATAGAGCGAGCCCACCGTCCAGCTGAGCGAGCCCACCGCCAGCACGGCGGCGCCAACGGGGTCGACGGCGGCACTCCGGCCGGCCGGCGTCCCCGACGCGGGAAGCACCAGCAGCCCCACCCCCACCAGTCCGATGAGCACCCCCACCACCTGCATCGCGCGCGGACGCTTCCCCTGCCACGCTTCGCAGAGCACCAGCCAGAGCGGCACCGTCGCCACGAGGACCGACGTGAGCCCCGAATTCACCCGCTGACTGGCCCACGACACGGCGCCGTTCCCCACGAAGAGCAGCAGCATGCCCACGATGGCCGCGTCCCGCCATTCGCGACGCGTGGGGGCCGGCGCGCCGCGCCAGCGCGAAAACCCATAGAGCGCACTGCCCGCCACCAGAAAGCGCACCGCCCCCATGAAGAAGGGCGGAATGGTCTGCACCCCCCACTTGATGGCGAGATAGGTGGAGCCCCACACGATGTAGATGACGAGGAACCCGCCGATGAGCTGCCAGCGCGGCACCGGCGGTATCGTGGTTTCGATGAGGCGGGGGGTGCCTGAAGGGCGCGACGCGGAGGCGCTCAAGTCGAGACAGGGAGCGGGGCGGACGAGGGCGTCGCTGCGGGGCGGAGTGCCCGCAACGCGGCGTCACCGGCGGCCAGACCACCAATGAGGATGTAGAGGTAGAACGTGTAGAAGCGCCACCACAACAGCGCCGCGGCGAATATCCCGGCGGGAATGGCGCTCGACAGCGTGGCCGCGAAGGCCCCTTCGATGAAGCCGCCGCCACCTGGCGCCGGGACCACGACTCCGCCGTAGAACAACGCCAACGGCCAGAGCACGAGTGGCGCCAGCGTGTCCATGGTGAACGGAAACGACGGGTCGCCCAAAAAGACCAGGATGGGCAACGTGGCCACCTTGAAGCACACATGCAGTACCGATCCGCCAAACGCGAGCGACATGCGCCACGGGTTGGCCGCCCGCAACGACTGCACCGCATCGCGGAGCGACCGCAGCGTGCGCTGCACGACGCGCCATCGCCCGGCATGAAGCCCAACCGCGGACGCCCAGCGCGGCGCCGGTCCGTGCGCGTTCCGCTGCGACAGAAACCACCCCGCCGCACCGGCCCCAAGGACGAACGTGCTGTACCCACCCACCAACGCCAGCAACCCACCAACACTTGCGCCACGGCCGCGGAAGAGCACCGCCAACACCGTGCACACGACCACCAGCGAACACATCTCGAGAAACAATTCGAGAAAGAGGACCAACACCCGCGACGCCGCGTTGGTGCCACTCTCGGCGAGCACCAGAAAGCGCGACGGCTCCGCGCCCGACCGTGCCGGCGTGATGGCCGCCGCAAAATCGCCGGCCAGACAGACGCGGAGCGCCGTCCCGAACGCCAACGGAATGGCACAGGCTCGCGCGGACGCCTGAATCTTGAAGGCGCGCGTCAGGATTTCCGCTGTCACCGTCACCAGCGCCGCCGCGTGCACCGGCCACGCCAACCACGGCATCCCCTGCGCCGGCCAATGCCCCGACACCACCCACGCGGAGGTGCCGAACATGAGTGCAAATGAAAGGCCCGTCACGAGCCAGCGACGCCAGGACATGGCGCGCAAGATACTCACCCCCAAAGGGGTCAGACTCCTTTAGCCAACCCTAAAGGAGTCTGACCCCTTTTGGGGGACGCGTGAACGGACTGGCGCCATCGGGTTTCTGATGGTCCATTGATGCGGAAGGCCATCCCGAATTTTCTTCAGCCTCGAGGTTTCCGTGAGCACCGTGTCCCGTCGTCAGTGGCTTCGCACAACCGGTTTGGGTGTTGGCGCCAGCGTGGCGCTCCCCGGTCTGCTTCCCGCGTCGGAAATGTCACGCGTGCTGGGTGGCGGCCTCCCGTACTCGGCGCTGCTCGAGCAGATGGAGCGCGACGTCACCACCGCGCGGCGCGCGGCGGGGCCCATCCGGCTGCAGTACAACGAGAACCCGTTCGGCATGTCGCCCAAGGCCAAGGACGCGCTCATGGGCAACTGGGCGCAGCACACGTGGTATGTGCCGCCCATTCGCGAGGAGATCACCGAAACGTTCGCCAAGCATGTCGGTGTCCCCGCCGACCATGTACTCGTGACGCAGGGCTCGAGTGAAGTGCTCTCCATTCTCGCGCTCGCCTACAACATGAACGGCGGCGAGATCGTCGCGCCGTGGCCGACGTTCGAAGATCTGCCGCGCTGGGGCGAAACCGTAGGCGCGAAGGTGCATAAGGTGCCGCTCGATCACCGTCTGGATCATGATCTCTACCAGATGGACCAGAAGATCAACGGCAGCACCAAGCTCGTCTTCGTCTGCAATCCCAACAACCCCACGTCGAACCTCGCCGACGATCAGGCGCTGCGCGACTTCGTCTCCAATGCCGCCAAACGTTCGACCGTGATTGTGGACGAAGCCTACTACGACTTCGTGGACATGCCGGGCTACAAGAGCATGACCGATCTGGTGCTCAAGGGCGAGAACGTCATCGTGTCACGGACGGCGAGCAAGATTCACGGCCTCGCCGGTCTGCGCGTCGGCTTCGCGGTGGCGCGCCCCGACATCATCAAGAAGCTCAGCCAATACGTGAGCGGCGACCCGAACGTCTTCGGCCTCACCGCCGCAAACGCCTCGCTCATGGACACCGAGTATCAGGCTTTCGTGAAGGCGAAGAACACGCAGGGGCGCACCATGCTGCTCGATGCCGTGGCCAAGCTGGGCAAGAAAGCCGCGCCGTCACAGACGAACTTCGTGTTCTTCCAGACCGGCAAGCCCGTCGAACAAATGCAGAACTACTTCGCCAGCAAAGGCTTCACGATTGGCCGCGCGTTCCCGCCGTACACCGACTGGTGCCGCGTCTCCATCGGTACTCCCGACGAGATGAAGCAGTTCTGCGCGGTACTCCCGGCAGCGTTGGCGTAAACTCAGGTGCCACGTGGCTTGGCCCGCCTCGTCGCCGTCGCGGCGAGCGGGTCGTCCGGCCACGGATGCCGAGGGTATCGGCCGCGCAGTTCCTTGCGCACCTCGAAGTAGCTCGACTTCCAGAAGCCGGCGAGATCGCGTGTGACTTGCACGGGGCGCTGCGCCGGCGACAGCAGATGCAACGTGAGGGCGACGCGCCCATCCATCACGGTGGGCGTCGTCGTCCACCCGAAGACTTCCTGCAGCTTCACCGCCAACACCGGTGCAGTGGGCTCGCTGTAGTCGAGCGTAATGCGCGACCCGCTCGGCACCTCGATGTGCGTTGGAGCCAACCGGTCGAGCAGCGCGCGCTGATTCCACGGCACGACACTGCACAGCGCTTCGTGCCAGTCGATCTGCTCGAGCTGCGCCCACGTGCGGACGTTGTCGAGGAACGGCGCGAGCCACTCCGACGCCGATGCGACGAGCGCGTCGTCGGAAACATCGGGCCACGACGCATCGTGCGCGTGCACGAACGCGAGTCGGTCGCGCAAACGCTGCGCCCCCTCGCGCCAAGGCCATGCGCCAACGCCCGCACGTACCAGCTGCGACAGCAGTGCCGCACACACCTGTTCCGCATCGGGATCGCGCTGCGGCTTCTCTTCGAGCGTCATGGCGCCAAGCATGGTGCGCTGCACCGCTTTCACGCTGCGTGTACGCTCGTCCCATTCGACGACGGACACGCGCACCAGCTGCTCGCCAAAGTCCTCATGAATGTCGTCGAGCGAGAGCGGCGCCGCGCGAGCAATGCGATACTCGGGAGGCTGTCCTTCGAGATCGGCCACCGCGAGATACGGCGCCTCGTACAGGCTGTCGCCCTTGGGGAGTGACGCCCCGCTGCCGTTGCGCAACAGATAGCGCCCCTCGCTGCCGGGGCGCCGCTGCGCCACACGATCGGGAAAGGCGAGTGCCAGCAATACTCCTACATCACTCTCGCTCTCAGGCACACGGGTACTGCTGGTCACGCGCCGCGCGATCTCGATGGCATTCTGCCTGACGCGTCGCGCGGCGTCGCGATCGGCACGCGCGCCGTACATGGCGAGCGCACCGCCATCACCCCCGCGCTCCAGCAGTTCGGTGCGCAGTCGCACATCGGCGGGCGCCTTGGCAAAGCCTTCGGCGCGCAACACATCGCGCTCCTCGAGCAGCGCGGCAATGGCGGCACCGTGTGTCAGCACACCGCGCGCATCGGCGACGAGCACCAGGTGAGCAAGACGGGGCGACAGCGGCAGCGCCGCCATACGCCGACCATGCGACGTAACGCGACCGGAAACATCGAGCGCGCCCAGCTGCTGCAAGAGCGCGCGCGCCTGCGCGAACGGCCCCGCGCGCGGCACATCGAGCCAGCGCAGCTGCGACGGGTCGGCAATACCGGCATCAGCGAGCTCCAGCGCCAGCGACGACAGATCGGCGTCGATGATCTCGGGACGCGAACTCGCGAGAAATCCGTGCTCTTCGTGCACGTCCCACAGGCGATAGCACACGCCGGGCGCCACACGCCCAGCGCGGCCGCGGCGCTGATCCGCCGACGCTTTGCTCACGCGCACCGTGTGCAATCGCGTCAGCCCCGCCGTGGCATCGTAGCGCGGCACACGCGAATATCCCGCGTCGACGACAATGCGCACACCTTCAACGGTGAGACTCGTTTCGGCGACACTCGTACTCAGAACGACCTTACGCAGCCCGGCCGGCGCCGGCGCCAACGCCGCATCTTGATCCGCCAACGGCATGCTGCCGTGCAGCACATGCACACGCACGTTGGCGTCCACGGCACCCACCAGCCGCTCTTCCACGCGCCGCTGCTCTCCCATGCCCGGCAGAAAGACCAGCACATCGCCATCGTTGGCGCGCAATGCGTCACGGACGATGCGACTGGTGGCGGCCTCGAGTTTTTCGTCACTCCGCAGTGGCGTGTGATGCGTGACGATGGGAAACATGCGGCCACTGCTGCGCACTATCGGTGCAGGCCCGGTACCGTCGCGCAGCAGCTCGGCAACGGCTTCGCCATCGAGCGTCGCCGACATCACCAGCACCCGCAGCTCCTCTCGGACCTGCTGCGTTTCCAGCACCAACGCGAGCCCGAGGTCGGCGTGCAGCGAGCGCTCGTGATATTCATCGAAGAGCACAGCTCCGTAGCCGTCGAGCGTTGGGTCGGCCGACAGCAGTCGCGCCAACACGCCTTCGGTCACCACCTCGATGCGCGTGCGATTCGAAATCCGTGTTTCACCGCGCACGCGATAGCCCACGGTACCGCCCACCTGCTCGCCCAACAGTTGCGCCATGTAGTGCGCCGCCGCGCGCGCGGCGAGCCGGCGCGGTTCGAGCATGACCACGCGTTGTCCCGCCATCCACGGCTCATCGAGCAGCGCGAGGGGAACGCGTGTGGTTTTCCCCGCGCCCGGTGGTGCTTCCAGAACTGCTACACGCCGCGCACGCAGCGCGTCGCGGAGCGCTGGCAGCGCCTCGAGAATAGGGACATTCACCTGCTGATCGCTCACCGCCGACGCGACGAGCGGCCGTCGAGCTGCTGCACGAGCCACTCCTGCGCACGCGTCACGACGTCATCGGTGCCACTCCGGTAGCTGCGTGGCGTGAGCCGCGCCTCCACCAGCGGCGTGAGCCCCACGCGCTGCCATTGCCCGCCGTCGGTACGACGAAGCTCGGCGGCCGGCACCGTCAGCACGAGCCCACCGGGCAGGCCAATGTGTACCGCTTCGGCCGGTGAACCGGCGGTCGCGGTCCCCACGAACGTCACCCCCGTCGTCGCCTCGAGTGTGAGGGCCAACCGCTCCATCGCCCCGCTCGTGCGCTCATCGACCAGCGCCACCAGTCGCCCCGCGTAATGCCCCGAGGTATCGCCGCGCGATACACGCGAGCGCACCTCCCGCTCGTCGGGACATTGCTGCGCCGACTCACGCAACGTTTCCACTAGACACGGTGCCGACTGATAGCGGTGCAGTTCACGGGCCACCACCGCCACCTCGCGCTCCCGCAGGGCGCGCAGCACGACATCCGCTACGCGACTGCTATCGGCCAACGCGCCACGCAAGTCGACAATCAGCGCGCGCGCACCGCGATGCTTGCCAAGTTCGGCGTCGACGGTCTGCTCGGTCAGCCTGTTCACATCGACGTACGCCACACCGTTGCTCAATGCCATCGATGCCGATTGCCACGGCCGCTCGACCTGCGGCTGCAGCGCCATGTAGTCCACACGGCGAGGCACGTTGAGCTGACGCTCCCTGTTCGTCACGTCTCGCACGCGCACCAGTGATGCGCCTGGATTCCCGCGCGGCATGAGCGCGGCCAGCTGCTGCTGCCTCGACCAGTCGTTGGGCGCCGACACCGTACGGCGGTGCTCCTGCATCCACGCCGGTATGGGATATCCGTCAACGGCCGTGAGCTCCTGCCCCGCGACGAGTCCCAACGCGCGCGTCACGGAATCGGCAATCACATCGGTGATGATCGCGCGCCCATCCGCCCAGCGCACGCGAAACGGGAGTGTGGCGACACCAAGCACCGTATCGATCGACGCACCGCGCACGGCGACCTGCGCGTCATCGAAAGCGCTGACCATCTGCTGCACGGTATTCGCATACTCACTGGCCGAACGCGCGGCCTCGTACCGCCCAATCGCGCGCTCGAACAACGCATCGATGTCGTCATCGTACAGATCGCGATGCGCATGACGTGCACGCATAAGGCTCCACACGCGCGCGCCACCCAATACGCGTGCACCCATGTACGGATACGGATCGGCATCGTAGTAGCCCGGGAGCGCGGCGCGCGCGCGTACCGGTGCCAGGCGCGACGCACGCACAAAGCGGCCGCTCCGCAACATGGCCACCGCCGCACGCATCGCGGGCGCACTGTCGGCGGCGAGCACTGCGCGTCCCACCAGCGTATCGATCACGATGCCGCTGCTGCCGTCGGCGTGCAGCAGCTCACCGGTGCGCAGCCGCACCGACAGTCCGTAGCCCAATGCGACACGGACACTTGGCACAAGCGCGTCATCGTGCACGGCCTCTTCAGCCACCAACGTGGCGCGGCCACTTGCCAACAGTCCAAGCACCCCGCGCGGCAACACCGTGTTGCCGTTGGCGAGCACCACCACCCGACGCGGCGCCGCATTGATGGGTGACACGAGTGCGCCGTCACGACCGAGCCACGCATCGTCGAAGGTCCACGCACCAGCCTGCGCGCGCGCGCCACCCACACGGCGCACGCGTACACCGCTCAGCGTGAACGGCACCGACGCCAGCCGCTCCACGATCTGTGTGCGCGCAACGAACGCATCGATACTATCGGCATTGGCCCCTGCCGACGCGGTGCGCAGGTCGAGCACCACGCGCGCCGGCACGGCGACGAGCGCCTGTCGTACACCGACCGCCGCGCTCTCTTCGTAGCGCGTGGCCGAAGGAATCTGCAATACGAGAATACTGTCGCGCGTTCGCTCGACGTTGATCGTCGTCACCGTGAGCGGCGTCCGCGTCTCGTTCTCCTGATCGCGCTCCACGCGCGACAGCGGATCGTTGAGCGCCGCCAGAAAGCGCGTGTAGGCGAGCTCCAACTGCTCTGCGTTGTCGGCACGGCGCACCAATGTCACGGCACGAATGAACGCCGAGTCGAGTGGCGCGCCGCGCACCGCGACGGCGGGGTGATGCAACGACGCCAGATGCCACACATACGAGAGGCGCACCAGGCGTGCGATGCCCGCCGAATCGGAGGCCGCCGGCTGCGGCTCGGGATCGTCGGGCGCCGGCGGCAGGGCGATCTTACGGACCGTGGCATCCACTTCGCGCACGCTGGGCCCCACCGGGGTCGGTACGGGCGCTACGGGAATGCAGGCACCAAAGAGCGCCACCGCGCACGTGGCGGCCAGCATCGAAGGCCGGAGTCGCGTCATATTAGACGTCATGGCGCTCAAGATAGCGCACGGGCCCCTCATCGAGCTCCTCCCCGACCTCTCCACGCACTGTTTCGTATGTCGTCCGGCATGAACAGCGGCTCCACCAGTCCGCACGCACTCCCAGACACCATCCGCCTGTACTACGACGACGCCCAGTTGGCGCGCTTCAGTGCATCGGTCACCGACGTCGCGGGGGACGGACGGATCGTCTATCTCGATCGCACCGCCTTCTACCCCACCTCGGGCGGGCAACCGCACGATCTGGGGACACTGGCGGAGGTGGCGGTGGTCGATGTCGTCGATGAAGACTCGCGCATTGCTCACCATCTGGCCGAACCGCTTGGGCTCCCAGCGGGGGCGATGGTCGTGGGCCAGATCGACGTGGCGCGCCGAATCGATCATATGCAGCAGCACACCGGGCAGCATCTGCTGTCGGCATTGCTCACCGACGAGTACGGCTGGCCCACCGTGAGCGTGCATTTTGGCGACGAAAGCTCCACGGTAGACGTGGCGGGCGAAGGGCTCACGCCAGAGCTGCTCGCGACCATCGAGCAGCGCGTCAACACGCTCGCGCTGGAAAACCACGCGGTATCGGTCTCGTACGAAGACGCGAGCACCGCCGAGGGGCTGCGCAAGGCGAGCGACCGTGAGGGGACATTGCGCATCGTCACCATCGAGGGGCTCGACCGCAGCGCCTGCGGGGGCACGCATGTGGCACGGACCGGCGAGATCGGCGCAATCTTTCTCCGCCGCTTCGAGAAGACGCGCGGCAACACGCGCATCGAGTTCATCTGCGGGCATCGTGCCGTCCAGCGCGCGCGGCTCGATGCCGACCTGCTCTCACGGGCGGCGCGTCCCCTCTCGGCGTCGCCACACGATCTCCCGGCCTTGGTGGAACAGCATCAGGCGCGCGTCGTGGAGCTCGAACGCGAGCGCAAGCGACTTCTTTCCGAGCTCGCCGGTTACGAAGCGCAGGCGCTCTGGCAGTCGGCGCCGCTCGACGCGAACGGGGTGCGGCGGGTGCGGCGCGTCATCACGGGCGCCCCCAAAGAGGCCGAGCCGCTGGCGCAGCAGCTCATCGCGCTGGGTGGCTGCGCCGTGCTGGTGAGCAACGACAGCACCGGTGGCGTGCTCTTCGCGACCGCGGCCGATACCGCCCTCGATGCCGGCCAGCTGCTCAAGGCCGCGCTGCAGAGCGTCGGCGGACGCGGCGGCGGTGCCCCCCGCCTCGCCCAAGGCGCCGTGGCTGACCCTGCCTCTTTACCCTCGCTCGCCCTCACCCTTGGCTTTCCCGGCTGACCCATGACGATTGCCCGTCCCGCCCTCGACGAACACGCGCCGTACGCGCTCACGTACATCAACGCCACCGCCGACGCGCTGGCTGCACTCGGCACCGACGATGTGCTGCAGCTGCTCGAGGTCCAGCGCGAGCAGTGGCGCGCCCTCTTGGCCGGCATCCCCGACTCGCAGGGTGCCTTTTCGTACGCCCCCGGAAAGTGGACGCTGGCCGAGTCGCTGGTCCACGTGAGCGACACCGAGCGGGTATTCGCCTATCGCCTGCTGCGCATCGCCCGCGGCGACCGGACGCCGCTCCCCGGGTTCGAGCAGGACGATTGGGTGCCGCAGAGCCGGTCCACTCGGCGTACACTTCCAGACATTTTGACCGAAATGCTCGCCTGCCGCGAAGCGACGTTAGCCCTGGTGCGGTCGCTCGACGACGAAGCCATCGGCCAGCGCGGGATCGCCAGCGGCGTCGAGGTCTCAGCGCGGGCGCTGGTGTGGATGCTGGCGGGGCACATGGCGCATCACATAACGCTGACGCGCACCAAGTACTGCGGTTGACCTACGGGTGGCTGGTCCGGCGGTATACTGGCCGACGGATCGAGCCCTCAGGGTAAAGAACGCAAGGACAGAGGGGAAAGCGCGGTGCGGTTCAATGGGGAACCGCGGTTGGGGTCTGGGTCGAGCGAACCGCGCTTTCCCCTTTCCCCTTGCGTGCTTTACCCTGAGGGCTCGATTCGTCGGCTTGTGAACCGCCGGACCAAACAACCGTTTTGAACCGCCGTTCAGCCCCGGATCCGGCTAGATTTAGAGGCTGTGGCGCGCCGATCGCGCCCGCCCTAGCCGACCCTCCCGGAGCGTTTCGTGTCCGCTGCGTCACCCCTCGCTGGTTCCGCGTCTCCCGAGACTGTGCGTCTCGCGATCGATACCGTTCGTACTCTCGCCATGGATGCGGTGCAGGCCGCCGAGTCGGGGCACCCCGGCACTCCCATGGCGCTCGCCCCGCTCGCGTACGCGCTCTATACCAAGCACCTGCGCCACGATCCTGCGGCGCCGGACTGGGCCGACCGTGACCGCTTCGTGCTCTCGGTTGGACACGCGTCCATGCTGCTGTACGGCACGCTGCACCTGGCCGGCTACGACCTCCCGCTCGACGAAATCAAGAATTTCCGTCAGTGGGAGAGCCTCACGCCGGGTCACCCCGAAGTGCACCACACCAAGGGTGTCGAGACGACGACGGGTCCGCTGGGTCAGGGTGTGGCGAACGCCGTGGGCTTGGCGGTGGCCGAAGCACATCTGGCGGCGACGTTCAATCGCGAAGGGCACGCGATCGTCGATCACTACACGTACTTCGTCGCGGGCGACGACTGCCTCATGGAAGGCATCTCGCACGAAGCGGCGAGCTACGCCGGCCACATGAAGCTCGGCAAGCTCATCGGCTTCTTCGACGACAACGGCATCACCATCGACGGCAGCACCGCGCTCACCTGCAGCGACGACGCCGCCAAGCGCTTCGAAGCGTATGGCTGGCAGGTGCTGCACGTCGACGACGTGAACGATCTCGCGTCGATCGACGCGGCGATCGCGGCGGCCAAGGCCGACACGCAGCGCCCCACGCTGGTCATCACCAAGACGCACATCGGGTTTGGTTCGCCCAACCGCCAGGACACCGCGAAGGCGCACGGTGAACCGCTCGGCAAGGACGAAATCGCCCTCACCAAGCAGGGCTACGGCTGGCCGTCGAGCGAGCCGTTCTTCGTGCCCGACGCGGCGCTGACGCACTGGCGCGAGGCCACCGCGCAGCGCGCGCAGTCGCACGCGGAGTGGAACAGCAAGTGGCAGGCGTACTCGAACGCGCATCCCGAGCTGGCCGCCGAATTCGAGCGCCGCATGAAGGGTCAACTCTCGGCGTCGCTCGACGCGGCGTTCCCCACATTCGACGCCAAGAGCGGCAACGTCGCAAGTCGCGCTGCGAGTGGTGTCGTGATCAACGCCATCGCGAACACGGTGCCCGAACTGCTGGGCGGCAGCGCGGACCTCACGGGCAGCAACCTCACCAACGTGAAGGGCGCGAGCGGATTCGGCGCCGACAACCGCACCGGCCGCAACTTCCACTTCGGCATTCGTGAGCACGCCATGGGCGCGATCATGAATGGCATGGGACTGCACGGCGGCGTAATTCCGTACGGCGGCACGTTCCTCGTGTTCAGCGATTACATGCGCCCCGCGGTGCGTCTGGCGGCGCTCATGGGTGTGCAGGCCATTTACGTGTTCACGCACGACTCCATCGGCCTTGGCGAAGATGGTCCCACGCACCAGCCCGTCGAGCATCTGGCCGCGTTGCGCTGCATTCCCAACCTGCTGGTGCTGCGTCCCGCCGATGCCGACGAAGTGAGCGAAGCGTGGCGCGTGGCGCTGCATCATCGTGGTGGACCGTCGGCCATCGTGCTCACGCGTCAGAAGCTGTCGTACTACAACGAGGCGGCACGTGCGCGCGAAGGCGTGAAGCACGGTGCGTACATCGTGGCTGATGCGGCCGGACATGTGCCCAACGTGGTGCTGTTGGCGAGTGGCTCCGAAGTGGAGATCGCGCTGGCCGCCCGTGAGCAGCTGTCGGGTGAAGGCATTCACGCGCGCGTGGTGAGCTGCCCGAGCCTCGAGCTGTTCGCGCAGCAGCCGGTCGAGTACCGCAATCATGTGCTCCCCGCCGGCGTCCCGCGCGTGGCCGTCGAAGCGGCGCACCCGATGTCGTGGTATCGCTGGGTCGGCGACCACGGCGCCATCGTGGGCATCGAAACGTTCGGCGCGAGCGCGCCGGCGCCAGTGTTGTACGAGAAGTTCGGCATCACGGCGCAGAACGTGGCCAAGGCTGCCAAGTCGGTGCTGCGGTAAGCCTCCGCACGTTGCTACACGAAATGCAAAAGCGGGCCCCGGCAACTGCCGGGGCCCGCTTTTGTTGAGCGATGGAACGGTTACTTGAGATTCGTGTTGGCGCCGATCTCTTCGAGGCTGATGGGCACGCACGTGCTGCGTCCCTGCAGCGCCGTGTTGCGACCGCTGGCGAGCCAGCGACGCAAATCCCACAAGCGACGGCCTTCGAGCCACAACACCGCGCCACGCTCACGCATGAGGATCGTCCACGCGGCATCGACCGTGGTCGCAGTCAACGCCGGCAACGACGACACCGCGCGCTCCTGATTGATGAACAGCATGGCGTTCGTCACGTCGTTCGCGCGCAACGCGGCTTCGGCGCGGATGAGCAGCATTTCGGTGCCGCGCGCCAGCGCCACCGGGTCACCGAGCGCGATGTACTTCCGCTGGCGGAAGAAGCGCGTGGCACCATCTTGACCCGTCTGGAAACCGCCGGTTGCCGTGCGCACCGTGTCGTACGGCACGCGCGTATCGCGGTCGGCCACCCACACCGTGTTGAACACCGTGACTTCGCGACGATTGATCGTCTGATTGGCGAGGTCGAGGTTCTCACGCGCGGTGTTCGTGGAGAAGACCGCGTTGTGGCGGAACGTGGCAGGAACCAGTGCGGCATCAGCCACCGCGGCATCCCACTTGTTCTGCCACGCCAGCACCTGAGCACGTCCCGAGAGCGCCGCGTTGAGGAGCGCCGTGTTGTTCTGCGCGCGCGCGAGGGTGATCGCCCGCGTGAACAGGCTCTCGGCACGGACGAAGTGCTCCGCGCTGGGCAGCTTCGGCCCACCATCGATGGTGGTCTCACACACGTTTTCGCCAAGGAAACGGTTGGCAAAGCCGGCGTAGAGATACGCACGAATGGTAAGCGGGTTGGTTTCGAACCCTGTACCAAGCACCGTCCGCATGCGCACCAATCCGTTCTCTGCCACCCAGCGGGCGGTGTGCATACGGGCCCAATCGCCGTTCACATCTTCCGGGCGAATGACGCCAGTAGCGAACTGCCGCTCGGCCGCAAAGTTGCCGGAGTGCACCAACTCGAGCCCGGCGAGCGATCCGCGGGTAAGATAGTTGCCCATGGCATTGGACAGGTCACCGCCCATGCCGTTCACCAGCGCGGGCATGGCCGAGGCGTTGTTCAGGTCGTCGTCGAGCAGCGGTCCCGGATTGGTGACCGTGAAGTCGCAGGCGCCGAGGACAACGCTGGCGGCGACCGCTGCACCGATCGCGCGTCGGGTTTTCGTGAGGAGTGTAGGCATCAGAAGTTCGTCCTCACGCTGAAGAGGAACGTGCGGTAGGGCGGGAAGTTGTAGTAGTCGCGACGCGAGAACGTGCTGGTGGCCTGGTCGGCGACTTCCGGATCGGTGCCGGTGTAGTTGGTGCTGCGGAAGAGATTGCGACCGGCGAAGGACACGGTCATGCTGCGAGCGCCCGGCGTGAAGCGCTTCGGCACGTCGTACGCGACGGAGATGTTGCGCACCTTGAAGAAGTCGGCGCTCTCCACCCAATAGCTGTAGTCGCGTTCGGCGGCGTTGATGGAGCAACGCATGCGGTCCTTCGCGTTCACCGTGGCCAACGCCGACGCATCGCCCGCGGCCGCGGCACGCAAGGCCCGCTGCGCGGCGAAGCACGGCTGCCAGATGCCCAACCCGGCGTTCTGGAAACCGTTGGCGTTGAGCAGATGTCCACCACGCTGGAATTCACCAACCACTTCGAACGACAGGTTGTTGAACAGCGACAGCGTCAACGACGGATTGATGATCTTGTCGGCGAACGTCTGCCCGAGGAACTCACCGTCCACGATGACCGGCGTTTCGAAGGCGTCCGGGTTCTGCACCTTGCGACCGACGTACGCGGGCAGCGGCAGTCCTTCCTGCACATAGCTGCGCGACAACGCGTCGATGGTCAGGATGCGACCGCCGAGGTCCACCGCTTCACCCTGCATCTTGGTGAACTGTACACGCGCCTCGAGCTTGGCCCAGCTCGTCAGGTCGAGGTTGCTCGTGGCCTGCACTTCGAAGCCGGTGTTCTTGATCGACCCGACGTTCTCGGGCTGATTGGCGCTGAAGCCATTCGACGGCGGATACGCGACGTTGATGATGGCGTCGTTGGTGCGCGCGTTGAAGTAGGTGAAGACGAGACCGAAACGACCGTTGAGAAGGCCGGCGTCGAAGCCCACTTCGGTTTCGCGCGTGCGCTCGGGGCCGAGGTTCGGATTGCCCAGCTGTCCGGGCGTGAACGCCGACAGTCCGCCTTCGGCGGCAATCGGGTTCCAGGTACGGGTCGCGTCGAAGGCGCCCGGTGCCTTGCCCGACTCACCAATCGCGCCGCGCAACTTGAACGTTTCGATGAGCTTGGTGGGCCAGAACGATTCTTCGGAGAGCACCCACGAGCCGCTCACCTTGGGGTACGTCTGCAGGCCGAAGCTCTGGCCGAAGGCGCTATTGCCGTCCACGCGCGCGCCGGCGGTGATGAACAGCTTGTCGCGCCAGCCGATCATCTGCTGAGCAAACAGACCGGCGTTGATCACGCGCTGCTGGTTGACGTCGGTGATCTGACGCAGCGACGCCGAGATGAGCGTGGGAATACCAGGTCCGGCAAAGTTGTCGCCGCGCAACTCGGTGGAGTTGAGACGGCTGTCGAACAGCTGAGCGCCGAACGACGTGGTGCCGACGAAGTTCTTCGAGTACGTCTGCTTCCACGTGGTCGCGTAGTCGACCGTGATGAGCTGACGATTCCACAACGTCTGGAAGTACTGCCCCGTGGGCGTGCGCGGATAGCCGAACGGGTTGATCGTGCGCTGATCGGTGCTGTTGTAATCGATACCAACGGCGAGACGATTGGTCAGCTGCTCGAACGGCGTCCACGTGGCGGTACCGCCCACGATGAAGTGATCGCCGCCAATCGTGTTCGACTTGGAGAACATCGTGTCGTTCACCACGCAGGTCACCGTCGGCGTGCTGCAGCCGCCGCCACGGAAGTTCGATCCGGGGCCGCGCGAGATGTTGAGCAGAATGGCGTCGGCGCTGTTACCGTCGGAGATCATCGCCGTGTTGCGACGCTGCCAGCTGCTGTTGAGCGCGAGCGTGATCGTCTTGGTCGGCGCGAAACCGAGATTGGTGCGAAGGCCACCCGTGCGGTTGTTGCCCACACGCAGCACGCCTTCTTCATTTTCGAGATTACCCGAGATGGCGTAGTTGATGCCGCCACTGGCACCACGCACACCCAGGGAGTAGCGGCCGAGGTAGCCGTTCTGCAACCACGAGCCGCTGGCGGGGCAGGTGGAATCTTCGAAGGGCACGCCGGCCGCGTCTACCATGTTGGGGCCACGGCACTGCTTGAGGAACATGCCGGTGGGGTCCGACGCCGGGCCGAACTCGCCCATGCTGTTGATACCGCCCGAGGCATCGAGCGTCCACGACGCGGCGCCATCACGGCCACGCTTCGTGAAGATCTGGATCACACCACCGGAAGCTTCGGTGCCGTACAGCGTGGTAGCGGCCGGTCCCTTCACGACTTCGATGCGCTCGATGTCCGAGGCCGGAATGTCGTTGAGCGGCGACACCGACTGACGCGACGACACGCCCGTGGGCGAGTTGCCGTTGAAGATTCGAATACCGTCGACGTAGATGAGCGGACGGTTGCCCTGCGTGATGGAGTTCACGCCGCGCAAGCGGATCGTACCGCCAGCGCCCGGCGTGCCGCCGTTCTGGAGCACCGTGACGCCCGTCGAGCGTCCCTGCAGAATCTGCTGCGTGTTGCCGACGCCGGCCTTTTCGAAGTCCTTGCTGCTGACCGTCGTCACGGCGTTGCCGACTTCTTTCTTGCGCTCTTCACCGGTGGCCGTGACGACCAGGCCGGCGAGGGAGACGCTGCTCTTGGCGAGGACGAAGTTGATGGTCGCGGGCGCGGTCGCCGAGACGACGACGGTGCGCGTCTGCTGCAGATACCCGATGCGGCGAACCGTGATGGTTTGCGAGCCGCTTGGCACACTCGTGATGGTGAAACGACCATCATCGCCAGTGGCGCGGCCGAGCGTGGTACCGTTGATCGTGACTTGGGCCGCCGTGATGGGCTGGCCGTTTTCGGCGTCGGTGACGCGGCCGGTGACGCTACCGGTGGACTGCGCGTGTAGCGCCGTCGCACCGCTGAGAAGCAGGACGAACGCCGGCACCAGGGCATGGGCCAACGATCGCCACGCGCCTGTCCGGCGCTTGAACGATGGGATCACTTGAGGAGGGATTGAGAGGAGGGGGCAGCGGCCGGACCCCAAAGGATCACGGCGCGCCCCCCAACGTTGACGGGTCCTGCCGTCGATGTGAAGCCGGGTGCCCAAAAAGGCGGCGGCGCCGTCGTTACAAGCGCGCGCTATGGAATGAGGGGGCGCGTCCGGACCGCACTGAGCGCGAGCTTCATGGCGGAAATGAGCTGCGCTTCACTAAATGGCTTGGCCACGAACGGCGCCTCGGGCGCGTCGGGTTCGTCGGTGAATGCATCGGCTTCGTAGCCGGACATGTACACCACCGCCAGCTGCGGATCGCGGGCGCGAAGCAGTCGGGCGAGGGTCCGCCCGTTGTCCCCTGGCATCACGATATCCGTCAGCAGCAGCTGAACGGGCGTGTCCTGCTGCTGGTGCAAACGCAGCGCCTCTTCGGCATCCCCCGCCTCGAGGACCCCGAACCCCTTCTTTTGCAGGAGGCGAACGGCGACGCGCCGTACGAGCAGGTCGTCGTCGACCACCAGGGCGCGGACATTGCTGAACTCTCCTGTGGTGATCGAGAGTGAAGGGTCCAGTGCGGCGGTCCCGCCGCCCGGCGACACCGGCAACAGCAACTCGAAGCGGGCGCCCTTGCCCGGTGTGCTCTCCACGCGAATATCCCCATTGGCCTGCATCACGGCGCCGTGCACAATGGACAGGCCGAGCCCCGTACCACGCTCCAGTCCCTTGGTGGTAAAGAACGGTTCGAACAAGCGCGCCTGAATCGACACGTCCATTCCCGACCCGTTGTCCTCCACCGTCATGCGGACCGCGTCGGCGCCCCGCAGCATTCCGGGGGCGGCGGCCACATGCACGGCAATTTCGCCGCGACCATCCGGTAACGCGTCCGATGCATTGATGACCAGGTTCACCAACGCCTGTTCCACCCGCTCTGGATCGGCCAACACCAGTGGGACGTCATCGGCCAAGTGAAACGTGAGTCGCGCCTGCGGGGCCACCTGACGCAGCAGATACCGTTGCATGGCGCGCACACGAGCCACCAGATCGACTGGCACCGGGCGTACTCGCTCCCGGCGTGCAAAGGTGAGCAGCTGCTTGGTCAATGCAGACGCGCGTGTAGCGGTACTTTCGATCTCCCCCAGCTCTTCACGGCATGCTTCCCCATCGGCGATCCGCATTCTCGCCAATTGGGCGTTCCCCAGAATGGTGGTGAGCATGTTGTTGAAGTCGTGCGCCACACCGCCGGCAAGCCGACCAATGCTGTCCAGATGGTCACGCGCGGCCAGCTCGGCCTCGAGGCGCCGCTGCTCACGTTCGGCCAGCACCGACCGCTGGCGCAACCAGTCGAACAGCAACACAATCGAGCCCATCGCGACCATGATGAGAACGATGTTCTCCGTTGCCGCCGAAGCGGCGGCCTCCGGTGGACCGGCCTGGACGAAGGCCGCGAGATTCCACCACTGCTTGAGCGCGTAGGCACCGAAGCCGAGCGATGCCAGCTGTCGCGCCGAGGTAAGCTCGTCCTCCTTCTCCCGCAGCAGCCCCCACGCGACAAACCCGAATGCGATCGCGAAGGATACGGTACTCGAGAACATGAGGAGCGCGAGCCGCAACACGTTCGGGCTTGTTGCCGACGTGGAGAAGAAGGAGAGAGGCATGAAGACGGCCGCCAGCCAAAGGGCCCAACGGCCGGGCGAGTAGACCGTCTTGCCGCCCTTGGACAGGCTGAGCATCCCCGACACCAGATACGGCAGCGTACCGAGTGCGACCCCGACGCCCAGCATGGAAAGGAGGCGACGGTCCAGCGAGCTTGACGGGGTCCCCATCGCGCGCAAGGCGGCGGAGTAGCTCACGACGATCATGCGGGTGGTCCACAAGCCCCACCCGATGGCCAGGTCGCGCATTGGCGGCAAGCGATACGTACGCCAGAGACGATACAGAATGAGCGCCATCAGCGCGGTGAACGGCGCCTGGAGCTGCAACGTGGTCGCAATACTGGCGAAGAAAGACGGCATGTTTGAAATGACAGCCTGAACTATCCGCCCACCAGTGATCCAACGGAAAAAGTCGCCGTCGTTACCGACGGCGACTTCGTTTTCCGAATCAATCCAAACAGGTAGGTCAGCCTGGGCAACGCGGCAACGTCACC
Organism: bacterium; assembly: GCA_027484025.1. GTDB lineage: Bacteria > Gemmatimonadota > Gemmatimonadetes > Gemmatimonadales > Gemmatimonadaceae > Gemmatimonas. Next base: position 187,519 of record JAIXTI010000081.1, read on the forward strand.
GGGCACCGTTCCGGATCACGCGCCGGTGCGCTGCCTTGCGCACCCGGGCCACCAAAGGTGTACAACGGCAATTGCAGCGTCTGCAACTCCCGCCCCGGAATGGGGAAGTGAATGGGAGTTCCTTCGGGCAACGTCTGCCAGCCCCGCGCGTCCAGGAACGCAATCACGCCGTTCGTGCCGAGTCCTTCGATGCCCTTCTCGTAGCGCAGCGCATCCCAGAGGCTCCCGCAGTCGCCGTTTTCCTTGCGCGGGACGCACCCGGGTTCATTGGCCGGGCCCTCGAGAGTGAGCGGGGGCAACTGCCCATTCGCCACGCGTGCTTTGTTGATAAGTGGTACGGCTTCGGCGGCGCGTCCAAGTCGAATGAGCGCTTCGGCCTTGAGCAGATCCATCTCGGCGACCGACATGGCCAGCTGCTGCCCCGTTTGCCACGTCAGATCGACCCCGTTGCGCAGGTAGAAATAGTGCGACCAGCGGTAGGTGCCGCGATCGGCCGCGAAGATGTTGTTCAGGTTGTAGCCCACATACCGCCCCGGGGTGGCCGGGCCACCGGCGCCCTGGATGCGGCGGTCCCTGGTGCGCAACTGGAACGGCTGCCGGTTGTCATTGGCCGTCGCCACCCACGTACGCCACCCGTTGGTGGAATCGGCGGGGCCGATGATCCAATAACTGGGACGCCCGAAGTCCGAGGGGCGGCCCGCGGTACGCAAGCGGGCGAGCAACCGCTTCCAGTCATCCCACAGGATGTCCGGTTGCGCCGTGGGGGCATAGTCCTGGGTGATCCCGGCATCAACGCGACGAATCACTTCCGCCCAGTTGACCGCCGCCCGTTCGGCGCGCGATCGCGCGTTGTACACCAGAATGCGCGCCGCGTAGGAATTGGCGAATCGCACGAACTGATCGCGGTTCATGCTCTGAAACAGCCAACTGTCCCCAGGAAACGTCATCGTCGGTGTGGCGCCCGCAATGGCGATGGCCGAATCCAGCTGACGGATGGCGTACGCCCCGAGTTCCCTGTACTCCGCAAACTGGGGAGTTTTCAGCGTGTCGAGCTGCGTCGTCTCGTCGATGATCGGGCCTTTGTCGAAGTAGAACGCGATATGCCCGTACGACAATCCCTGCATCAGCTTGCCCATCGCCTTGGCGCGCGCCGTGCGGGCCGGGGTCTCGATGACGAGGCCGCGATTGATTGCCGACACCACGTCGTTGACCGACGAAATCGTGCGATACAGCTGATACCAGGGCTGCTCGTTGACCAGTCGCCGGACGTTGACCGGACTATTGTTCCAGCCCTGACGCGGCTCGGACGACAGCTCGAGCTGACCGAAGTCGGCAAAGCCCGAGGTGATCTCGCGGGCCATCGTGCTGAACGCCCACGAGGGATAGTCGTCGTGCCCGGCAACCGGCCACCACGTGCGGAACGAGGACGCGACGAACGTTTCCGTGGTGAGTGGCTGCGCGGTCGCGCGGGCGGCGTCCGGTCGATTGGGATTCACCACATCGAGATCCTGACAGGAAGCGGCCACGACAGCCAGTCCCACCGGCAGGAGATACTTCTTCATGTGCATGGTCATGTGCGTATGGCTCACCGGTCAGAAGATGATCTCGACACTGCCCGTCACCGTGCGATAGCGCGGATAGTCGAAGCTGTCGAGTCGATTGAGGACCGTGCCCACCTCGGGGTCGTACCCCTTGTAGTTGGTGAACGTGAGCAGATTGCGGCCGATGAGGGAGAGCGATGCCTGGTTGGCACCGAGACGCGCCAACGCGGCATTGAACGAGCGCGGCAGGCGATACTTCAACGAGAGTTCGCGCAGCTTGACGAAGCTCGCGTCCTCCACGAACCAATCCGTGGGACTGTTCGCGGCATACAACGCCACGTAGTAGTCGGTGGTCTTCTTGAGCTCCTGCGGTTTGCCGGCCTGGTCGACATCCGTGTGACGACCATACTGATACATCCGCTGGCGCGTCTGGTTGTAGACATCGCCGCCGACCTGCGCATCCCACAGCATGAACAGCTGCACACTGCGCCAGCCAATGGTGTTGGAGATGCCGAAGCGGAAGTCCGGGTTGCCATCGCCAATGCTGACCACGGAGGCGTTCCCGACCGAATCCACCGCCGTGATTGGCTGTCCCCAGCGATAGACACCATTGCCGATGGTGGCACTGGTTCCCCACAAACGCTTGGTCTCCCCATCGGTGAACTGATTGCCAGGGCCAACCCACACCAGCAATCCGTCGTCGTTGACCTGGAATTCGTTGGCGCGGGTGCCAATCGAACTGGGCAACTGCGACGGGCTCTTCATGAAACTGAAGCCGTACATGTTGCCGAGTGTTTCGCCGGCACACCGGAACGCGATGGTATTCGTCGTGAAGCAGGAGCGGTTGAACTCGGTGATCTTGTTGCGATTGCGATCGGCCACGAGTCCCGCCCGCCAGGTGAAGTTCGGCTTGCGTACCAGCTGTGCCTCAAGCGTCCCTTCCCACGAGTTGCCCGTCACGGTTCCGGCGTTCTGCCACTGATTCGCGTAACCGAAGTAGCCCGCCAACGGAATGAGAATGAGCTGATCCGTCGTCACCTGACGGGCGCGTGACAGCTGGATGGAATAGCGGTTCTTGATGATGGCATCAATACCGATTTCCGTCTCCTTGGAGAACTCGGGCTTGAGGAAGCGATTGCCCAGGTTCTGCTTCACCAGACCGCCGCCTTCTACGAAGTTGAAGGTTTCGTACTGGTCATTGAAATCCGGACGACCGCCCGCGGTCCCTTGCGACGCGCGCACCTTGAACTCGCTGAACAATTTCTTGAGCGGGAACCAGCCTTCCTCCGACAGGCGATACGCACCGCTGATGCGATAGAACCAGTTCTCCTGCTCTTCCGGGCCAAACAGCGAGCTGCCGTCGCGACGGGCGAGACCATCGACAATGAGCTTGCCCTGATAGTCGGCGGCACCGCTCACGAAGAAGGAGTTGGTCTTGATCGTCTCGGTGAGCGACGACACGAAGCGCACCGTCGCGTTGTTGAGGCTGTTGACGCCCGGCGTGGCGAAGATCTGGCCGCTGGCGTTGACGGTGTTGTTCGTCTCGCTTTCCATGAGGCCGCGTACCGTGCTGCGCAGCGTGAAATCGCGCACGCGCTTGAGCAGGTTCACCGAGGCCGACGCATTGAGTGCGTTGGTGATGCCATTGAATCGCGAAAGCTCACCGGGACCGCCGAGGCCGAAGCCTTCGGTCTTGACGCCCTGATCGAGGAAGAAGTCGTTGTTCCGGTCCGAGCGATCGTAGCTGAGGTTGGCGTCAACCGTGAGCCAGGACCGCGGTGTGTAGCGGCTTTCGAGGCTTCCCTGCAGACGGGCGCGATTCCGGTTGTTGCGCTCCGTGGAAAGCACATACAGCGGGTTCTCCTCACGTCCTTCGAAATCCGGCTGGAAGATGTACGGCGTGCCGTCCGGATCAGGCAGACGCAGGTTCACGTCGGGCGCCTGATTGATGAGATCGAAGAACGTGTCGCCATACAGATTCTGGCGCTTCGATCGGCTGTAGTAGGTACTTACGCCGAACTGGAGATCACTGCGCGGACGATGATCCAGGTTGAGCCGGAAGTCGTTCTGGTCGTAGCGGCCACTGTTCAGCACCACGCCATCTTCGCGCGAGTTGACGTACGAAAAGAACCAATTCGTCTTTCCGCCGTTCTGCGCAATGTTCAGCGAGTTCCGGGCAAAGTTTCCCGGATCGAAGAATTCGTCGACCTGGTTGAAATACGTCCCGGGCGCATACGGCCGGTCTTGGAAGCGTTCGAAGGCCGGACGAGGCACGCGCTGTTCGCGCGGCACCACCTGTCCGCTCGCATTGGTGTAGGCCCCGGTTTCATTGGCGAGGAAGTAATGATTCTCGGCCCAGTCCACCGTACGCGCCAACGAGTTGGATCCGTACTCGGAGCGCACGGTGAACTTGGTGGTGCCTTCGGCGATGTTCGTGCCACGACGCGTCCGGATCTGAATGACACCCGCCGAAGCGCGAGATCCGTACAGTGACGCGGCTGCGGCTCCTTTCACCACCTCCACACTTTCGATATCCATCGACTGGAGATCGGCGCTGGCGGCATCGAAGGACTGCGTCTGAATCACGCCATCCACCACCACTAGTGGGGCGTTGCCCTTGCTGATGGACGTGGGGGTACGCAGCTGAATGTTGGTACCGCTGCCAGCCTGTCCCGACGGCACCACACTCACGCCGGCAATCTTGCCCTGGATGGTCTCGAGCGCGTTGGTGGCCGGCACCGGCGCGTCTTCCGCCGACACGCGTCCTACGGAGAACGGCACACGAGTCCCGCTGGCCGGATCCACCACACCGGTGGTCACGATCGCCTGCAGGTTGAGCGCCGCCGCCATCATCTTGAGGTCGTACGTCAGCGTCTGCCCCGCCGCGACCGTGACGGCGGCCCGCAGAACGCGCCGGTACCCCAGACGAATGGCTTCCAGCCCATACGTCCCCGCCGGCACGCTGGGGAACAAGTAGCGGCCGTCTGCACTGGTGCGGGCCTCGAGGCGCGTGGTGCCTCTGGCAAGAAAGAGTTGCACCGCCTGCAAGGGCTGCCCGGTTGCGGAATCGGCCACCACGCCGCTCACGCGACCGGCCGTTCCACCCTGCGCCAAGGCCGGCGCGGGAGCAGAAAATCCAAGCAGCAGTGCCGCGAACGTCAGTGCCGCGGCAATTCGAGTAACCATCAGGCCTCCAGGCGGGATGAGTAAGGTCCGTAATCTTACTCCCTACGCTCGCGCGCATCCTTGTGTTGAGGCCAACCTCTCTCACCCAACCGGCGTCAGCGCTTCCGCAGCACCCTCCCGGCCAGCGCATTCGTCGCCTTCCCCTCCTGCACTGCCGGCACCCCGTTCACGATCACCCACTCCATGCCGCTGGCCAGCTTGCGCGGCTCCGAATACGTCGCCTCTTCGCGAATGGCGTTGGGATCGAACACCAGCACATCGGCAAAGGCACCGGCGCGCAGTTCGCCACGATCCGTCAGTCCGTAGGTGGCCGCGACCTGTCCGCTCGCGGACGCCACCATCCGCTCCATGGTGATGACCGGCTTGTCCAGCACATACCGCCGGATCTTGCGCGGGTATGTCGCAAACAAGCGCGGATGCCCGTCCGATCCATCGCTGCTCGTCATGATGTATTCGTCGCGCATGAACGTCTCGATGTCGGCCTCGATCATGTTGAAACTCGCCACGCCCATATCGATGCCGCGCAGTATGAGATCGAGCGCCGTTTCCACCGCCGGCGTTCCTGCCGCATCGGCCACCTGCTTGAGCGTCTTGCCAATGTAGGGCGCCGCGTTGGCGTTGCCGTCAATCAGCAGCAACGTCGAGTCGCCGCCGCGACGGCGCAGATTCTCGCGCATATCGGCCAGCATGCGCGCACGTTGCGCGGGATCGGCCGCGCGCGCACGCAGCGAGTCGCGACCACCGGCTTCCGCCCACCTCGGCATGAGCGAGGCACTCAGCCCCGTCCCACTCGCCGTCCACGGGTACTGATCGCCAACCACTTTGCAGCCGCGCGCACGCGCCTCGCGCATGATGTTGAGCACGCTGTCGGCCTTGCCCCACACGTCCACGCCGAGCGCCTTGATATGCCCGATGTTGCTCGTGAGCCCCGATTCGCACCCGATACGAATGGCTTCACGTGTCGAGGCAAAGAGCCCGATGGAATAGCTGCTTTCATCACGCTGGTGCGTGTCGTACACACCGCCATAGGGTTTCGCGGCCGACACCACCGACAGCACCTCGTCGGTGGTCGCATACGCCTGCGGTACATAGAACAGCCCTGAGCCGACACCGTACGCCCCCTCCTGCATCGCCTGCGCAATGAGCGCGCGCATCTGCGCGATCTGCTCGGCCGTTGCTGGTGCCGAGGAGCTGCCCATCACCTTCGCGCGCACGGTACCGAAGCCCACGAGTGCGTACGTATTCGTGCCCAATCCTGCCGCCTGCGACGCGTCCAGCACGTTCTTCACGTCGTACGGGCCACGCCCGTCGGCACCCAGCACGACCGTGGTAATGCCTTGCATGATCGACGAGAGATTCCGGCGGCGCTCGACGCTCAACCGCGGCAATCCTTCGTAGGCATGCGTGTGCGGGTCGATGAACCCCGGGGTCACCACTTTGCCGCGTGCATCGATGCGCCGCCTAGCGGTTGCACCCGCTGGCACCGCTCCCACGAACGCAATGCGATCACCACGAATGCCCACCGCCGCGTCGCGAGCCGGACCACCGCGCCCATCGTACACGCGACCACCGGTGATGAGCAGGTCGAGTGAGTCCTGCGCCGTGACGTCGGCAGCAGGACACAACAGCATCAACAACACGAGCGTGGTGCGTGCGAACCTGTGCATCAGCGACTTCCGGAATGAACGTGAGTGCGATAGGCGAGGGTCGCGCCGGCAAGATCCTCCAGCGCGTGGCCGACCGATTTGAACAACGTGATCTCGGCGTCGTGGCGTCGTGCGGTGATTGCACCGCGCAACAACGCACCCAGATCGCCAATGATATGCGCGCGCGACACCACACCGGCTTCGAGGGGCTGCACGAGATCACCGGCTTCCTTCAATGCACTGTCCACTTGGTCGACGACGACACGCGCCCGCTGTATCGCCGTGTTGTCTACTTCGCGCATGGCGGGCGTGAAGCCGCCCACGAGGTCCACGTGAGTGCCGGGCTGCAGCCATGATCCCAGCACCACGGGCGTCGTCGACGTGGTCACGCACGACACCAGTGCACTTTGCGCTACCGCGCCCTCGAGCGCGGCGGCGTCCACGGGTACGGCCGGAATCCCTTCGCTTTGCAGTTGGTGCGCGACGGCGCCCGCCTTCAGGACATCGCGTCCCCAGATGCGTACCTCCGTCACCGATGGCAGCAGCGCGCAGTACGCCCGCGCCATCCACGGGGCCAACCGCCCCGTGCCCACCACCAGCAACGAGGTCGGCGCAGCCACCGCCATCGCGCGGGCCGCGAGCGCCGAGGTCGCCGCGGTGCGTCGCACCGTAAGCGCCTCGCCATCGAGCAACGCACGAGGCGCGCCCGTCAGCCGGTCCAGCAAGAGATACGACGCGTCGACCGTGTGCCCGCCGTGGTCACCCGCCGACGGAATGACCGTGACCAGCTTGATGCCAATGGCCTGCGTATTCCACGCCGGCATGAGCAACAGGGTGTCGGCAGGCGACAGCGCATGCGCGGTGCGCACCGGGGCACTGGGGGGAGCCACAAAGGCATCGGCCAGCGCCGACGCCAAGGCATCCCACGGCAAGGCCGCGTGCACCTGTTCAGCAGAGAGTTGAGGAAGCACCTTTGATTCTACCACGCTCTTGGCCACCCCGCAGGACGGAATCACATGCACAATCAGAACCCCTGGGCGACGCGCGAATGGCAGCGTCCCATGCACGTCATCATCGTTGGCGGCGGCGTCATGGGCGCCGCCACGGCATGGTTCCTGGCCCGTGAACACGGCGTCCAGGTCACCGTGCTCGAGCGCGATGCCTCGTACGCGCAGGCGTCGAGCGCCCTTTCCGCGTGTGCCATCCGGCAGCAGTTCTCGACCGCGATCAACATCCGCATTTCGCAGGACAGCCTCGCCTTCTACCGCGCCATCGGTACCGAGCTCGCCGTCGGCGACGAGCGCCCCAACATCGGCTTGAGCGAACCAGGCTATCTCTATCTCGCCGCCACCGAGGCCGGCGCACAGACACTGCGCGAGCAGCATGCCCTGCAGAAGAGTCATGCCGTCGAGACGGCGCTGCTGAACGCCGCGCAGTTGACCGAGCGCTTCCCCTGGATCAGCACTGAGGGCCTCACGCTCGGCTCGCTCGGCCTCTCCACCGCCACCAGCGGCGAGGGATGGTTCGATGGTTATGCCGCCATGCAGGCGTTCCGCATGGCCGGTGTCGCCGCCGGTGTCCGCTATGTCGAAGAAGAGGCGGTCGACTTCACCGTTGAGAAGGACGACAGTCTGCCACGCGTGACGGCGGTGCATACGGCAAGCGGCAAGTCATTTGCCGGCGACGCGGTGGTCATTGCGGCGGGCGCGTGGTCAGCACGCGTCGCCGACAAGCTTGGCCTGTCGCTGCCGGTGCACGCCCGCAAGCGCGATGTCTTTGCCATCGAGGCCGATATCGACATGCGTGATGCGCCGCTCGTGATCGATCCGACGGGCGTGTGGTTCCGTCCTGAGGTGCGGCGCGGCCAGTTTCTGTGCGGCGCACCGCCGCGCGGCGTCGACGCCGACGATGTTCCGCTCGATCAAGTGGACCGTGGACTGTTTGATGAAGTCATCTGGCCGGCGCTTGCCGCGCGTGTGCCCGCGTTCGACGCGTTGCGCGTGACGTCGAGCTGGGCCGGCTACTACGAGATGAACAGCTTCGATCACAACGGACTCGTGGGCCCGCTGGGCGCGTACACCAACGCCTATACGGCGTGCGGATTCTCCGGCCACGGCCTGCAGCAAGCCCCCGCCGTGGGGCGAGGGCTGGCCGAGTACATCGCCACGGGCGAATACCTCACGCTCGACCTGTCACCGTTGCGCGTGAGTCGTATTGAAGAAGGACGCCCGCTACTTGAGAAGAACGTGATCTGACGTCGTGCGCGATGGTGGTGGTGCCACGAGCGCCACCACCGCCGCGCCGGCAATGCCGAGAGCCGCGAGCGTCAAGAAGGCCGCAGCCGAACTGCCGGTCGCCGTGCGCACGCGACCGATGAGATCAGGGCCGAAGTGGCCGCCCAGATTGCCGATGCTGTTGATCCACGCAATGCCGGCCGCGGCAGCGGTGCCGCGCAGATACTCCGTGGGGATGGCCCAGAACGTACTCATGCTCGACAGCACACCAGCGGCCACGAGCGACAGGGCACAGAGCGACGGGATGACGGCGGTGCCCGTGATGGACAGCAGCGACAATCCGACCGCGGTCGCGATCAGCGATACCGTGACGTGCCATCGCCGTTCACCGGTGCGGTCGGAGTGTGCACCCCACAGCAGCATGGAGAGTCCGGCGACGCCCCACGGGATCATGGTGAGCAAGCCGATTTGCAGGTAGTCGCTCTTGGAGAGACCAAGCTCCTGAATGATGGTGGGCATCCAGAAATTCACGCCGTACAGCGCGACGGCCATGGTGAAGTACACAAAGGCGAGCGCCCACACTTTGCCGCTCAACAGCGCCGCGCGCGCAGATGATGGCGCACCGCTGCCGCTGGCATTCGCTCCGACCCGCTCGGCCTCGAGATCGCGTAGCACCTGCGCCCGATCCTCCTCACGCAGCCACTTGGCATCGGCGGGTCCGTTGGGGAGCAACAGCAGTACCACAATGCCCATGATGAGTGATGGAATGCTCTCGAGCACGAAGAGCCATCGCCACCCACTCCACTCGCCGGCGCCGTGAAAGTGGTCCATGATCCATCCGGAGATCGGCGCCCCGAGCACATTGGCGACGGCCACCGCGGTCATGAACTTCGCGAACGCGCGCGCACGCCGTGCCGAGGGAAACCAATACGTGAGATAGAGCACGATGCCGGGAAAGAATCCGGCCTCGGCCATACCCAGCAGCAAACGCAGCGCGTAGAAGCTGAACTCCGTGCGCGGCAGTCCGAAAAGCGCGGGCAGCGGTCCCCACGGCAGTACGTCGACGAAGGCAAACGCCCCGGACACGAGCGCCCACGTGATCATGATGCGCGCGATCCACCGGCGTGCGCCCGCACGCTCGAGCAGCAGATTGCTCGGCACTTCGAACAGGAAATAGCCAATGAAGAAGATGCCGGCGCCGAACCCATACAATGCGTCGGACCACTGCAGTTCGGTCACCATCTGCAGCTTCGCAAACCCGACGTTCACACGGTCGAGATACGCCACGATGTAGCACAGGAAGAGCAGCGGGAGCAGCCGCCAACCAATGCGGGCATACGTGGCGTCGGCGGTGGCCGTATGAAACGATGGCGACTCGGAAGACGTAGGCATGATGCCAAGATACGGTGACGCCAACCCGTTCCGCGAATCGCGTACTCAACACACTATTCCGTGATGCCCAGAACGACGGTCGCCAAAACCACCAAGCAGCTTACGAAATCGCTCCGCACCCAGGTGACCACCCTGGGTACCGCGTTGGGCGCCTTCTGGACGACGTTTGCGGTGAATACGGTGCTGGGTGGCGCCCTCACGCAGTTCGGCATCGTGCCGCGTTCCGTCACGGGACTGCGCGGCATTCTCTTCGCGCCGTTTCTGCACGGCAATCTCAATCACCTCATCGCCAACACCATTCCCTTTGCGGCACTGGGATGGATGGTGATGCTGCGCGACAGTCGCCACTTCGTGCCCGTCACACTCTTTTCGATGCTCGGCGCCGGGCTCATGGCGTGGACCTTCGGCGCGCCGGGCTCGGTCCATATCGGCGCCAGTGGCGTCGTGTTCGGGTATCTGGGCTTTCTGTTGCTGGCCGGCGTCTACTCACGGAGCTTTTGGAGCATCGTGCTCAGCCTCGTCACCGCCGGCGTGTGGGGCGGGCTCGTGCTTGGCATTGCACCGGGTCAGGTGGGCATCAGCTGGCAGGCACACCTTGGTGGGTTCATCGGCGGCATTCTCGCCGCGCGCTACTTCCGCAAGCGATAGTCAGCGGCTGTTCCCGCGCGCCGTCAGGCGTTCCGGCGACGGCCGATCGCGTCGACGATCAGTTCCGCAATCGACTTCGCAAAGCGTACGGTGGCGCGATCTGGTACTGGGCCAGCCAGTCGGTCGGCGTAGATGCATCCCACCACCTTGCCCAGCACGATGAGCGGAAAGACGCCGAATTGCGGAATGCCCATCTGCTGCACCCAGCGCATTTCGAGCGTACTGAAGCTGCGATCCGAGGGGAGATAGACCGCCTGGCGCTGCTGCGTGAGCGCGACGATGGGGCCCCCGCGCACCGATACGGGAAACTCGAACTGCGGAATGAGCTGCTCCACGCCGTCGCCGAGTCCGGTGCGCGCCACGAGCGACAACCGGTCGGCAGTAAGAAAGCAGGCCACTACCCGATCGAACGGACCACCGCGCACGATCGCTTCGAGTGCCTGCAACAGCACCGCGCCAATCGCGACACCCGAGGCCGGATCGACGATGTCCTCGAGCTCGAGGCGCAGTCGTGCGCGCAGCGTCAACTCGGTCGCCGCATGTGGCTCCTGTCCGCCATCACCTTCCTGCGCGGTGACGCTATCGCCCAGCGCGGCGCGCGCGGCCGTCGCCAACTGACGGAAGCGCAGGCGATCGGTGGAGATGCCCGGGTTTATGAAGAGCTCACGCGTTTCTTCGAGCGCATCGGTGACGACGCCCCCAATCTGTTCGCGCGTGAGCTTCACTTTGGCGCCATGCTGCGACAGGACCTGATCGACGGCCGCCGCAATGTCGGTGTCCGACGCGTCGAGCTTGTAGAGCGCCTGGGTGAGTTCGTGACTGAATGCCGTGACGGCCGCGACCTGCGACGCGGACGCCGCCGCGCGCGCCCGCATGCCTTGCACGACGGCGTCCGGCATTCCCCAATGACGCGCCACTTCCGCGCCGAGGTCGACGTACGGGAAGCCAAGCACCATCTTCACGGCTGCGGTTTCGCTGCGACCATCGTCGCGAATGAGCGCGCGAATGCGTTGATAGTCTTCGGGAAAGTGTCCAGCGATGAGCACTTCACCGAGGTTGCGGAACATGCCGCACAAGTGCGCTTCTTCGGGATCCTGCAGCTGCAACCGCGTGGCCGCGGCGCGCGCATGGTTGGCCGTGAGCAGTGACAAGAGCATGAGCTCTTTGAGCTCGGGACTTTTGCGCGCGTAATTCTCGAACAACAACAGACTGCCAGCGAGCTGGCGCACGGTGCGTGCCCCCAGCATCATCATCGCGTGCGTGGCGCTCTGAATGGGGCGCGCGCCGCGGCGGTAGTGTACGCTGTTGGCCGTCTTGACCACACTCAATGTGAGGCTGTATTCGCGAAGCACGACGTTGGCGAGTCGTTGCAGTGAGTTCGCGTCATCATCGAGGGCGGAGAGCGTATCGATGATCTGCTTGGAGAGTGCCGGAAACTCTGCGCCTTCCAGAATGCGCGTGAGGCGCGCCCGGACGGGCGAAGGTTCGGCCGCCTGCGCGGCACCGGGAAGCAGGTCGGTGGGAGCCATTGATGGGAGTATCGGCCGCGCGGGGCGGTATTTTACGGAAGACCGTGCGCTTCACCGGCTCACCTTCCTTTTTTTCTCTTCACCTAGCCCAGCCCATGCCCCGCTCGACCGTCGCCAGCCCGGACGCCCCCAAGGCCATCGGCCCCTACTCGCAGGCCAACTGGGCCGGCGATCTGCTCTATTGCTCGGGACAGACTCCCATCGATCCCGCCGTCGGCACGCTCATCGAGGGCGACGTGGAGGCGCAGACGCACCGCTGCTTCGACAACCTGCAGGCCGTCGTGGAAGCGGCCGGGCTCACGATGGACGATGTGATCAAGTGCAACGTCTACCTCACGAGCATGGCCGATTTTCAGGCGATGAACCGTGCCTATGGCGCGCGGTTCAGTGAGCCGTATCCGTCGCGCACGACGGTGGCCGTGGCGGGGTTGCCGCTCAACGCCGCCGTTGAAATCGAGCTTATCGCCAAGCGGTCGTAATCGCGGTGTCGGTCCCGTTGGCGGGATACGACGCGTTGTCCGCCAGGGATGACGACGCCGGCACCGCCAACGGCAGCACCACGGGCAGTGCCACCGGCAGCCAGACGCGGAAGGTGCTCCCCTGGCCTGGCTCACTGTGTACGTCGATGCTTCCCCCCGCTTCGAGGACCCGGTCGTGGACGATCGCGAGTCCAAGCCCGGTACCCTTGTCGGCGGCTTTGGTGGTGAAGAACGGCTCAAAAATGCGACGACGGGTGGCCTCGCTCATCCCCGTTCCGGTGTCGCTCACGCGAAGCTCAGCCCACGCGGCACGCCCTTGAACCGTGTCGGACTGAGGCTGAGTCGTACGCACCGTGAGCGTCCCACCATCCGGCATCGCGTCCTGCGCGTTGATGACGAGATTGAGGAGCAACTGGTCGAGGTAGTGCGCGCCACAGGTGACAATGGCACCACGGGCCGCCAAGTGAAGCTCGACCTGCACGTTCTGGCGGAGCAATCGCTGCGCCAGTAGCATGGTGCGCTCCACGCACCGGTCGAGTTCGGCGGGGACGGCCGGCGGGGACACGGGCGGGGGAGCATCCGCCGTTCTGGAGCGACGGCCATGGATGAGGAGTTCGCTACTGAGCGCGCGCGCCCGCGCGGCCGCCTCACGAATTCCTGCCAGCATCTCGAGGCGCTCGGCCTGCTCGGTCGCGAACTCGAGCTCGCCGGCATAGCTCTCGATGATGGCGATCAGATTATTGAAATCGTGGGCTACGCTGCTGGTGAGCAGCGCCGGAGACCGCAGCAGGCGCCCGTCATATAACTGATCAGTCATTTATTGGTGCCCGGGGTGAGAGTGACGGACATCACAAAATGTCCGCCATCCGGGGCTGCCCCGCAATATGTGAGGGGGGAGTTCTTTACAGAAAATCGAGGAATCGACCCGCTCCCAAGGAATCAATGGTGGTCGCGGGTTGTCCCAAGCTACGCCAGACTGGCCGTGAGAAAGCTCTCCACATCGGCCTCGCTCATATCCCGCCATCCCGGCGTCACGTTGTCCAGCTTCCCCGACTTCATCCACGCTTCGAGCTGCCCGACCTGATCGTACAGCTGCTCGAAATCGTCCACGATGAAGAGCAGCGGCTGATAGTGGTCGATTTCGAAGTGCTGATTGATCACCCACTCGAGCTGCAGCGGATAACGCTGCACGCTGTCGCTCGAGACGCTGTGCACGATTTCGCCGTAGCTCGACAGCAGCCCCGAGCCGTACACCGTGATCTCGTCGCGCGTGCGGCCGCGCATGAGCCCGAACTCCACCGTGAACCAGAAGTAGCGCTGCAGCGCGTTCTGAATACTCGACAGGCGCCGCCGCTGCTCGGCCCGATCACTCATGCCGCGCACCATGTCGGCCGCGAGATGCGCGCACGCACCAAAGCGTACCAACGTTTCGGCGAACGCGGGATCGGTGTGCATGGGCACGTGGCCGGCAATGTCGTGAAAAATGTCGGGCTCTGGCAGATAATCGAGCGACCCACCGTCACGAATGGTGATGGTGGTGGGAAACTCCCGGCGGCTCAGACAATCGAAGAAGTTGAACGCCGGTACGAACCCGCTGACCGCTTTGGCGCGAAAGCCCGTGCGTGGGGCCATGAATCGGTTCACGTCTTCGAGCTTCGGCACACGCGTCGCCTCGAAGCAGAGCGTATCCAGCCCGTCGAGAAAACGACGGTTGGCGTGGCGCTGCCACAGCTCCTGCATGCGCGCGTACAACCGCTGCCACGTGTCGTGGTTCTGCGCCGAATAGAGCTCGTACGGCTGCTCGATGTACATCTCGCCATTGGCCACGGCCTGCTCGATGTACGGGGCCTTGGTGGTCGTCAGTCCCATTCCTGCGACGAGTTCCTGCGATACGGCCATTGGGTATGCCTCACAAACGGTTGGTCCCACTGCGCAAGCCACTGCTCTCGTGAGAATAATGCGGTGAGCAGGCGCGAGGGATCCCGATTCCTTACCAGTCGCGAAAAAACCGCGGAACTGTTGCAACAGCGTCGGATCGCTCGCCGTATTTTTCCGCATGCCCTCCTCCACCGGCCTTCTCAAAGATCTGCGCGACGCCATTCGCGGCGCCGAACACGACTATACGCAGGGACCAATCGGTCGCGCGATTTTTCTGCTCGCCGTCCCTATGGTCCTCGAGATGTCGATGGAGAGCATCTTCGCGGTCGTCGACGCGTATTTCGTGGGACGTCTCGGGCCGGCCGCCGTGGCGACTATCGGACTCACCGAGTCGCTCATGGTTGTCATCTACACCGTGGCGATGGGGCTCAGTATTGGTCTTACCGCGACGGTTGCGCGTCGCATTGGCGAGAAGGACCCGGATGGCGCGGCACGCGCGACTGTGCAGGGACTGCTGCTTGGCTTGCTCCTGTCGGGTATCCTTGGCGTCATCGGTGCCGTGTACGCGCGCGACTTGCTTACGCTCATGGGCGCCGACGCCGAGGTGCTCGCGGTGGGCACCGGCTTCGCGCGCATTTCGCTGGCGTGCAACAGTGCGGTGTTCCTGCTCTTTCTCATCAACGCCGCCTTCCGTGGCGCGGGTGATGCCGCCGTCGCCATGCGCGTACTGGTGCTGGGCAACGCCATCAACATCGTACTCTGTCCGCTGCTCATTTTCGGTGTGGGAATCTTCCCCGAGCTCGGCATGGAAGGCGCCGCGTGGGCGACGGTCATTGGTCGTACGACGGGCTTTCTCTGGGCCATGTGGCATCTGCGCGGCGGACAGGGCAACCTGCATGTGCACCGCGCGCATGTGAAAGTCGAACCTACCACCATGCTGCACATCGCGACGCTGTCGGGGTGGGGCACGGTGCAGGTGGCGCTGAGCTCGATGAGCTGGATCGTCCTCGTGCGCCTCATGTCCACCTTTGGTGGCCATGTCGTGGCCGGTTACACCATTGCCATTCGCGTGCTGCTCTTCGCGCTCATGCCCGCCTTCGGCGTGGGAGCAGCAGCGTCTACCATGGTGGGGCAGGCGCTCGGTGCACAGAATCCCGAGCGTGCGGAAACATCGGTGTGGGTGGCGGCGCGCATCAACATGATGGTGCTGGGGCTTACTGGGGCGCTGTTCTGGATTTTTGCGCCGTCACTGGTCGCGTGGTTCAGCGATGCGGAGGATGTGCGCACCGTGGCGACCTACGGGCTTCGCACCATGAGCCTGGGCTTTCCACTGTACGCGCTGGGCATGGTGCTCGAGCAGTCGTTCAACGGCGCCGGCGATACGCGGACGCCAAGCTGGATGAACTTCGTCGTGTTCTGGGTGCTGCAGCTACCGGCGGCGTGGTGGTTCTCACAAAAGACCGACCTGGGCTATCGCGGCGTGTTCATTGCCGTACCCGTCGCCTATTCGGCGCTCGCGCTCATCAGCGCGGTGTTCTTCAGGCGCGGGGCGTGGAAGACACGGCGCGTGTGAGCTCGTCAGGCCTCAAGATACTGGACGACGTCCACCACCCCCACGACGGTGCAGATTCGCGTGGCCGGCACCCCACCAAGATGCGTGTTCATGGTGTTCAACCAGTCGCGCCCCTTGGCATCATCGCCGCCAACGAGCGCATCGAGCGATCGGAACAGACGGACGAATAGCAGCGCCAGCTCGCCCTCTTTGCTGGCGGGGTCGATGCCGCTGCCGCTGTTGAGTCGCGACAAGGTGACCTCGCTCACGCCGATGACCTGCGCCAGATGCCGGCAGGTAAGCCCGAGGCGCTCCGCAGCCGCAAGTACCGCCTTGGCCACGACAGCCGAGGGATCTGGCTGGAGCTGGGTCGATACGGCCGGGGACATGTTTGAATGCTCGCTACTCACTGTTTTCTCCTGAAAGCGGAGGCGTGGGTAGCTTTTCCTTGCGCCGCGTCCACGCCAGGATGAACACCGAGCCGACCATCAGCGCCGTGCGGATGAACAGCGCCAGCAGCAGCAATATGAACAGCGCTATGGCGCCCTGCGCGACCCATGTGCCCCACGTCGCTCCGCCTTCCATGTCAGACCGCCTGCTGTTGGGGAGACCACCGGTCGAGCAACACGAGCGACGGCACCGTCATCGTGGTCGTGACCAGTGCCATGACGACCATCATGGCAAAGAGCGGCGGAGACAGCACGCCGAGGTCGAGCCCGATGTTGAGTACGACGAGCTCCATGAGACCGCGGGTATTCATCAGCACACCGAGGGTGGAAGCGGCGTGCCAGCTCTGCCCGCTTGCGCGTGCGGCGAGCGTCGTGCCGCCCACTTTGCCAACGATCGCGACCGCGAGAATTCCGAACAGTGGCCACCACGCGCTGGCGCCGGCAATCATGGAGAAGTCGGTGCGCAGGCCGGTGTACGCGAAGAACAATGGCAACAGCATCACCACCAGCAGATCCCCGAACTGATTGGCCACCCTGTCGGCAAAGCCGTTGCTACGTGGCACGATGGTACCCGCTACGAAGGCCCCGAAGAGCGCGTGAATGCCGAGCGTTTCAGTACCGAGAGCCGCGAGCAGCGCCATGATCAACAACAGCGACAAGGTGGCGGTCGGCACCCGCGAAGCCCTTTCTCCGGTGGCGAGACGGTCGAGGAGCGGGCGCACCACCCGGAACATGATCAGCACGAAGACCGCGGTTCCCGCGAGCGCCTGCAGCAGCGATGGTATCGCACCGCCGCTTTGCACCAGCGCCACCACTGCGGCCAGCAGCATCCACGCGGTGACATCGTCGACCGCGGCACAGGCAACGGCCAATGTGCCAATAGGCGTGTTGAGCAGCCCCCGCTCTTCGAGGATGCGCGCCAGCACGGGGAACGCCGTAATGCTCATGGCGACGCCGATGAACAGCGCGAACGCGGGAAAGGCGACACCCGCCGGTGCATAGCGCGGAAAGAGATACAGCGCGAGCGCTACGCCCAACGTGAACGGCGCCGCGATACTGGCGTGACTGGCGACGACCGCGGTGCTCCGCTGACGACGGAGCGCGGGCACGTCCACGTGCAGTCCGACAATGAAGAGAAACAGCAGCACGCCGAGCTGACTGAGCCCGTTGAGCACCGTGAGGCTGCTGGCGGGAAAGAGCTGCGTGGACAATGCCGGCGCGAGAGTACCCAGCAGCGAGGGACCAAGGGCGATGCCGGCGAGCATTTCTCCAATGACCGCAGGCTGTCCGATGGCTTTTGCCCCCATGCCGAACAGTCTGGTAGCGGTCAGAATGACCACCAGCTGCAGCACGAGTCTGCCCAGCGAGAACGTCGCCGGCGACGCGGCCGCAGCGCTCCCGCTGATTTGAGCGGCTGCGGGTGCCGCTGTCGCGAATGCCTCCGCCGTCGGCATGAACGTCGTGGAGCCGAACTGCAACAACAGCGCAATGAGCAGCACTGGCACACCGACCAGCGCGGCGTAGAGCACAGGAGAGGTTCGGGTCATGTGCGTACACTCACCAATCGTGGCACGGCCGGCAAGAGACCGGACCGTTCCCCTCCAGAGAAATCAGGACTGGGAACGTCACCCCGCGTCTTCTACGTTTCTGCTGAGCAGGGTGTGCACCCGTACGATACGTGAGACGGGTCTGTCGTTCCGTCCTTTCATCTCGAGTGCGATGCGTTACCCCGTTGCCATTTCGTTCACTGTGCTGTTCGCCGCGGCGTGCGCGGACAAAGCCGACTCCAAAGGCCGCGCGCCGGCTGCCGGTGTGCAGGTCCCAGCGTCGGCCCCTGCGGCAGCGAGTGCTGCGACAGCGGCATCCGTGGCGCCCGGCGGCACACTCACGGGCACCCTTCGTGAACAGATCCCCGTGGGGCCATACGTCTACGTGCGCCTCGAGACCGCCAATGGCGACGAGTGGGCGGCGGTGAACGAGGGGCGTCTCACCATGGGCGAGCCGGTCACGGTGTACAACGTGATGAAGATGGAGCAGTTCAACTCGCCCACACTCGGTCGCACGTTTGCGCGCATTTACTTCGGCATGCTCACGCCGCCGAGCGGGAACGCAGGCGCAGGACCGGCCGGAGCGCCTGGCGCATCCCCACGTACGCCCGGCGCTGGCGCCGTAACGACGGTCGGCACGCCTGACGCGATCGACGCGCGTGTGGGCCGCATCGCGCGCGCCACGGGCACCAACGCCCACACCATCAGCGAACTGTGGGCGCAGAAGTCGGCACTCGTCGGCAAGACCATTACCGTGCGTGGCGTCGTGGTGAAGTTCAATGGTGGCGTGATGGGCAAGAACTGGATCCATCTGCAAGACGGCAGCGGCAAGGTCGCCGATGGCACCATCGACCTGACCGCGACGTCGCAGTCGACCGTCGCCGTCGGTGATACCGTCACGGTCACCGGCACGGTGCGCACCAACAAAGACTTCGGCGCCGGCTACACGTACGCGCTTGTCGTCGAAGAGGCGAAGGTCGTTCGCTGATCACGCATTCACGTCAGAGAGTATTCATGGTTGGTCTCGCCGCCCGTCGCGCCGCTGCTGGCATCTCGCTGTTGCTTGGGGCAGCGGCAGCAGCGCCTGCTGGGGCGCAGAGTCCCGCGGCACCTGCGCCAGCATCCGTCACGCGCGCCGATCTCGCGTGGCGCTATCTGCTCATGGATGCCAGCTACGCCACTGCTGATTCTGTGGGGCGTTTGTCCGACAGTACGCGCGCGGCGATCAACCGCATCTTCGATCGCTCCACGCTGAGCTTCTTTGGTGGTCGCTTCGCGATGACGGCGGCCATGATGGATACGGCCATCACCATGGCGGAGCCGACCTATCGCTACGAGCGTCGCACCCTTCCTGCCGGCGTACGCATCGACAAGCGCCCCGCACGCGAGGTGCGCAACGCCCTCGTCGCCCGCCTCGCCGCGCTCGACAGCACCGGCACGCTTGCGCAGCCCATGGCTTCGGCGCGCGCGCGGGCAGGGCTGCTCGTCGATACGGTGTCCGCCGAGCGAAGTGCCGAATTCCTCACCGATCCCGCCGCGCTCGCGCGCGCGGTGACGGCTGAGGTGAGCACACTCGAAAAGGGACGCAATCCGTATGCGCGTGCGGTGGGCGACCTGTGGCGCAGCTATCGTGGTGCCAACGGCGCCGCCGTGCCCATGCGCGTGATTGCTCCCAAGGCGGCCGCATCACGTGCTGTCGGCGTGCTTATCGCGCTGCACGGTGCCGGCGGTGACGAAAACATGTTTGCCATGGGGTACGGACAGGGAATCGCCGCGCGACTGGCGCGCGCGAACAACCTGCTGTTCGTGTCGCTGGCCACCACGCCGTTCATGACTAGCGCGGTAAACTTCGACTCACTGACCGCGGTGCTTGGTCGCGACTATCAGCTCGATGCGACGCGCATCTATGTCATTGGGCACTCCATGGGCGCCGGCGCTGCCGCGCGACTTGCGCAGGAACGTCCGCAGGCGTTGGCGGCCGTCGTATGCCTGGCGGGTGGTAGTGCCGTGACGGCTGCTGGTGCACCGCCAATCCTGTTCATTGGCGCACAGCTCGACCCGGTGATTCCCGCGGCACGCGTAAAGGCTGCCGCGGCAGCGACCCCCAGCGGCACCTACGAAGAGCGCGCCAATGAAGGGCACACGCTCATGGTGCGAGGCGGCGTGCTGCGCGGTGTACCCTGGCTGCTGCAACACACGCGCACGCGTTGAACATCGGCTAGCGGCTGAAGACCGCGCCGTGCGGAACACCGGCGCCGCTGCCACCATGCGGCCACGTGGTATTCTCCATGCGGAACCCCGGTTCGGTGCTACCGGGGGCACGGAAACGTTTGTCGAGCGTGAGCGTCCCGCGCGTCTTGTCAAATCGTGCAAGAAGGACGCGCGTTTTCATCGCCTGATAGCCCGTAACGACCACCCGCTCCTGGTTGGGCTCGATGCCAATCCAGTGCGGCACATCATTGGGGCCCAACGAAAGGCGCGACACTTCGCGCGGATGCCGCGGGTCCGACACGTCGAGACTCACCACGGCACTCCACGCCGGCACCGTGATGAGATAGTAGTTGCCCGCCACCACCGGCACCGCGCACGACGTACCCGGCTTGCGCGGAAATGACGCCACCAGCGTGGCCGACGGCTGCGTGCCCGCCACGCCGTCCAGCAGATACAGCCCGCAATTGAACGTGCTCACCAGCACGTTCTTGCCATCGCGCAACACGCGCGGCTCGGCGCTGCGATAGCCCTCGTCTCCACGAGGACCGTTGGGCAGTTCGATGGAGTGCTGCAGCGACAAGTCGGACAACCGCCAGAACTGCAAGACACGCGTCGTATCACGATTGTCCATGTCGGAGGTCGTGACGACGACACGATCGATAGCCGGAAGAATGGCCGCAGAATACGGACGCACACGACGATCGACACCCGGCAGGTTGGCCGAGCTGATGCGGATCACATCGCCACGCGGTGTCAGCTCCGCGAGACCGCCCGGCACGAAGCTGGTGGTCGTGCCCTGCATCTCGTGCTGCATCTGAAACGTGGCGAGCGCGTTGCCGTTTGGCAGCCGCCAGAAGCTGTGTGGGTGCATGAGCGCGCCCACCTGCTCGAACTGCTTTACGAACTTTGGCGCGGCTGGCGTTGTCAGATCAAAGATGAACGATTCGCCCGACCCGAAGTCATTGGCGAACAACTGTCGGTCCGCTGCCAGCTCGTGCTCGGTATGGTGCGTGCGATGCCCGCGCCCCGGCACCGGAACCGTCGTCACAAGCGCACCGTAGCGATCGGCGTCCGCGTTGGCGCGCACGTCGTATACCGCCAGGAAATCCGGGCCGCTGCTGTCGGCCGCCGAGGTCCACAGGTAGAGATATTCGCTCTGTTTGGCGGGGGGCTGCTGCGCCAGACGCGGAGTAACCATCATGCTACCCGCTACGACAGCGGCGATGCCAGCGATCACTCGAATCACGATGTTCGTCCTTTCTCAGCGTCGTGTGCTGTTCTTCGCGCGATGGCATCGATCATCTCGCGATAGTGGTAGATCGCACTGGTCGTCGGTTTTGTTTTCGTGATGGCGATCATCGCCATCGCGATCTGCTCTGCGGTAATCGCGCGAAACTTGGCCGGCGTGAAGACCGAGAACACGGGGAGAAGTTTTGCCAGGATCCACGGGGTGTGCTTCGAACCGAGAATCATCGAGGGTCGGAAAATGCTTACCACCGCGGGTCCCTGCGCGCGCACCGCCACTTCCGACTCGCCCTTCACCCGATTGTAGCGCGCCATGCCGGCGGCGCCCGATCCGGTCTCACTGGCCGACGCGTCGGCTCCCACGGCCGTCATATACGCCAGGTACCGCACGTTCCCTGCGTCACGCAGTCCGCGCGCGAACGCGGCATTGAGCTCGACGTCGACGGCGCGATGCGCGTCGATGCTCATGTTGGCCGTGCCGGCCCCGATGCCCAGCACACTGAAAGCCGCTACATCGCCGTCGATATCTCGCAAGGCTCCCACCGTTGCCGCGGCCAACGCAGCCGGCGTCATGTCAGGCACCAGCTGCTCGCGTAGCTCGCGGCCACTTGCACGCGCCATCGCCAGCACATTTGGAAGCGACTTGCGACCGAACGTGATGACCAGGTCGAAGGTGCCGTCGTGCAGCAGCGCACGCACCAGCGCGCCACCCACTGAGCCCGACGCGCCGAGGACGATTGCCGTACGCGCGTCGCTCATGGCACCGTCCGGCAGCGGGTCGCCAGCAGTCGCGTGGCCTCGTCCAGCTCGATGTCGGCCAGCAGCAACCCTTCTTCGCCGTACGGTTGAAAGCTGTGCAGCGTGCCGTCTGGGCGTGCAATCGCCGAGGCCGTTGGTG
Source organism: bacterium (assembly GCA_027484025.1). Lineage (GTDB taxonomy): Bacteria > Gemmatimonadota > Gemmatimonadetes > Gemmatimonadales > Gemmatimonadaceae > Gemmatimonas. Next base: position 209,954 of record JAIXTI010000081.1, read on the forward strand.
CGCCATCGCTCGCGCAATTCACCGATGCCACCCAGCACGTATTCTCGGCGGCGCGACAGAGCACGGCTTTCTCGTGAAACGTGTTTGCGGGGTCCGCGAAAGCGACGGGTCGATAGCTGCCGGGCTCGGCGATACCGAAGTGTGGATGAAACACCACCTGCGCACCGCGGCGCGCCGCCCAGCGTACGGTCTCGGGATAGCGCCACCCTTCGTGGCAGATCACGACACCAAAGGTGAGCGGCCCCGCCGTGAACAGGTGCCGTTCGGCGCCGAACGCCGGGTAAGTCGCTTCTTCTCCGGGGTCGAGCTGCCCTTTGTCCTGCCAGCCCGCAATGTGCCCGCTTGCATCAATGACGCACGCGCTGATCTGCAGTCCGCGTTCGGTAACGCGTTCGGTGCCAAGAATGACCGTGATGTTCGCGCGCTGCGCCGCCTGCGCAACCTCGTCCATGGCACGCGCAAGGAATGTCGCGTCTGGCGGCGGAAGCGGCACACCGGGCCATCGATAGCCCGGCACATAACACTCGGGGAAGCACACGATGAGCGCCCCTGCTCGGCCCGCGTCGGCAATGGCCGCCGTCGCCAACCGGACCGACTCCTCGGGACTGGCCGGCACGCGAAGCGCCGCGAGAGCAATGCGAACGATGGACATGGTCGATGAGTCAGTGAAATCGGGACGTCGTCAGCGGCTGCAATAAGCTACGCGAAAAACAACAGGGCATGAAACGTACCTGTTGACTAGAACCCAAGCCGCAGCGAGAGCTGGATCTGGTACGGATTCCCGGCCTTTTGCAGGACCCCGAAGTTTTCGTTGACGGTGTACGTGTACGTGCGCGTAGCCTGATCGAACCCCACGACATTCAAGAGCGGAAGCCGCTGTACCACCGGGTTCTGGTTGGAGATCCCGACGGGGAGCACGTACTCCGCCCCCCAGTGGGAGTTGACCAGATTCGCCACATTGAAGATGTCCAGCCCCACAGTCACCGTCTGGCCGCGTAGCCCATCCACCTCCTTGGTCACGCGCGCATCGATGCGTTCGGTCCACGGCGCAAAGGCGCCGTTTCGTGTGGCGACCCGCCCGATGTTTCGACGCAGGTATTCGCGCGCGACGTTGCGCGGATTGCCGAGTACACGACGCATGGCGCTGGCAACGGCGCGCGGCGTAGAGGGATCATCAGGATTGAAAACGAAGGCAAGATCGTTGCTCGCCGACTCATCGCCGTTGATATCTCCGTTCACTACCGCCGAAAACGGACGCCCGCCTGCACCGACATACCGAGCCCCTATGTGCACGCCCCAGCGCACCGGCAACGTGGCAGACATGACCACTTTGCGCCGGAACTCCGTGTCAGACGGCCCCCACGATCCGGAGAGATTGCGAGGATCTTGCGAGACGGGCGTAAAGGTTGTGGCGGTCCGTGCCAGGCAACAGCCGAACGACGAGTTGTCGGACGCACGGTTGTAGGTCACCGAACCGTCCAAACGGCCACCACGCGGTAGCACCGCCACCGCTTCAAGCATCGCCGCGCGGTCGGTAGCGCGTGCGCCGTTGGTGAGCTCGAGCACCCGCCCCAGCTGCGGAGCCGCCAGCGCGTTGCTGTTGAGTGTTCGTCCAACGCCATCGATGGTGGACGCTGGAACGAACACCGGGCGATTCAACTCGTTCGTCAGCAGGAACGCGGGACTGCTCCGCAGGTTGCGATCGGCGTACAGGTAGTTGTTGTCGGTTCGCGACGCGAGCAGCGTCCCTGTTACGGTCACATTCCGCACCACGCGCCGCGTGTACGACATACTCCCCTTCCACACGCTCGGCGTTTCGAAGCGACGGCTCACCAAGTTCACATAAGGGGTTATTGGCGTATTGGCCAACAGCCCTGGGATGCTCGACGGATTCGCGCGATATGCCGGAAAGTCCGGTACGGGAACGGCAGCACCGGTGCGCGTGATATCTGCAATGCGCCGTCCATCGTTCAGCAGCTGATTGTGCTGCAGATAGTACACCGGTTGCGCCGCGAAGCGTCCTCCTCCTACACGCACAACATCGCGACCACTGCCATCGACGTCCCATACGACCTGCGCACGCGGCTGGACTTTGCGCCAATCCTTGGGCGCTCGATCGGTGCGCTCGCCGAGTTGCTGCTCCACCAGCGGGTTGCGCGACGGTGCGGTGAGAAAGGCGGTCCCGTCCCAACGCACACCGGCGGTAACCGTCAGGCGCGCGGTGGGTCGCCACTCTGCCTGCGCGAAGCCTCCCAACTCGAGGACGCTCTGCTGCGTCGTTGGTTCTGCTTCGGCAAGCGGAATCGTCCGACTGAAACGAAATGCACGAAGCGCCTCCAGATCCGCCAAGCTGTTGAACTCGAAGAGTCCGCGCTGCGATTCCGCAATAAAGCTGTTGAGACGGGTGAGCGTATTGTCCGTTCCGACGGTGTAGAGCACGGTGCCGCGCTGGAAGTACGCGTGGTCAATGAGCTGCAGTTGCAGTTCACGGCTCTCGTCTGGCGCGAGCCGATTCCCGCCGAACTGAATGCGGGTATCGCCAAGTTGGCCGTTAGGGAGCGTCGACTGAATGCGAACAAAACCGCGGGGGATACTGGTGTTCCCCGCCAGTGTGCGCTGTGAGGTGGAGAGCGCAACCGAGAGTGTGTTCTGAAATCCCGAAGCAAAGGTCGAACGAAGCGTGGCGAGTGCTTGCTGCTCGATACTCCGATAGTTCGATCGGGCCTCCCGCAAAGCGATCGGCAGATCGACGCCACCACTCAGTGGGCTATTCCATACACTCAGGTTCTCCGTAACGGTGAGCTGGTGCGCGGGTCCGATGTTCCAGTCCAGTCGGGCAAAGAGCGTGTTCGCCACGGGCGTCCGCTCCAATCGTCCGAGTTGTGCACTGGTCGTATCCAGTCCGTAGGACGTTGACAGGATGCGCAGCAGACGCGTGACAGAATCACGGGCGACCCCCGCTGCCACTTCGTCGGCGGACGTCAGCAGCTCTCCGGTGAACAGCGGCTGATCGGAGTATTGTGCGTCGAGCGCGACGAACAGATGCACGCGGTCGCGGACGAGTGGGCCTCCAATGCTTCCGCCCCACTGCAACGCGTCAAACTGGCGCTGTGCCCGCGACTTCTGCTGGAAATCGTTCGCCGCCGTGAAGCGGCTGCCGCGATAATACGAGAACGCACTTCCGTGCCACTGATTGGCGCCGGCCTTCGTGGCCGCGCGAATCGCGCCGCCACCTTGTCGGCCTTGCGTCACGTCGAAGACCGTAGTGCTCACCTCGAACTCGCGGATCGCTTCCATCGAGAGCGTGAACGGTCCGGCCCCGAACTCTCCGGCGCGCATCATGTTTCGCGCTTGCGCGCCATCAATGCGAATGTCTGTCGAGGTCCAGCGTTGACCCAGCATCGAGAGCTGCGCCCCCGTCGCTGGCGCCAGCGCCGCGAGGTCGGTGAAGTTGCGATCGACCGCAGGCAGTGCCGCCATCTGCCCGGCGTCGATGCGACGGTTTCCACCGAGCGTCGCGGAGCGCGTATCGCGCGCGTCGCCTTTCACCTGCAGCGTGGCAATCTGAGTGGCGGCGGAGCGGAGCACGAACTCCACCACCGATCGTTGCGCGAGGGTCAGCGTGTATCCGGTGCGCGACTGCGGCTCGAGACCAATGCGACGCGCCGCAACCTCGTAGGGACCACCCAACGGCAGCTGCACAAAGGCAAACCGTCCCGTCGCGTTCGACCGCTGCGTCCAGACGCGGCCGGTGCCGGTGTTCTTCACGGCAATCGTGACGCCCAGGAGCGGTCGCCCCGCACTGTCACGTACGCTCCCCACAATGGAGGCCTCGGTGGTTTGTGCGCGCGCTACCGTGCTGGACGCGAAGAGCGCCGACACGAACGGCAGCAGGGCGAACAGGCCAAGCCGGCGCAGATTCGGCCGACAGGAAGGCGGGGAGGCTGGCACTCCCCAAGATATGCGAGCGCCGGCAGTCCATGCAGCACTACTCGAACGGCGCTCGCGCTCTGCGCGACCACCACGCACTTTGGGGAGCGTCGTGTCGTCATCCGTCCCCTCCTGGAGCCAAGCCCCATGGTTCGTCCCCTCGTGCGTTCACTGTGCGCCATCGCAATTGGTGCATTTCCGTTGGCCCCGCTTGCTGCGCAACCGGCAGCGGCAGGATCATCGCCGAGCACTGGCAAGAAGGTGCTCAACCTCGACGACTATGGGCGCTGGCAGCGCATTGGTGGCACCACCATCAGCGCGAATGGACGATGGATGGCGTACACCCTCACGCCGAACGAGGGCGGCGAAGCGACGCTGCGCCTCAAGCCTCTCGACAGTGGCGACGAAGTGGTCGTGTCGTTGGGTGCACCGCCGGCGCCGCGGGCTGGTGCTGCGCCGGCCGGTGGACGCGGCGCCGGTGGTGGTGTGGGTGCGCCCAGCTTTTCCGATGACTCCAAGTGGGTGACGTACACGGCTCCGGTCGCCGCTGGTCGCGGTGCTGCCGGCGCCGCCAATGGCCGAAACGCGCCGCCGCCGTCGGGACAGCCGGGCCGTGCACCGGCCCCCGCAGCGGCCGGCACGACGCCGCCGGCCACGCGCCTCGAACTCCGCAACCTGACCACCGGTGCCGTTACGCGTTTTGCCGGCGTGGCGTCGTCGAGCTTCTCGCCGAACGCCAAGTATCTGGTGCTGCGAATGAGTCGTCCCGCCGGCGCCCCAGCGACGCCTGCAGGGGCCGACCTTGTGCTGCACGATCTGGCGACGGGCATGGATCGCAACATCGGCCATGTGGGACAGTTCGCCTTCAACACCGCCGGCACGTTGCTCGCCTACACCGTCGATGCGCCCGAGAAGCTTGGTAACGGCGTCTTCGTTCTCGATCCGGCCACGGGGTCGACGCAGACGCTCGCTGCCAGCAACGCCGATTTCGATGGCCTCGCGTGGAATAGCACCGGGACGGCGATTGCGGTGCTCGCCGGTACCAAGGCCACCACACAGAAGCAGCGCGTCAACACGTTGCACGCATGGACCAACGTCACAGCCACCGGTGGGACGCACATGCTGTTCGACCCCGCAAAGAGCGCAACCTTTCCGCGCGACTTCGTGGTGAGCGAATACAGTGCGCCACGCTGGAGCCGCGATGGGTCGCGACTGTTCGTGGGCATCAAAGCACAGGAGCCCGAAGTGGCCGCGGCAGACTCGATCAAGGCCAACGTCGACGTGTGGCACTACAAGGATCAGACCGTGCAGTCGGTGCAGATCGTACAGCTCGCACAGCTGCGGCGCGCCACGTGGCCGGCTGTGGTTACCCTGTCGAGCGGTGCATTCGTGCAGCTCGGCAGCGACGACATGCGTACTGTATCGATCGCGCCAAACGGATTGGTGGGTGTCGGTCGCGACGATTCCGCGTATCGCGGCGAGATCGCGTGGGGTGGCAGCCGCGCCGACTACTACAAGGTTGATATCGCCACCGGCCAGCGCACGCGCTTCGCGACGGGGGTCTCGCGCACGTACGGCATCAGCCCCGATTCCCGCTGGTATCTGTACGTGCAGGGCAAGGACACGCGAGCGTACGATCTCACGACGGGACGCACGGTCACGCTCGACGCCAGTGGTACGCCGCGTCGGTCGTACATCAACGAGGACGACGACCACGCTTACGAACTGCCACTCTGGGGTGTTGGCGGTTGGACGCGCGACGGCAAGGCGGTGTTGCTCTACGACAAGTACGATGTCTGGTCGGCGCCGCTCGATGGTGGCAAGTCGGTCAATCTCACACAGGGCCTGGGGCGCGCGCAGCAGATGCAGTTCCGCGTCACATCGTTCGACGGCAACGATGCAGCAGGTGGCGGTGGCCCGCGCGGCGGTGGCAATGCCGTCGACACGACCACTCTCGATCTCTCCAAGCCCCTCACGCTCTCCGCATACGGCACGCGCTCCAAGAAGACCGGCTACTGGTCACTGAGCGCTGGCAAGGCCCCGCAAGCGATCGTATGGGAAGATCGCAACATTGGCGGCGTCATCAAGGCCGACTCGACCGACGTGATGCTGTACACGCAGCAGAAGTTCGACGAGTATCCCAACGTGTGGCGCACCAACACGCGCTTCGAGAATCGCCAGCGGGTGACCGACGCGAATCCCATCGTGAGCGAGTACGCCTGGTCGGCCGGCAAGATTCTCATTGACTACACCAACAGCCGCGGCGAGAAACTGCAGGGCACGTTGGCGTTGCCCGCCGGCTACGTGCCGGGCAAGCAGTACCCCATGCTGGTGTCGTTCTACGAGATCGTGTCCAACACGCACCACAACTTCTCGCAGCCCGGCTACAGCAACAGCCCGCAGCTCTCCACGTACAACAGCAACGGCTACCTGACCTTCCAGCCCGACATGACGTACAAGATCGGGCGCCCGGGCACGAGCTCGCTCGACAACATGACGGCGGCCGTGAAGAAGGTCATCGCATTGGGCTACGCCGACCCCAAGCGCATCGGGCTGCATGGACACAGCTGGAGTGGGTATCAGTCGGCGTTCATTCTCACGCACAGCAACCTGTTTGCCGCAGTGGTGAGCGGTGCGCCGCCAACCAACCTGCTCAGCTTCTACAACACGCTCTACAAGAGCAGCGGCACGGTGCAGCAGGGAATCACCACCGTGGGGCAGGTACGCATGGGCAAAAACGTCACGCCGTTCAACAACACCAAGCTGTATATCGAGCAGTCGCCAATCTTCAGTGTTGACCGCATCGTGACACCGTTCATGGTGCTGCATGGCATGGAAGACGGCGCGGTCGACTACACGGAAGGGCTGCAGTTCGTGAACGCCGCGCGTGCGGCCGGGAAGCAGGGCATTCTCCTGTCGTACCCGGGTGAAGCGCACAATCTGGTGAATCGCGACAACCAGAAGGACTTTACCATTCGCATGAAGCAGTTCTTCGATCACTACCTCAAGGGCGAGCCGGCGCCGCAGTGGCTGCGCGACGGGCTGCCGCAGGTCAACAAGGGTGGGCCCA